>DASPKT010000105.1:0-38254 GCA_035627915.1 Azospirillaceae bacterium
GAAGAAGGGCGACGACGTCCGCCTGGTCGGCTTCGGCACCTTCTCCGTCTCCGAGCGCGCCGCCCGCGAGGGCAAGAACCCCCGCACCGGCGAGGCGATCAGGATCGCCGCCTCCAAGGCCCCGAAGTTCACCGCCGGCAAGGGCCTGAAGGACACTGTCAACGGCTGACGCCCCTGCCGCGGCGGCGGGGCCCCGGCCGTACGGGCCGGCCCCGCCGCGTCACCGTGCCGGCCGCTCCGCCCGCCCTCAGCCGAACGAAGCGCGGCACTGCGCCAGGAACGCCTGGGTGACGCGCGACGGCGGTGCCGCGGTCGCCGTCATGAAGGCGTATTCGTGCAGCACCCGGGGCCTGAAGGGCCGCAGCACCACGCCGCGGCTGACATAGTCGCGCGCCATCAGCTCGTTGACGATGGCGATCCCGACGCCGAGGCCGGCGAAGACGCAGGCCGAGCCGACCGTGTGCGTCTCCAGCCGCACCCGGGGATAGACGCCGGCGCGGCGGAACGCGTCGTCGATGAGGTGGCGGCCGCGCCTGCCCTTCCCGGTCAGCACCAGCGGTTCGCCGCCCAGCTGCGCCGGTCCCAGCACCTCGTGGGCGCACAGCGGATGGTCGGGCGGCAGCACGCATACGCTCTCGCTCTCGATGAACTTCTCGTAGTGCAGGCCGGGATAGACGCCGGGCGGGTAGAAGCCGAGGTCGGCGGAGCGGGCGGCGACCAGCTCGCGCGCGGTGTCGATGTCGCGCGGGTCGATGGTCACCCGCACGTCGGGATGCAGCTTCAGGAAGGCGGCGACGCTGCGCGACAGCGCGCCCTCCACCAGGCTGGGTGGGGCGACGATGCGCAGTTCGCCGATGCGGAAGGCGGAGATGTTCTCCGCCATCGCCGCCACCCGCTCCAGCCGGCCCAGCGCCGCGTCCACCGCCTCGTACAGCATGGTGGCCTCGGGCGTGGGGATCAGCCGGCCGTTCTCGCGGTGGAAGATCTCGAAGCCGACCTGGGCCTCGCACTGGGCCAGCAGGCGGCTGATGGCGGGCTGGCTGATGCCGAGCTTGCGCGCCGCGGCGGTGGCGGAGCCGGCCAGCACCGTCTCGCGGAAGGCCTCCAGGCAGCGGATGTTGACCTTCACCGTTGCGCCCCCCTGCCCATTCACTGGTTCCCAGCCCCGCCGCGTCCGCCCGGGATTATCGGCCGGCTTCCGGCCGCCGCCAAGCGCCGAAGGGCGGCCCCGCGCGGCCGCCCGGGGGCGGGCCGCGCGGGGCCAGGTCCCGGCCGCCGGCGGGAGGATGGCGGCCGGTCGACCGGTGAGGCGGGCCCCGTCAGGCCCCCTCCCCGGGCAGCACCGGGAGGATCAGGCGGGAGGAATGCGCCCGGTCCAGGTGCAGGCGGTTGCGGGCCGGCACGGGCGTGTCGGGCATGCCCTGCGGCCCGCCGGTGTTGGGGTTCACGTCGAAGTGCGGGAAGTTGCTGGAGGAGACGTCGAGGCGGATGCGGTGGCCCGCCAGGAACCGGTTCGCCGTCGGGAACAAGGGCACCCGCACCGCGTAGGCCCGCCCCGGCTCCAGCGGCGGGGCCGGCGCATCCCAGCCGTCGCGGTAGCGCAGGCGCAGGATGCCGTGGCTGAGGTTCATGGCGAAGCCGTTCGGGTAGTCCCCGCTCGGCGGATGCACGTCGATGAGCTTCACCGTCACGTCGGTGTCGGGCCGGTCGGAGCCGACGAACAGCACCGCCTCGATCGGCCCCGCCACCACCACGTCCCGCTCCAGCGGCGGGGTCTGGAAGACCAGCACGTCCGGGCGCTCGGCCAGCGGCCGGTAGGGGGGCCGGCAGCCGAAGAAGTCCGGCCGCTCCACCTGGTCGAAGGCGCCGGGCTCCATGACCGGCTGGCCGGAGGTGTGGGCGCCGCCGATGGTGGGCACCGGGTCGGCGGGGTCGAAGACGTACTCCAGCCACCGCCCCTCCCCGCTTGGCCCCTCCCCCTCCGGCGGCTCCGGCGCCAGGCGCCCGTCGGCGTGCAGGTGCAGGGCCTCGAAGCGGGTGCCCGGCAGCGGCCATGCCTCGGCCTCCAGCCAGCGCCCGCCATGGTCGAGGCGCCCCTCCGCCGTACGCCGGCCGCTGCCGCCGCCCATGACGAACAGGCGGACCGGCTTCTCCGGCACCGCCGGCCGGCGGTCCTTCAGCCAGCGGTCGAACCAGGCGAGGCGGAAGGCGTCGTAGTCTGGGGCGAGGGAGCCGTCCAGCGTCGCCGCCGGGCCGAACTCCACCTCGCCGGCGTGGCTGCGGGAGCGCTGGCCGTGCGTCCAGGGCCCCATGACCAGGTGCACCGGCCCGCGCTTGATGGCGGACAGTCCGGTCAGGTTGTCGATGGCGGTGGTGACGTAGGGGTCGTACCAGCCGCACAGGTGCACCATCGGCACGTCCGCGAGGGTGGCGTAGTGGCTGCGCGCGGACAGGCCGACCTGGCGCCAGAAACCGTCGTACTCGCCGCTGCGCCACTGCTTCAGCACATAGGCCTCGTACTCCGGGACCGAGCGCAGGGGCGAGTTGCCCTCGCTCCAGGGCAGCCGGCGGAGCCAGTCGTGGATGTCCTCCGCCTCCAGCGCCGCGACGCGGGCGGGATCGGCGGCGACCGACGGGCTCAGCAGCGCCTGCCGGTAGGCCCAGGTCAGCTGCTTCAGCTCGAACGCCCCGCCCTGGCGGATGCCGCCGTGGTAGGCGTCGGAGAAGCCGCCGCTGTCCACCACCATGCAGGCCAGGCCCGGCGGGTCCAGGCAGGCCATCGCCATCTGCACGTGGGCGCCGTAGGACAGGCCGTAGGTGCCCACCCGCCCGTCGCACCAGGGCTGCCGGACGATCCAGGCGAGCGTGTCGTAGCCGTCCTCCGCCTCGTTCACGTACTTCTCGAACACGCCCTCCGAGCCGTAGCGGCCGCGGCAGTCCTGCACCATCACGGCGTAGCCGGCGGCGGCGAAGCGAGACGCCACGGCCGGCCGGGCGCGCGGGGTCGGGTCGGCCAGGCTGTATTCCGACAGGTTCACCCCGCGCCGGTCGTAGGGCGTGCGCTCCAGCAGCACCGGCCAGGCGCCGGCCAGCGCGCGGCCGCCCGCGGCGGGGCGGTAGAGGTCGGCGACGAGGCGGGTGCCGTCGCGCATCCGGATCTCCACGTCGGCGTCCACGACGGCCTCGAAGGGCCCGGCCGCTGCGTCGTCCCCGGCTTGTGTATGGGCTTGCATGGTTGATGTCCTTCGTGGCGGTCAGGGGGCGGGCGCCATGTGCTGCGCCAGGCTCCATTCGTCGCGGCGCGGCTGCATCGCGATGCCCGTGCGCGCGGCCCAGCTCGCGGTGGGATGGTAGAGCGGGACGATGCCGGCATCGGCGTGGAGCACGGCCGCCGCCCGGCGCAGCAGGTCCTCGTAGGTGGCGGGGTCGGCGGCCTGCTCCGCCGCGTCGACCAGCCGGTCCAGCTCGGGGTTGGAGTAGCGGCCGCGGTTGATGCCGCCGCTGCCGCGCGCCGGGTCGAAGGTGCCGGCGACCGAGCGCAGCGCCAGCAGGGAGGTGCCGCTCACCGACCCGAACCCGTACTGCATCGCGCTGAACTCCAGGTTCGAGGCGCGCGGCAGGAACACGCTCTTGGGCAGCGGCTCCACCGCGACCTCCACCCCGGCCCGCGCCAGCATGGCGGCGACCGCCTGGGCGACCAGGGCGTCGCCGACATAGCGGTTGTTGGTGGCGTGCAGGGTCAGGCGCAGGCCCCCGGCGACGCCCGCCTCCGCCAGCAGGCGGCGCGCCTCGGCGGGATCGTGGGGGATCGGGGGCAGGTCGTGATTGAACCCGACGGTGCCGGGCGGCACCATCTGCCCCGCGGGCAGGCCGGCGCCGGCGAGGACCTTGTCGACCAGCAGCTCCCGGTCGATGGCGAGCGCCAGGGCGCGCCGCACCCGGACGTCACGCAGCGGGTTCTGCCCGCCCGGACCGCTGGCGAAGGGGCTGCGCGCCCGGGCGCTGTCGAGGTGCAGGTAGATCAGCGTGACGGTCGGGCTCTGCCGCACGGCGATGCCGGGCTCCCGCCGGAGCCAGTCGAGGTCGGCCGGCGGCACCGCGTCGATGACGTCGACGCTGCCCGACAGCAGGGCCGCCACGCGGGCGCCGTCGTTGCCGATGTAGCGGAACACGGCGCGGGCGAAGGCGGGCTTCGGCCCCCAGTAGGCGTCGTTGCGCGCCAGCTCCACCCGGTCGCCGTGGTCCCAGCGCACGAAGCGGTAGGGACCGGTGCCGATGGCGGCGCGGCCGGCGTTGAAGTCCTCCGTCGTGACCCGTTCGCCCAGCGTGTGCGGGACGATGGCGATGAAGCTGAGGTCGTAGGGCAGCTGGGCGTAGGGCTTGCGGGTGACCATGCGCACCCGGTGCGGGCCCAGCGCCTCCACATGTGCGATCTGCGCCACCCGCCCGGCGAAGGAGGCCGGCGAGAAGGGCACGGAAGGGGCCCGGCGGAAGCTGTACACCACGTCCTCGGCGGTGAAGGGAGTGCCGTCATGGAAGCGCACGCCCCGGCGCAGCTCGATCTCCCAGGTCAGCGGGTCGGTGCGGCGGATCGCGGTCGCCAGCGCCGGCTCCAGCCGCAGCTCGGCGTCGCGGGCCAGCAGCGTGTCGAACAGGTGCGCCGCCAGCTCCTGGTTGACGCCGGTGGCGGAGAAGTGCGGGTCGACCGAGCTCGGCTCCGCCTGCACCGCGATGGTGACGGTGTCGCCGCCCGCCGAGGCGACGCCTGACGGCACGGCCAGCAGGGCGAGGAGCAACAGGGCCAGCAGCCTAGGCATGGAACGTCTCCGCGGGCATGGCCGCGCCGGGCGCCAGGTGGCAGGCGGCGGCGTGGCCGGGTCCCACTTCGACCGCGGCCGGCAGCGCCGTGCGGCAGGCCGCCACCGCCTGGGGGCAGCGGGGATGGAACGGGCAGCCGGGCGGCGGGCGCAGCGGTGACGGGATCTCCCCCGGCAAGGCGGCGAACCGCCGCTTGCCCAGCGCGTGGCCCAGCGCCCCGCCGACCAGCGCCCGGGTGTAGGGATGGGCGGGCCGGTCGAACACCGCCTCCGCAGGCCCGCTCTCCACCACCCGGCCCAGATACATCACCGCGACGCGGTCGCTGAGATGCCGGACGACGGCCAGGTCGTGGCTGATGAAGAGGTAGGTGAGTCCCAGCTCCCGGCGCAGCTCCAGGAACAGGTTCAGGATTTGCGCCTGCACCGAGACGTCGAGGGCGGCCACCGACTCGTCGCAGACCAGGAGGCGCGGCCGCACCGCCAGCGCCCGGGCGATGCCGATGCGCTGGCGCTGCCCGCCGGAGAACTCGTGCGGGAACCGGTCCATGGCGGCGGGGTCCAGGCCGACCCGCCGCATCAGCCCGGCGACGAAATCCCCCGCCCCGCCCGGCGCCACGATCCCGTGCGCCACCGCCGCCTCGCCGATGATGCGGCGCACGCGCAGGCGGGGGTTCAGCGAGGCCATGGGGTCCTGGAACACCATCTGGATGCCGAGCCCCCTCCCCTGCGCCTCCGCCGGCGCCATCCCGGCGGGGTCGCAGCCGTCCACCAGCACGCGGCCGCCGGTCGGGGCGTAGAGGCCGGCGACGATGCGGCCCAGCGTGGACTTGCCGCAGCCGCTCTCCCCCACCAGCCCCAGCACCTCTCCGGGGGCGATCGAGAGCGTCACGTCGCGCACCGCCTGCACGGTGCCGCCGCGCACCGGCAGCCCGAGGCGGGCGGCGAGGCGCGCTGCCGGGCCGGGGCGCCGGCCGAAGCTCATCGAGACGCCCTCCAGGGCGACCAGGGGCGGCGGTGCCGCCGGTTCGATGGCACGCGGCACGGTCATGCGGGATCTCCCAGCGGATGGGCGCAGCGGACCTGGTGGCCGGCGCCGGAGAGGGGCGGGGCGGCGAGGCAGGCCGCGTCGGCGCGCCCGCAGCGCGGGCGGAAGGCGCAGCCCGGCGGCAGGTCCACCGGCTGCGGCGTGCTGCCCGGGACGGCCGCCAGCGGCCGGCCGCGCACCGCCCGGTGCGGCAGGCTGTCCAGCAGCCCGCGGGTATAGGGGTGGCGGGGGCTGCCCAGCACCGCCCCGGCCGGCCCGGCCTCCACGATGCGGCCCGCATACATGACGGCGATGCGGTCGGCGAGGCCGGCGACCACGCCCAGGTCGTGCGTGATCCAGACCAGCGAGGTGCCGGTGCGGGCCACCAGCGCCTGCATCTCCGCCAGGATCTGGGCCTGGACGGTCACGTCCAGCGCCGTCGTCGGCTCGTCCGCGACGATCAGCTTCGGCCGGTGCAGCAGGGCGATGGCGATGGCGACGCGCTGGCGCATGCCGCCGGAGAACTGGTGCGGGTAGGCCCGCAGCCGCGCCTCCGGGTCGGCGATGCCGACGCTGGCCAGCGCCTCGGCCGCCCGCCGCCGCGCCTCCGCGATCGGCACCGGTTCGTGGGCGGTGATCGCCTCGATCATCTGGGTGTCGATGCGCAGCACCGGGTTCAGGGTCATCATCGGGTCCTGGAAGACCATGGCGACCTCCCGGCCGCGCAGGCCCCGGTAGGCGGCGTCGTCCAGCCCGACCAGTTCGCGCCCCTCCAGCAGGATGCTGCCGCCGGCGATGCGGCCGGGGCGGTCGACCAGGCCCATGAGCGCGCGCCCGGTGACCGACTTGCCGGACCCGCTCTCCCCCACCAGCCCCAGCACCTCGCCGCGGCCGAGGTCGAGGTCCACCCCGTCGACCGACCGGACCAGCCCGGCGCGGGTGGCGTAGTGCACCTTGAGGCCGCGCACGCTCAGCAGGGCGTCTCCGTCGCCCGGGGCCGGCGGCGGTTCCACGGGACCGGGGGGCGGCGCCGTCTGCGGCCGCAGACGGGGGTTCAGGAGCACGCGCAGCTGGTCGCCCACCAGGTTGATGGAAGCCACCAGCAGCAGCAGCGCCAGGCCGGGGAAGACGCTGACCCAGTACTTGCCCGACAGCATGTGCGGGAAGCCGTTGGCGATGAGCAGGCCCAGCGACGGCTGGGTGACCGGCAGGCCGATGCCGAGGAAGCTCAGCGTCGCCTCCAGCGCGATGGCGTTGGCCGTCTGCAGCGAGGCGATGACGATCAGCGGCGGCAGGCAGTTGGGCAGCAGATGGCCGAACAGGATGCGCGCCCGGCCCAGCCGCAGCCCCCGCGCCGCCTCCACATACTCCTTGGCCGCCTCGGTCATCGCGGTGGCGCGGACGTTGCGGGCGTAGAAGGCCCACTGCACGATGACCAGCGCCAGCACGATCTTGTCGAGGCCCTTGCCGAACACCGCCAGCAGGATCAGCGCCACCAGGATGCTGGGCAGGCTCAGCTGCAGGTCCACCAGCCGCATCACGGCGGCGTCCACCCGCCCGCCGGCATAGGCCGCGGCCAGCCCCACCGCCGTCCCGACCGCGGCGGCCAGCAGGCCGGCCAGCACGCCCACCATCAGGCTGGTGCGCAGCCCGTAGAGGATGCCGGACGCCATGTCGCGGCCAAGCAGGTCGGTGCCCAGCCAGTGCACGAAGCCGTGGCTGCCGACGCGCCCCGGGGGCAGGTGGCTGTCGGCCAGGTTCAGCTGGGCCAGGTCGTAGGGGTCCTGCGGCACCAGCAGCGGGGCCGCCAGCGCCGCCAGGAGCAGCACGGCCAGCAACACCAGCCCGACCCGGGCCCGCCGGCTGGCGGCGAGGTCGCCCAGAAGGCGGGAGAGGCCCGGCAGCCGCGCCGGCCGGACGGCGGGGGCGGTCGCGGCGGGCGCGCTCATGCCCGGCCTCCGCCCAGGCGCAGCCGCGGGTCCAGCAGCGTGTAGGCGACGTCGGTGACGAGGTTGATCGCCATGAACAGGGTGACGACGACCAGCAGGTAGGCCACCACCACGGGACGGTCGAGCTGGTTGATGCTGTCGATGATGAGCTTGCCCATGCCGGGCCAGCCGAAGATCGTCTCCGTCACCACGGCGAAGGCGATGACCGAGCCGAACTCCAGCCCCAGCACGGTCACGATCGGGATCAGGATGTATTTCAGCACGTGCACGCCGACGATGCGGCGGGGCGGCAGCCCCTTGGCACGGGCGAAGGCGACGAAGTCCAGCGGCATCGCCTCCCGCGTGCCGGCGCTGGTCAGGCGGATCACCAGGGCCAGCTTGAACAAAGCGAGGTTGACCGCGGGCAGCAGCACGTGGCGCCAGCCGTCGGCGGTGGCGAGGCTGGTCTCCAACCCCAGCAGCGACCCGGTCTCGCCGCGCCCGCCCGAGGGCAGCCAGCCCAGCGCCACGGAGAAGACCAGGACCAGCATCATCCCCTGCCAGAAGCTGGGTAGGGAGAAGCCCAGGATGGAGCCGGTCTCGACCAGCCGGCCGCCGACGCTGTCCGGCTTCAGCCCGGCATAGAGGCCGAGCGGGATGCCGAGGAACACGGCGATGCCCATGGCGACCACGGCCAGTTCCAGCGTCGCACCGAACCGGTCCAGGATCAGGCGGATGGCCGGCTCGTTGAAGACGAAGGAGCGGCCGAGGTCGCCTTCCAGCGCCCGGCCCAGGAAGGCCAGGTACTGCTCGTGCAGCGGCCGGTCCAGCCCCAGCGCCGCCATGGCGGCGGCGCGGTCCGCCGGCGTGGCCTCGGGATTGATCAGGATGTCGACGGGATTGCCGACCAGGTAGATGCCGGAGAACACCAGCGCCGACAGGACCAGCAGCACGGACAGGCTCTGCAGCAGGCGGCGGGCCAGGAAGAGGCTCATGGCGGGAAACGTCCTTGTCCGAAGGGCCGGGCGCCGCGCAAGCGGCGCCCGCCGGCTCACATCTTCACCATGATCCTGGCGTAGAGGTACGTGCCGCGCACGTCGTAGGTATAGATGTCGAAGTTGATCGGGTTGTTGGCGGCCGAGACGGGCGGCTGCTTGTCGAAGGCGTTGTCGACGCCCAGCGTCAGGTTGACGCCGCTGTCCTCGTGCGTGTAGCCGAGCTGGAGGTCGTGCATGAACACCTCCCCCACCCTGCCCCCGTTGACCAGGTTGTTCGGGATGTCGCCCATGTCGCCGATGTAGCGGACCTTCCAGCCGGCCTCCCACGGCCCCTCGCTCCAGCGCAGCGACCCCTGCCCCTTCCAGCGCGGGTAGGAGGACCGCGGCGTGTCCGACCGGCCGGTCCGCTCGTCCCTCAGCACGGTGCCGTCGGGCTGCGGCACGTAGTTCACGAAGCGGATCAGCCGCGCCGCGTCGAGGACGGCGGTGAAGCGGCCCCACTCGGTGTCGAGGCCGTAGCGCAGCGTCGTGTCCAGCCCCTCCACCTGGATGCGGCTGAAGTTCTGCACCACCTGCCGCAGGTTCAGGATTTCGCCCGTCGCGGGGTCGCGGGTGACGAGGTCGCAGAGGTCGCCGCCACGCCGGGCGCAGTTGTTCAGGATCTGCTGCGGCGACTGCGCGGCGATGGCGTCCTTCACCGTGATCCGGTACCAGTCGGAGGTCAGGCTGAGCCCCTCCACCCAGGACGGCGTCAGCGCCACGCCGACGCTGTAGGTGTCGGCCGTCTCCGGGTCGAGGTCCAGGTTGCCGCCGGTCGAGCCCCGGAGCAGGCCGTTGCCGAAGCGGTTCTGGTTGTATCCCGTCGGCACCCCGGCGCAGCCGGGCAGGCCGGCGCCGCCGCCGTTGCAGGGGTCGGTCCCCTGGAACAGCGTCTCGCGGCCGCCCTGGTAGAGTTCCAGGATGGACGGCGCCCGGAAGCCTTCCGAGAAGGTGCCGCGCAGCAGCACGTCGTCGACGGGCCGGTAGGCCAGGCCCAGCTTGGTCGTCGTCGCCCCGCCGAAGGTGGAGTAGTCGGAGTAGCGCACCGCCGCGCTGAGGTCGAGGCTGCGCGCCAGCGGCAGGTCCGCCAGCAGCGGCACCGCCAGCTCGGCATACCCCTCGCGCAGGTCGTAGCTGCCGACGGTGGGCTCGCGGGTGGGGGCCGAGGTGCGGGCGAGGCCGGTCACGAAGCGCGGTGCCGCGTTCACCCCGGCGTCCGGCCGGTCGTAGGCGCTCTCGCGGCGGTACTCGACGCCGGCCGCCACGCCCACCTCGCCCGCCGGCAGGTCGAACAGCATGCCGGAGACGTTGAAGGTCGCGTCGTACTGGCCGGTGCCGTTCTCGTCGCGCGAGTTGTAGCGGATGTAGTCGGCCATGGCCGGCGTGATCTCGCCGAACAGGTCCACCGGGACGCAGGAGTTGGCGGCACAGCGGTCGCCGGGCCCGATCCCCAGCGCCAGCCGGTCATAGTCGATCTGGTTGAACTGGCGGAACACCGCGTCGTTCTTTGAGTAGCTGAAGAAGGCGTCCCAGCTCCAGCTCCCCATCCACTCCAGCTCGCCCTCCAGCCCGGCGGTGGTGCGGAAGGTCTCGACCGTCTGGATGTTGTTGCGGTCGCCGACGGCCTCGGGCACCCGCTGGATACGGAAGGCGCTGCCGGAGAAGGCCCGGTCGAACGGGTTGAACGGATGGTCGGCGGCGATGGCGAAGCCGTTGGTGCCGCGCACGTCCAGCAGGAAGGGTGAGAACAGCTGGGCCGATTCCCGGCGGTTGTAGAGCAGCTCGGAGCGGAACTCGATCCCGTCCACCAGGTCCGCCGTGATGCGCCCGAACAGGCCCAGCCGCTCGCTGGGGCCGTTGGAGTAGTTGCCCTGCACCAGCGTGTTGAAATCGTCGTCCGGCAACCGCGCCACGCGGAAATCGGCCGCGCTGGTGCCGGCCGTGCCCGGGATGCGGGTCAGCGCCGTCGCCGCGGTGGAGATGCCGTTCAGCTGGTAGAGGCCGCGCGGGCTGGTCGGCGGCGCCGTCACCGGGGCGGTGGCGCGGCGGGTCAGCGCGCGGTCGCGGGTCAGGATCTCCTCGCTGTCGACATAGCTGGCGGAGAGCAGGACCGAGCCGTTGCCGAAGCCGTGGCCCCAGGTCAGCTCCCCGCTCATGGACCTGCCGTCCGACCGCGACGTGATCCCGGCCTGCGCCTTGGCCTCGAACCCCTCCAGGTCGCGGCGCGTGATGACGTTGACCACGCCGGCGATGGCGTCGGCGCCGTAGATGGCCGAGGCGCCGTCCTTCAGCACCTCGATCGTCTCGACGATGCCCATCGGGATCGTGTTGAGGTCCACGAAGTCGCGGAAGCCGCGGCCGCCGGCGGCGTTGATCCAGCGGTGGCCGTCCACCAGCACCAGCACGCGGTTGCCGCTGCCTTCGACGCTGCCGAGGTTGCGCAGGTTGATGGCGCTGACGCCGAAGGACGTGCCCTGCGTGCCGTTGGAGTTCAGGCTGACGCCGGCGCCGGGCAGGTCCTGCAGCAATTGCCCGACCGAGAGCGGCGCGGCGTTTCGGATGTCCTCATTGGTCAGCGTGGTCAGCGGCCCCACCGAGAGCGCGTCGCGGCGCACGATGCGCGATCCGGTGACGACGATCTCCTCCAGCTCGGCCTGGGCCGTGGCGGGCGCCGGTGCCAGTGCCAGGAGGGCGGCGGCCGCCGCCAGTGACCGGGTCGCCGCCCCGCGGGCGGCACGATGCGAAGCCATCCTTTGAACTCCCCTGCTCCCGGGGCCGGTCCTGGGCGATTGCGCTCCCCAGGCCGCTCCCCTGTTCCTTGTCCAGGGCAGGGTGGGAGCGCCGGCGGGTCATAGCAACTCCATGAGGATTCGCGATGGGATCATACCGGATCGGTTATGGGTCGGACGGCCGCTGCGCGGGCCCAGCCGGGCCCCGGGCACCGGGTTCCCCAGGAGCCGTCGGTCCAATCCGTCGCGGGGAATCCAGGGCCGCCGGTCGCGGCGACGGGGCCCGCCGCTTCGTGACGACGGGCCCCAAAAACCGATCCGGCCAGGGTCAGGCGGCTTCGTCGGCCTCGAAGGCGCTGTCGCGGCGGAACTCCGGCAAGGCCTTGCCCTTCGGCATGAACACCACCTGGACGGACTTCAGGCTGGGCCCGCGCTTGGGCTTCAGGCCCGCCTCCTGCGCCGCCTTGGTCAGCGGGGAGCGCGGCAGGCCGACGAGGTAGACGTTGTACTCGGGCAGGCGCTGGTTGGCCTCCAGGTCCACCAGCAGCGCCTTGACCTTCTTCAGCTCGGCGGTGACCCCGATCTTCTTGTGCAGCTTCTCCAGCCCGATGGTCCAGCGGTCCTGGTAGCCGCAGTGGCAGCGGGCGATGTCGTACAGCCGGCGTTCGATCGGTTTCAGATCGAAGTAGCTGTTGTGGTAGGTCAGGATGTGGCCGTCCTTCAGGATGGCCCGGTACAGCCAGGTGCAGAGCACGACCTTGATGGCCCGCAGCCGCTTCTCCCCGGTCTTGGCGTCGCGGCGGTAGGCGATGGCGGTGCCGGAGTCGAGCCAGCTGAAATAGCCGTCCACGCCCTCGCCGCCGGTCTCGATGTTGGTCTTGATCATGGTGCCCTTTAGGCGGTCGATCATGGCCTCGAGGTTGTCGTACGACCGCTTGGAGCTGTCGCGGCTGGCGACCCGGAAGAAGTCGTGGGCGGTGAAGACGAACTCGCGGTCCGGCACCTCCCCCGCGTTCATCCGCTCCACCATGAGCGAGGCGACGTAGAGGATCAGGTCCTTGTCGTAGATGTTGGCGATGCCGGACCCCTCAATGGCGCGGACGTCGATCCGGGTCTCGCCGTCGTCGTAGGTCAGGCGCTTGCGCCCGCCGCGGGACAGGTCGAAGAAGGGGAACTCCATGATGGCGCGGGCCGACTTGACCGATCCCTTCAGGGGGCTGTCGAGGTGGAAGTCGAGCTGCTGGCCCATGGCGCCGGCTCCAGATTTGGGAGTCATCGTCCTATGAACGCCGAGATGTAGGGGTCGGTCGAGAAAAAAGACTCGTGACCACACACCCCTTCCCTGCCGCCGGTTCGTGATGACGGGCCCCATTCCGAGGGAATCGGGGCCCGGCTTCGTGACGACGCACCCCTTCGGGGAAAGACCCGTGGCCTGAAAGCTGCTCCGGGGATGGCGGTTGCAGGACCGGGATTCGTGACGACGGACCCTATTTTGGGCTCCGGGCGGGGAAAAGCGGGCGGTGGCCCCGGCGACTCGTGACGACGCGCCCCTTTCCGAGTCCCTGGGAAGCCTCGGGGCGCGCGGACGTTCGGACTTCGTGACGACGGGCCCCATTTTGCGGCGGCAGCCCTGAATGCCCTTGTTTTCCGCGGGTTGGCGCCTGGCCCCGGCCGGGCGGCGGTGGGAGCAGGCTCCCTGTTAGAAGGGTTAGGAGTCCAGGTGTTACATAGTTAGGGCGCCGGATTCCCCTGTAATGGCAAGGCGTTAGAGGATACCGGCGGGGGCGTGGTCACGAATCCCGGGGGTGCGTCGTCACGAATCGGAAAGGGGGCGTCGTCACGGTGGCGACGGGTGCGTCGTCACGAAGAGGCCGGAAATCGGATTGGGGTGCGTGGTCACGAACTTCGCCGGCTTATCCACAGGCCCGGGCAGGCGCCGCCGCTACCCGCGCCGGGCCGCCCGGAATTAGGGTGGCGTATTGACGTCAAAACATCATGCCGTCCTGAAGTCGAAAAGGCTCAACCCCATGCGCTCGAGGATGCGCAACGCGAAGCCCTTGCATGCCGGGCCGATCGAACTCGAGGGCAGGCCTTCGTCCACCAGCGTGGTGAGCGCGTTCACCGACGGCATCGGGTTCATCATGCGGCCGCGGAACTCCGCGAGCCGCTGGGCCAGTAGCCCGTCCGCCACCTTCTTGGCCATGGCGTTGGTCGGCCAGCGGTTCGGCAGGGCATAGGCGTCGGGGATGCGCTGCAGGTCGAGGCGCAGCACCCGGATGTCCTCGGCGCTGGGGGTGAAGGGCACGATGGTGATGTCGCTGGCCTCCGCCAGTACCGCGTCGAAGGCCGGGCGGTTGCCGCCGCCGTCGATCACGACGACGAACTGCGGGTCGCCCTCCACCCGGGCCAGCAGCTCCACCAGGCGCGCGGGGTCGCGGCCGTCCTGGGTCAGGTAGCGCCGGCTGTCGCTGGGCAGGATCTCGCGGTCGGGGTCGGTCGTCACCATGACGGTGGCGATGCCGTGCAGCCCGAGGCCGTGCGCCAGGCTGTGGGACAGGACGGTCTTGCCGGTGCCGCCCTTGCGGCCGGCCACGGTGATCACGTGGGCCATGGGGTCACTCCGAGGGAACGAGGCGCGCCAGGGCGCGCGGGTCGTCGAGGGCGATGGTGATGAGCCGCCGCGCGATGTCCTGCACGGTCGGCATCGGGCGGCCCGGGACCATGAGCCGCGGCACCTGCTCCAGCAGCCGCCGGTGCATCTCCGGGTCGACGCGCAGGGTCAGCGGATAGCCGTCGGCCCCGGCCTTGGGGGGACGCCCTCCCCTCCCCTTCTCCGCCGGCGGGGGAGATGGCGGCCGGGCGGCGGGCCGGGCCGGAGCGGTCACGGCCGCGGGTGCCGGGGCCGGCGGAACGGGTGCCGGGGGTGGCGCTTCGGGCTGGCCCGGCGGCACCTGCGAGGCGGCGGCGAGACGCTCCGCGAGGGCCGCACCGGTAAGGCGTTTCGACATTCTGGTTCCCCGATGCCGTAGTGTTGAAACCGCACGACGTTGCCATGCCGCGGCGCCGCAATGCCGTGACATCGTGGCGCGACGGCACCGCGCCGCCGGAACACTAAGCCGCTGCAACGCCGCGCCGCAATGGCGCGATAAAGTGGTAACACAGCAACGCGAGAATGCGCAAACGTCACGGGGCCATGCCGTTTCGCAGTTCTGGCATAAGGGTGTTTTGAGCGGGAAAAGCCGGAAGGCCGGAACGGGAAAACGCATCAACGTTTTGGCGTCAAAACGCCTCGGTAGGGCTCTGCGGCGCGCGCTCGCCACCGCGCCGCCGATACTTGCTTCCCCAGGGTACACCGGGCCGCAGTCCGGCATCCACCCGGGCCGCAGGCGCGGCGCCAGGGCGCCCATACCCACACTCGCATTTGACAGACGATGTGACGTAAGAACGCTACCATCGCCCAGGCTCGCCCAGCCCGGCCCCGGCCCACCCACCAGAACCGCTTCAACTGCATAACGTTTTGACGCCAAAACCAACCGGCAGAGCCCCAACCAAGGCCGGACGGAATTGGCACCCCGAAGGCGACACCGTACCACCAGCCGCACCCCGCCATTCGGAACCATGCATCCGCGGCACCGGGAGCAGGGGCCCGGTCCCACCGGACCATGGCGACAACCGGCCCGGGCGCCGCCACCCGCATCGACCCAACCCTGAAGCCGAATCGGACGGAGCCTATGGCTTGGCACCAGGGCGCAGTCGATTTGCCGCCAGGACCGGAACCCCGCCCCGAGCCGGACCCAAACCGCACCTCCGGCGACCCCGAAAGCGGGCCATTCTCACGTCGCCAGGGCGAATGAAGTTATGGTGTCAAAACGCCAGGGCAGCGGACCCGCCGGAACCACCGGGCCGTCTCTCCACACCGGCACTCCCAACGCATCAACGTTTTGACGCCAGAACACCGCAACGCTTTCTGTCTTCGTCGTCGCCATCGACGTTCGTGCAGTGCCGCCACCCTCGTCATCTCCAGCGTCCGCCGGACCCCCGGACGCCAACCGGTGGACCAAGCCAGGAACCTGTGCCGATACCAATGGTCTCCAGCCGCCTCACGCCAAGCCTCGGGCAGCTACCGGGCGGGACTACGGCCAGATTGACCGCGCGCCTGACCTGCGGGAAATTCCTTGCGTCGCCGCCGCCCATTCCGGAATGATCCCGCATCTCACATGCGGGAAAATTCCATGGCGCTCCATCTTGTCGGGGAAACCATCGACGCGAAGCAGGCGCATCTCGCCGCCCGCGCGGGATTCCTCGTCCCGTTGATCCGCGGCGTCTATGCCGACGCCGGCGCCGGCATAGACGACGTGGTCATGGCGCATGCCGTCCGCATCGCACGCTATCTCTACACCACCGCCTACCTGGCCTCGGCCAGCGCCGTCCATCTCGGGCCGACCCCGGACGGGCGCCTGTTCATCTCCGGCCGCCGCAACCAGCGCACCCGCATCCGCGCCCTTGAGATCATCCAGAACGAGGCTCCCCCGGCGCCGTCGCTGGTGGAGGCCCGGCTGGGGGATGCCTTGGGCGAGTTCACGGTGCCGGTCGCCGGGTCCGGCCAGCGCTTCCTGGAGGCCTTCCGCCTCCGCAGCGAGCATGCCAGCGCCGTCACCGACCCGATGCGGGCGGAGATGGCGGCCCGCCTGGTGGCGGAGCACGGCTCGCCCCAAGCCGCCGCCGACGCCCTCTGGACACTCGCCCGCCGCAACGGCTGGTACCGGGAAGGGGAGGGGGCGGAGCGGTACCTGCTCAGGCAGCCCCCCACCGCCAGGCCCGGCAATCCCGCCGCCCTCGACCTGACCGTCGCCTGGCACGGAGAACCGCAGGGCCGGCTGCTGCACGACGGGGTCGACTGGCGCTGGCGGCCCGTGGACTCGTCCGGCCCCCTGCTGGTCCGGGAAACCGTGCCCGGCAGGCTGCCGCCCTTCATCGAGGCTCTGCTGCCCGAGGGCTGGCTGGCGCAGGTGCTGCGCGACCGCGACGAGCGGGAGATGCTGCGCAACGGCCGCCGCTACATGTCGAACGTGACGATCCTGCCGGCGGGGGAGGACCCCGGTGCCCTTCCCGACGACAGGCTCCTGGCCCCGCTCGACGCCTTCTGCGCGGACGGCCGCTTCACCGGCCGCTACGAGGGGCCGGGCCGCAGCGAGATCGAGGAGGGATTCGAGCGGAACCTGGCCGCGATCTTCGCCGCCAAGGAGACTCCCCGGCTGTCCGGCGTCCAGATCAAGGCGCCGATGGTCCTGCGGCCCGACGGCGCGCTGCGGCCGGCCGTGGGCCTGCCCTTCACCCATATCCTGAAGCCGGCGGGAACCTCGGGGTACGAGGCGCTGCCGCTCGTGGAATGGCTGTGCCTCGCCCTGGGCGAGGCGGCGGGCTTCCCCGTTCCCGTCCGCGCCCTGGTGAAGATGCCGCAGGGGCTACCGCCCGCCCTCCTGGTGGAGCGGTTCGACGTCCGCCGCGACGCCGCCGACCGGCGGCGCCTCGCCCTGGAGGATTTCTGCTCGCTGCTCGACCTGCCGGCGGCCGACAAGTACAAGGGAACCATCGAGCGCGCCGCCAGGGGCCTCAGGCCCTTGTCGACGGACCCCGGCGCCGACCTCGAGCTGCTGTTCCGCCGGGCCCTCTTCGCCTGGTTCATCGCCGACGGCGACATGCACCTGAAGAACCTGGCGGTGCTGAAGATCGCAGCGCCGGGGGCGGACCGGTTCACGCAGGTGCGCATGGCGCCGCTCTACGACGCGGTGACCACGCGCGTCTTCCCGGGCCTCGCGCAGGACCGGATGGCGCTGAAGCTGAACGGCAGGGACGACCGCCTGGGCAGGGACGACTTCCTGGCGCTGGCCCGCACCATCGACCTGCCCCTGGGCCGGGCGGAAGCAGCACTGCGGGATATCGCCTCCAGGCTGGATGCGACGCTGCCCGCCCTGAGCCTGCCCGCTTTCGCCCGGACGGGCGCAACGGCCCGGGTGCAGGATGAGGTGAAGCGGATCGTCGCGTCGCGAATCGCGCCCTACCTTCCTTAGGGCCGGTGCCATCCCACCGGCCCTCTGCGGGTCCCGGAGCCGCCGCGGCGGTCGCCGACGCTGCTGTGCCGGCCAGAAGTCGAACGTCCCTGGCCGCCCCCTGGCCGCCGCATGCGCCGCACGGGAACCGTCCGGGCAGAAGGGCAGGGGAGGGGGCTGTGCCGAGCAATGGGCTTGGCCATCCGATCCGAGGGGACCAACCCTAAGTCATTGCCAGAACATCAAAATGGCAGAGCATTAAATGGTATCTGCGCATCAGTCGAATCTGTCTGTGTTTCAAGCTCCGCGAAAGTGATAATTGCGCTTATCGCTACAGTATCCCGCGCCCGCGCCCCGGCGGGGCCGGACGGCCCTGCACCCGTGAGCTGGTTCCGTGCCCTCGATCCGCCGGGGATTTCGATCCGGCCGGCGGCCGGCCCGCATTGAAGCAGGGAAGGGCGGGGGAGCCGCTATGGCGCGCGGCTCCCCCGCCGTCGCTCAGAGCACCAGATCGGCGGCGGCCAGCGCGGCGGTGCCGGTCAGCACCACCGTGAGGTCCGCCGCCTGGTCGCCGTCGAGGTCGGCCAGCACGTGCACGTCCGACCCGACCAGTTCCCAGCGCAGCTCGCCCGCCGTGCCGGTGAAGGCGCCGGTGTCGAGCCAAGCGAAGGCGTCGTCGCCCGCCAGGTCGGCGCGCGCGTCGATCGCCGACAGGTCCAGCCTGTCGCCGTCCGCGGCCACGAAGTCGGTCACCACGTCCGGCGTGGCCGATGCGCTGTCCGCCGCGGCGGTGACGCGGAACAAGTCCGCCCCTGAGCCGCCGGTCAGCGTGTCGGCACCCGCACCGCCGTCCAGCGTGTCAGCGCCGCTCCCGCCGTCCAGCGTGTCGGCCCCCGAACCGGCGGCGAGGCGGTTGGCCAGGGCGTTGCCGGTGCCGGAGAACGCACCCGTACCGGTGTAGGCGAGGTCCTCGACGTCGGTGCCCAGGCTATAGGCGGACAGGGTGGTCTCCACCCGGTCGGCGCCCTCGCCCGCCGCCTCCGTCACCACGTCGCCGGAATCGTCGACCCTATAGATGTCGTCGCCCAGCCCGCCCGCCAGCGTGTCGGCCCCGCCACCGCCGTCCAGCGTGTCGCCGCCGCTGCCGCCGGTGACGGCATTGGCGAGTGCGTTGCCGGTGCCGGAGAACGCGCCCGTTCCGGTGTAGGCGAGGTCCTCGACGTCGGCCGCCAGGCTGTAGGCGGACAGGACGGTCTCCACCCGGTCGGTGCCCTGGCCTGCGCCCTCGGCGACCGTGTCGCCGGCGTCATCGACGAGGTAGACGTCGTTGCCCGCGCCGCCGGCCAGCGTGTCGGCTCCGGCTCCGCCGTCGAGCGTGTCGGTTCCGATGCCGCCGGTGATGCGGTTGGCGAGCGCGTTGCCGGTACCCTGGAAGGCACCCGGGCCGGTGTAGACGAGATCCTCCAGGTTGGCGCCCAGGCTGTAGGTGGACAGCGCGGTCTCCACCCGGTCGGTGCCGGCGCCGGAGGCCTCCGCCACCACCTCGCCGGCATCGTCGACGAGGTACACGTCGTCCCCGGCGCCGCCTGCCAACGTGTCGGCGCCCGTGCCGCCGTCCAGCGTGTCGTCCCCGGCAGCCCCGGAGATGGCGTTGGCGCCGGCGTTGCCGGTGCCGGCGAAGCTGCCGGTCCCGCTGTAGGCCAGCCGCTCGAGGTTGGCGCCCAGCGTGTAGGCCGACAGCGTCGTCTCCACCGTATCGGTGCCCTGGCCCGCCGCCTCCGTCACCACGTCGCCGGCATCGTCGACCCTATAGATGTCGTCGCCCAGCCCGCCCGCCAGCGTGTCGGCCCCGCCGCCGCCGTCCAGCGTGTCGCCGCCGCTGCCGCCGGTGACGACGTTGGCGAGTGCGTTGCCGGTGCCGGCGAAGGCCCCCGAACCGGTGTAGGCGAGGTCCTCGACGTTGGCCGCCAGCGTGTGGGCGGCGAGCGCCGTCTCCACCCGGTCGTCGCCTTGGCCCGCGGCTTCGGTGACCGTGTCGCCGACGTCCTCGAGGAGGTAGACGTCGTCACCGGCACCACCCACCAGCGTGTCGGCGCCGGCTCCGCCGGCCAGCGTGTCGGCTCCCGAACCGCCTGCGATGCGGTTGGCGAGGCTGTTGCCGGTGCCCTGGAAGGCGCCGGTGCCGGTGAAGGCGAGGCGCTCCAGGTTGGCGCCCAGGCTGTAGGCGGTCAGCGTCGTCTCCACCGTGTCGGTGCCCTGGCCAGCCGCCTCAGTCACCACGTCGCCGAGGTCGTCGACAGCGTAGGTGTCGTCGCCATTGCCGCCCGCCAGCGTGTCGGCACCCGTGCCGCCGTCCAGCCGGTTGGCGCCGCCGTTGCCGGTGATCTGGTTGGCAGAGCCGTTGCCGGTGCCGCTGATGGCGCCGCCGCCGGTGAGCGTGAGGTGCTCCACCTCCGCCGCCAGCGTGTGGCTGACCGAGGCCTGCACCAGGTCGGTGCCCTCGCCGGCCAGCTCCGTGACGACGTCGCCGGCGTTGTCCACCACGTAGTTGTCATCGCCGAGGCCGCCCGACAGCATGTCGGCCCCGCCGCCGCCGTTCAGCGTGTCGTCGCCCTCCAGGCCCGTCAGCTGGTTGGCGGCGCCATTGCCGGTCAGCAGGTTGGCGCCCGCGTTGCCGGTGCCGTTCACCGCCCCGCCGCCGGTCAGGGTGAGGTTCTCCAGAACGGTGTCCAGGGTGAAGCTGACCGAGGACTGCACCAGGTCGGTGCCATCGCCGGGCAGTTCGGTGACCATGTCCAGCGCGCTGTCCACCACGTAGGTGTCGTTGCCGGCGCCGCCCTCCAGCGTGTCGGCGCCGCTGCCGCCGTTCAGCACGTCGTTACCGGTCCCGCCCACCAGGCTGTCGGCGCCGCCGTTGCCGGTCAGAGTGTCGTCGCCGTCCAGCCCCTGCAGCGTGTCCGCACCGCCGGCGCCGGTTAAGGCGTTGTCGGCGGCGTTGCCGGTGCCGGCGAACGCATCGCTGCCGGTGTAGACCAGGTGCTCCAGCACCTCGGCCAGGGTATAGGCGGCGAGGGAGGTGCGCACCGTGTCGGTGCCTTCGCCCGGGTTCTCAACGATGACGTCGCCGGCCTCGTCCACGACGTAGGTGTCGCTGCCTGTGCCGCCGGCCATGGTGTCGGCGCCGGTGCCGCCGTCCAGGCTGTCGGTGCCGATGCCGCCCGCGAGGCTGTCGGCGCCGTCGCCGGCCGAAAGCGTGTCGTTGCCGTCCTGGCCGTCCAGCGTGTCCGCCCCGGTTCCGCCCGCGATGCTGTTGTTGCCGGTATTGCCGGTGCCGACGAAGTCGCCCGTGCTGGTGTAGGCCAAATTCTCCAGGTTGGCACCCAGCGTGTAGGCGGCAAGCGCGGTGCTGACGGTGTCGGTTCCCGCACCGGCGGCTTCGGTCACCACGTCGCCGGCCTCGTCCACCAGGTAGGTGTCGTTGCCGGCTCCGCCCGCCAACGTGTCGGCGCCCGAACTGCCGTCCAGCGTGTCGTTGCCGGCGGCGCCGGAGATCGCGTTGGCGTCCGAATTGCCGGTACCGGCGAAGTTCGCCGACCCGATGTGGGCAAGGTTCTCCAGGGTGGCGCCGAGCGTGTAGGCGGCCAGCGTGGTGCGCACCGTGTCGGTGCCCTGGCCCGCCGCCTCCGCCACCACGTCGCCGGCGTCGTCCACCACGTAGGTGTCGTCGCCGAGCCCGCCCGCCAGGCTGTCGGCACCGCCGGCGCCGTCCAGCGTGTCGGCGGCGTCGCCGCCGGTGATGGTGTTGGCCGAGCCGTTGCCGGTGCCGGCGAAGGGGCCGGAGCCGGTGTAGGTCAACACCTCGATGTTGGCGCCCAGGGTGTAGGCGGATGCCGTGACCCGCACCTCGTCGATGCCGGCGGAGGCACCCTCTACAACCACGTCGCCGGCATCGTCTGCCAGGTAGATGTCGTTGCCGGCCCCGCCCGCCAGCGTGTCGGCACCCGCGCCCCCGTCCAGCGTGTCGTTGCCGCCGTTGCCGGCTACCGCGTTGGCGCCCGAGTTGCCGGTGCCGGTGAAGTTGGCCGACCCGGCGTAGGCCAGGTTCTCCAACTCCGCGGCCAGGATGTAGGACGCCAGCGTCGTCTGCACCGTGTCGGTGCCCTCGCCGGTGGCTTCCGCCACGATGTCGGAGGCGCCGTCGACGACGTAGGTGTCGTCGCCGAGCCCGCCGGCCAGGCTGTCCGTCCCGCCGCCGCCGTCCAGCGTGTCGGCCCCGCCGCCGCCGGTGATGGTGTTGGCGCCCGTGTTGCCGGTGCCGGCGAAGGCGCCGGACCCGGTGTAGGCCAGCACCTCCAGGTTGGCGCCCAGCGTGTAGGCGGGCAGCGACGCCTGGACCGTGTCCCTGCCGCCGCCCGCCGCCTCGGTGACCACGTCGCCGGCATCGTCCACGGCGTAGGTGTCGTCGCCGGCCCCGCCCGAGAGCGTGTCGGCACCCGACCCGCCGTCCAGCGTGTCGGACCCGGTCCCGCCGGTGATCTGGTTGGCCGAGGCGTTGCCGGTCCCGGCGAAGTTCCCCGATCCCGTGTAGGTCAGCCTCTCGACCTCGGCCGCGAGGGTGAGCGCCGCCGCCTCGGTGCGGACCTCGTCGGTGCCGCCGCCGGCGGCCTCCACGACGGTGTCGCCGGGGCCGACCAGCACGAAGACGTCGTTGCCCGACCCGCCGATGAGCAGGTCGGCGCCGGCACCGCCGTCCAGCGTGTCGTTGCCGGCTGCCCCGTCCAGCGTGTCGGCGCCGACGCCGCCGGCGATGCTGTTGTTCGCGTCATTGCCGGTCCCGGCGAAGTTGCCCGGCCCGGTATTGACGAGGTTCTCCACGTTGGCGGCGAGGGTGTGGGCGGGCAGCGCCGTCTGCACCGTGTCGGTGCCGGCGCCGGCGTTCTCCACCACCATGTCGGCCGCGTCGCCGATAATGTAGAGGTCGTTGCCGCTGCCACCGGAGAGCGTGTCCGTCCCGGCGCCGCCGTCGAGCGTGTCGTTGCCGCCGCCGCCGTCCAGCGTGTCGTTCGCGGTACCGCCGAGAAGGCTGTCCTGGCCTCCCAGGCCGTACAGGCGGCTGCGCCGCGACGATCCCGCCAGGGTGTCGTTGCCGGCCGTGCCGAATTCCTCGTAGATGCCATCGGGCAGCATCTCCGGCGCGCCGTAGATGTTGGTGATGATGGCGTGGCCGCTGCCGTCCTGGCCGGCGGACGCCCACGCGGCGACATAGCCGCCGTCCTGGCGGCGGGCGAGGTCGACCTGCAGCTGGTTGCCGGACGAGGCGACGTTCAGCCGGCGCTCGCCGCCGACCTTGTCGCCGAAGACGTTGAATTCCTGCGCATAGATGCCGTAGCCGCTGCCGTCCTGGTTCTCCGAGGCCCAGGCCACGACGTAGTGCCCGTTGGACAGCCCGACGACGTCGGCGCCGAGCTGGTCGCCGGCGGTGTAGCTGTTGACCCGCACCTCGCCGTTGACCTTCTGGCCGAACTGGTTGAAGCGCTGCATGAAGATGTCGGTGCCGCCGGTGCCGTCGGGGCTCTCCCAGACGACCACGAAGCTGTCGTCGTGGAGGCCGGCGACGGCAGGGTTCTCCTGCTTGTAGCTGGTCGTCGTGTTGGCGCGGAAGGTCCCGCCCACCTTGATGCCGGCCGCGTCGTAGACCTGCCCCCGGATTTCCCCGTAGTCCGCGGACTCCGTCCAGACGACGACGAAGCCGCCGGGATTGAGGGCGGCGATGGTGGGGCTGGAAACCCAGGCATTGTTGTTCCATGCCCGGGGGAACGCCGCCGACAGGCGCGGGCCCAGCAGATGTCCGTCGGCCGTGTAGCGCTGGATCAGGATGTCGTTGGTGCCCCAGCTGCTCGTCTGGTAGTGCCAAGCGACGGCCAGCGTCCCGTCATGCAGGAGCGCTGCCGATGGGGTGAAGAAACCGACTTCCGCGATGCTGCCGAGATTCATCTCGCCGCCCACGACGATGCCGGCGGAATCATAGCGCTGGGCATGGAACTCTATGCCCGCGGAACTGACGCGGTGCTGCCAGAAGACCATGAAGCCGCCATCGGAGAGCGCGACCGCGGACGAGTAGGTTTGGTCCTGGCCGGGAGCCGTATTGACGCGGAACTCGCCGCCGACCGCGTTCCCGACGCTGTCGAAACGCTGTCCGTAGATGCCGTAGCCGCTGCCGTCCTGGCCGAAGGAACTCCACGTCACCACGTGGCCGCCGTCCGCCAGCACCGCCACCGAGGGCTGGACCTGCTCAGAGGCCGTGCGCGTGTTGACCGGGGCCTCGACCATGCCGGTGACCAGCGGGCTCGATCCGCCCACCGTCTTGACGGTGGAGGATTCCCACGCACTCCAGGCCACCCCGTTGTAGGCCCTGACCTGGATCGTGTCGACGGCGCCCGCGACGCCGCCGACGATATGCACGTTCGGAAGGTCCACCGGCGCAACGCGGATCACCTGGCCGGGGGCCACCGGGTGGCCGTACAGCGAGAGCTGGGCGGTGGAACTGCCCGGTGTCATGTCTACGAACTCGTACTCCGTGATGACCTGCAGGTGGCTGCCGACATGGCCGTCGCCCTGCTGGTGCCCCAATCGGACCAGTGCTGCCGCGTTCACCGTTCCCAGGATGTTGCCGGGACTGACGACGGTGTCGTGGCCCTCGATGACCGGCGGGCCTCCGACCGGCTGGTAGACGCGGCTCACCACGGCGTAGCCGCTGCCGTCGTGGTTGTCGGAGGCCCAGGTTATGGTGAAGCCCCCGTCTTCCCGGGCGGCAAGGTCGACATGGGCCTGGTTACCCTGCGTCACGTCGCCCACGCGGAATTCCGAGCCCAGCTTGGTACCGTCGGCCCGATAGCGCTGCGCGTAGACGCCCCAGCCGCTGCCGTCCTTGCCCTTGGACGTCCAGGCGACGAGGAACCCGCCGTCGGCCAGCGCGATCACGTCGGGATTGGACTGCTCCGCCAGGGTGTAGCCGTTCACGCGGGATTGCGCGCCGACCCTCTCGCCGGATGCGCTGTAGCGCTGCATGAAGATGTCGGTGGCGCTCGCTCCGCCGATCGAATTCTGCCAGACGACGACGAAGCCGCCGTCGTCCAGTCCGGCTGTGGCCGAATGGTACTGGTTGTCGGCCCGGGTCGTGTTCACCAGGAACCTGCCGCCGACGCGATCACCGTTCGCGTCGAAGCGCTGGCCGCGGATATCGGCCCTCAGGTGTGTGTTGCCATAGACCTCCTCGGACCAGGTCACCACGAAGCCGCCATCCTCGAGCGCCGCGATGCTGGGCATGAACAGGGGGCCCTGGGGGGCGGCCTGGGGATGGGTGGCCGAGATCCGCGCTCCCAGCGGCGTGCCGTCCTCATTGAAGCGCTGCACGAAGATGTTCAGCTTGCCCCAGTTCTTGATGTTGTAGAACCAGGTGACCGCCATCGAACCGTCCGCCAGGATTGTCGCGGCGGGGGTCTCCGCATTGCCGTGGGGGTGCGAGAAGACGGTCATCTGGGCGCCCACGGCATTGCCGCCGGCATCGAACCGCTGTCCGTAGAGCACCGTGTTCGTGCCCAGCCGGGCCGAGGTCCAGAACACGGCGAATCCGCCGTCCTCCAGGCTGACCGTGGTGGGGAACGACTGGTCGCCCACGACCGTCGTGTTGACCTGGAACTCGCCGCCGACCTTGGCGCCGGTGCCGTCGAACCGCTGGCCGAAGATGCCGAAGCCGTTTCCGTCCTGGCCCTTGGAGGTCCAGGTCACGACGTATCCGCCGTCCGGCAGCGTCGCGATCGAGGGCAGGTACTGGTCGGAGGTGCCGTAGCCGTTCACCACCGTCTCGCCCCCGACGGAGAGGCTGGCCGGACCCGTCAGCGTCGGCGAGGGATCGTCCGTGACGGCGATGGTGAAGCTCTGCTCCGGTCCGGTACCCGCGCCGTCGCTGGCGACCACCTTGATCGTGTGGCTGGTCGCGACGTTCGAATTGATCAGGCTGGCATTCCCGATCGTCACCACGCCGGTTTCCGCGTCGATCACGAAGCGGCCGCCGGCGTCGTCGGTCAGCTTGTAGGTGACGGCGCCCTCGCCGGTTTCCACGGCGGTGGCCGTGATGCCGACCCTGGTCCCGGTGACCCAGCTGTCACCAGCCTTGTCGGCGGCGGCATCGGCGTCGACCGGCGCCGCGGGTGCCACGTTGCCGACCTCGATCAGGAATTCCTGGGTGGCGACAGCGCCCGAGGCCCCTTTCGCCAGGACCGTGATCGCGTGGAGCGGATCCGCCTCGTGGTCCAGCGTGGCGCCGGCGGCCACGGTGACGACGCCGGTCGCGGCGTCGATGGCGAAGCGGCCGCCGCCATTGTCGAGAAGCGAGAAGGTCGAGGACTTTCCGGCGCCGTCCACGCTCTTGGCCGTGATGCCGACTTTGGTACCGGCGGCGGCGCCCTCCGTCACCTTGTTGTCGGCCGCGTCATCGTCGGTGGGCGTCAGGGCCGGGTCGAAGGAGGAGACGGCGACGGTGACGGTGGCTGTTGCGCTCCCGCCCTTGCCGTCCTCCACCGAGTAGGCGAAGGAGCCCGTGCCCGAGAAGCCTGCGGTGGGCGTGAAGACGATATCGCCCTCCGACGAAATCTCCACGGTTCCGTTGACGGCGTTCTGCACGGAGACGAACGTGAGGGTGTCGTCGTCCACGTCGTAGTCGTTGGCGAGCAGGGTGCCCGGCGTGAGCAGCGCCGTTCCCCCCATGACGACCGTGGTGGCGTCGTTCCTGGCGATGGGCGCGACGTTCGCCGGGTCCAGCACGAGCTGCCCGTCGTCGAACTGCAGGATTTCCACGTTCTCGACGAGATCGACGCCGTCGTTCGGCGGCGGCGATCCCGCACCCGCCGGGTTCGCATGGGTCACGATGTAGCCGGTGTCGCCCAGGCGCTTGACGACGAACTCCCCGAGCTTGCCGCGGAACACCGCGGTGTCCTGGCCATCGCCGCCGATAAGTCCATCGTCGCCCCCGCCGCCGCGCAGCGTGTCGTCACCGCCGGCGCCGGTAAGCACGTTGGCGGAATCGTCGCCGCGCAGGACGTCGGCGAAGCCGGACCCCTGCACCGCCTCCATGCCGGTCAGCGTGTCGCCCTGCGCATGTCCACCCGTCGCGGTCTTGGTGCCCAGGTCGACCGTGACCGCGGCGGTGGATGCACCGTAGTCGGCGGTGTCGAACCCGTCCCCGCCGTCCAGCGAGTCCGCCCCGGCAAGGCCCGCCAGAACGTCGTCGCCGGCGGCACCGGCCAGGGTGTCCGCACCCCCGCCGCCGGTCAGCAGGTTGATGCCGGCATTGCCGGTGCCGGCGAACGAACCGGCGCCGACATAAGTGAGATTCTCCATGTGCTCGGCGAGCACGTGGCCGGACAGGCCGGTCCGGACCTCGTCGATGCCGCCGTCCTCGGCCTCGACGAAGACGTCGCCCGCATGGCCGACCAGGTACAGGTCGTCGCCCGCGCCGCCGTCCAGCGTGTCGGTGCCGGGGCCGCCGTCCAGCGTGTCGTTGCCGGCCCCACCCTCGATCCAGTCGGACTTCTTGGTGCCGGTCAGGCTGTCGTCACCGGAATAGGCCAGGATGTGGAGCCGCAGGTCGCCGCCGCCCAGCGTGTCGGGACCGGGGGTGCCGTGCAGCTCCGTGAAGGGCTCGGGAACGACGTAGACACGGCTGTGGACGTCGGCGTAGGCGCCGTCGATGTTCGTCCAGGCGGCGACCCAGCCGCCATCCAGGCGGCCGGCGAGGACCGGATGCTGCTGGTTGTTGGACCAGGTGTCCGGGATGTGGACCTCGCCGCCGACCTTGGCGCCAGCCGCGTCGAAGCGCTGGCCGTAGACCCCGAAGCCGCTGCCGTCCTGGACCTCGGAATGCCAGGCAATCATGAAGCCGCCGTCCGCCAGCGCCGCCACCGAGGACTCCGCCTGGCCGTACGCCGTGGTCGTGTTTACCACGATCTCCGCGCCCAGCGGCGTGCCGTCGGCGGCGAAGCGGCGGGCGACCACGCCCCAGCCCGCGCCGTCCTGGCCGTGCGAGGACCAGCTGGCCACGAAGCTGCCGTCGGCCAGGGCCGCCACCACGGGGTACTGCTGCTGGTCCAGCGTGGTGGCGTTGAGCCGGAACTCGGCGGTGACCGGGCCGGCGGCGTTGAACACGCGGGCGTAGATGCCGTAGCCGCTGCCGTCCTGCCCCTCGCTCTCCCACACCGCCACCCAGTTGCCGTTGGCAAGCGCCGCCACCTGCGGCCGGGCCTGCGTGGCGTGCTGGTAGCTGTTCACGGTGTAGATGTCGAAGGGCTGCGGCACGCCGGCGGCGTCGAACTGGCGGGCGGAGATCTCGCCACCGTAGGCGTGCACCACCACGAAGCCGCCGTCGGCCAGGCCTGCCACCGACACCTGGTTCTGGTCGCCGCCGGTGCCCAGGTTGACCCGGAACTCGGCCCCGACCTTGGTGCCGGCGGCGTCATAGCGCTGGCCGTAGGCGCCCCAGCCGGAACCGTCCTGGGCATTTGATTGCCAGACCACCACGTAGCCGCCGTCCGCCAGGCCGGCGACGGCGGGCGCGTACTGCTCGTTGACGGTGGTGGTGTTGACCCGCGTCTCGGCCCCCACCTTCGTCCCGGCGTCGTCGTAGCGCTGGGAGTAGATGCCCCAGCCGGAACCGTCCTGGTTGTAGGAGGCCCAGGCGACCACATGCCCGCTGTCGGCCAGCACCGCCACCCGGGCGGCCTGCTGGTGGTCGCCGGCGGTCGTGTTCACCCGCGTCTCCGGCGTGACCAGGTAGGACACGGGCGTGGCGACGGTGGTCATGGCGGCGGTGTCGGCAGCCCCCCACTGGCTGCCGTCGGAGGCGCGCACCTGGACCGTGTCGGTGCCGGCGGTGCTGCCGCCGACCCACTTGACGGTGGAGAGCTTGTCGGCGGTGACGGTGAAGGGGGTGTTGGCCGCCTGGGCCACGCCGTTGACGGTGAAGTGCCCGCCGCCGGCGGTCTTGTCGGTGAACTCGTAGCTCTGCACGAAGGGCGTGCCCGCCGGCGTCGTGGCCGTCGCGGCGTTGGGCAGGACCTTCAGGTAGGGCAGGGCCGCCGCGCCGTTCGCCGGCGCCCGTCCATCCGCCAGCTCCAACGAGGGCGCGGCCGCGGAGGGAGCGTAGATGCGGCTGTAGACGCCGGTGTTGCTGCCGTCCTGGTTGCCGCTGTCCCAGACGACGACCCAGCTGCCGTCCGCGCGCCCGGCGACCCAGGAACGCTGCTGGCCGGTGTACCAGCCCTCCGAGACGTCCAGCTCGCCGCCGACCTTGGCGCCGCTGGCGTCGAAGCGCTGGGCGTAGACGCCGTTGTCGCTGCCGTCCTGGTTGAACGAGCTCCACGTCACCGCGAACCCGCCGTCCGCCAGTGCTGTGATGCTCGCTTCGTACTGGTTGGAGAGTTCCGTGGTGTTGACCTGGAACTCGTTGCCCAGCGCGGTGCCGTCGGCGGCGAAGCGGCGGGCGAATACACCCCATCCGTTGGCGTCCTGGATGGCCTGCCAGGCCACCACGAAGCTGCCGTCCGCCAGCACCGCCACCGCGGGCTGCTGCTGGTTGGTGAGGAACGCGCTGTTGACCTGGAAATCGTTGCCCAGCGGCGTGCCGTCGGGGGCGAAGATGCGGGCGAAGGTGCCGTCGCCGTAATTGTCCAGCCCCTGCCACACCGCCACGAAGCCACCGTTCGGCAGCGCCGCCAACCTCGGGAAGGTCTGGTTGCCGGCATGGCTGGTGTTCAGCCAGTAGAGATCGCCGCCCCTGGCGGCGCCGTCGGGGCCGTACATGCGCAGCGACATCTCGGTGCCGTAGATGTAGGCGACCACGAAGCCGCCGTCGGCGAGGCCCGTCACGGCCGCCTGGTACTGGGTGTCGCTGGTGCCGGCGTTGACCCGGAACTCGCCCCCGACCTTGGTGCCGGCGGCGTCGAAGCGCTGGCCGTAGACGCCGTAGCCGGAGCCGTCCTGCGGGGAATGCCAGACCACCACGTAGCCGCCGCCGGCCAGGGCGGCGACGGCGGGGCTGTACTGGTCGCCGCTGGTGGCGGTGTTGACCTGGACCTCGCCGCCGAGCTTGGCGCCGGCGGCGTCGAAGCGCTGGGTGTAGATGCCCCAGCTGTGGCCGTCCTGGCCGTGCGAGGACCAGGCGACCACGTGGCCGCCGCCTGCCAAGGCCGCGACCTGCGGGGCCTGCTGATAATCGACGGTCGTGGTGTTGACGAGCGTCTCGGCGGAGGCCAGGAAGGCCCCCGGCGCGGCGACGGTGGTCATGGCGGCGGTGTCTGCGGTCCCCCACTGGCTGCCGTCGGAGGCGCGCACCTGGACCGTGTCGCTGCCGGCGGCCGATCCACCGACCCACTTCACGGTGCCGAGCTTGTCGGCGGCGACGATGAAGGAGGTGTTGGCCGCCTGGACGACGCCGTTGACGGTGAAGTGCCCGCCGCCGGCCGTCTTGTCGGTGAACTCATAACTCTGCACGAAGGGCGTGCCCGCCGGGGTGGTGGCCGTCGCGGCATTCGTGAGCACCTTGACGAAGGGCAGGGCGGCCGTGCCGTTCACCACCACGCGTCCGTCCGCCAAGTCGACGCCGGGCGCCGTCGTGGACGGCGCGTAGATGCGGCCGTAGACTCCATAGCCGCTGCCGTCCTGGCCGGCGCTGTCCCACACCGAGACCCAGCCGCCATCCGGGCGTCCCGCGAGCGCCACGCGGTGCTGCATTCCGGCCGTGGAATCCGAGATGTGCAGCTCGCCGCCGACCTTGGCACCGGAGGCGTCGAAGCGCTGGCCGTAGATCCCGCTGTCGCCGCCGTCCTGCAGGTGGGAACTCCACGCCACCATGTACCCGCCGTCCGCCAGCGCCGTGATCGCCGGCTGGTACTGGTCGTACATGACGGTGGTGTTGGCGATCGTCTCGCCGCCCAGCGCGGCGCCGTCGGCGCCGAAGCGGCGCACGTAGATCCCTCCGCCGCTGCCGTCCTGGTTTGACTGCCACGCCACCACGAAGCTGCCGTCGGCCAGCACCGCTACCGAGGGCGCTTGCTGATGATCCAGGCTGGTCACGGCGACCTTGAACTCCGCCCCCCGCGCGACGCCGTCCGGCCCGTAGACGCGGCCGTAGACGCCCCAGCCGGACCCGTCCTGGGCATGGGACTGCCAGACCGTCACGAAGCCACCGTCCGGCAGCGCCGCCATCCGCGGAAGGTTCTGCTGGTCCCCGTAGGAGGTGTTCACCCAGGTAAAGTCGCCGCCCTTCGGCACGCCCGCCGCGTCGAACTGGCGGGCGGAAACCTCCGAACCGTTGGTGAAAGCCACAACGAAGCCGCCGCCGGCCAAGCCGACGACCGCCGGCTGGTGCTGCTCGCCGGCGGTGGACTGGTTGACCGCGATCTCCCCGCCGATCCTGGCGCCGGCGACATCGAAGCGCTGGGCGTAGACGCCCCAGCTGTTGCCGTCTTGGTTGTGGGACTGCCAGACCACGACGTAGCCGCCGCCGGCCAGCGGCGCGATGGCGGGGGCGATCTGGTTGTCCGACGTCGCGGTGTTGACCAGCACTTCGCCGCCCAGCTTGGCGCCGGCGGCGTCGTAGCGCTGGGCGTAGACGCCCCAGAACGAACCATCCTGCCACTCGGACGTCCAGACCACCACGTGGCCGCCGTCCGCCAGGACCGCCACCCGCGCTTCCTGCTGCTGGTTCAGCGTGCTGGTGTTGATCTGCGCCTCGGGCGAAGCGGCGAGCAGCGTCGCCGGGGCGGTCGTCGTCATCGTCGCGGTGTCTGCGGTCCCCCACTGGCTGCCGTCGAAGGCGCGCACCTGGACCGTGTCGCTGCCGGCGGCCGATCCACCGACCCACTTCACGGTGCCGAGCTTGTCGGCGGCAACGGTGAAGGGGGGGGTCGCCGCTTGTGCCGCGCCGTTGACGGTGAAGTACCCGCCGCCGGCCGTCTTGTCGGTGAACTCGTAGCTCTGCACGATCGGCGTGCCGGCCGGTGCCGTGGCCGTCGCGGCGTTAGGCTGAACCTTGATGAAGGGCAGGGCCAGAGTGCCGTTCGCGGCTACGCTTCCGTCCGCAAGGTCGATGCCGGGCGCCGCCGTGGAGGGTGCATGGACCCGGCTGTAGACGCCGGTGCCACTGCCGTCCTGGCCGGCGGCGTCCCACACCGCCACCCAGCCGCCGTCCGGCCGCGCCGCCAGGACGGGCCGGCGCTGCGCCCCGGCGTTGGTCTCCGAGACGTGGAACTCGCCCCCCACCTTCGTGGCGGAGGCGTCGTAGCGCTGGGCATAGATGCCCTCCTCGGCGCCGTCCTGGCCGTAGGAGCTCCACGCCAGCAGGAACCCGCCGTCCGCCAACGCCGTCGCCCACGGCTCCGACTGGTTCGAGGCGACGGTGGTGTTGACCAGGAACTCGTCCGTCAGCGGCGCGCCCGTCGCACCGAAGCGGCGCGCGTACACGGCCCAGCCGTTGCCGTCCTGCCCGTTGCTCTGCCACACCACCACGAAGCTGCCGTCGACCAGCGCCGCTACCGAGGGCAGCTGCTGGTCGCGGTCAGGATAGAGGGGATTGACCTGGAAGTCGGCGCCCAGCGGCGTGCCGTCGGCGGCGAACACACGGCCGTAGATGCACAGCCCGTAGCTGTCGGAGCCGTGCCAGACCGCGACGAAGCCGCCGTTGGGCAGCGCCACCACCTGGCTCATGGCTTGGTGCCCGCCGAGGGTGGTGTTCAGGTACAGCATCTCGCCGCCCTTGGGCGTGCCGTCGGCGTTGTAGACGCGGGCGGAGACCTCCGCGTCGTAGCTGTAGGTGACGACGAAGCCGCCGCCGGCGAGGCCGGCCACGGCGGGCTGGTGCTGGTCGCCGTAGGTGCCGGGCAGGTTGACCTGGAACTCGCCCCCGAGCTTGGCGCCGGCAGCGTCGTAGCGCTGCGCCCAGACGCCCCAGCTGTCGCCGGTGTAGCCCTGCCAGGCGACGAGGTAGCCGCCGTCGGCGAGGCTGGCGACGGCGGGGGCGTACTGGTGGTTGGCAGTCGTGGTGTTGACCAGGACCTCGCCGCCGATCTTGGCGCCGGCATCGTCGTAGCGCTGGGCGTAGACGCCCCAGCCGCTGCCGTCCTGGGCATCCGACTGCCAGACCACGACGTGGCCGCCGTCGGCCAGCACCGCCACCCGGGGCTGCTGCTGGTGGTTCACCGTGGCGGTGTTCACCCGCGCCTCGGGTGAGACCAGGAACGAGGCGGGGGCGGTGGTGGTGGTCATGGTGGCGGTGTCGGCGGCGCTCCACTGGCCGCCGTCGAAGGCGCGGACCTGGACCGTGTCGCTGCCGGCGGCCGACCCGCCGACCCACTTCACGGTGCCGAGCTTGTCGGCGGCGATGGTGAAGGGGATGTTCGCCGCTTGTACCGTGCCGTTGACGGTGAAGTACCCGCCGCCGGCGGTCTTGTCGGTGAATTCGTAGCTCTGCACGATTGGCGTGCCGGCCGGTGCCGTGGCCGTCCCGGCGTTGGGCTGAACCTTGATGAAGGGCAGGGCCGCCGTGCCGCCGGTCACGACCGTGGCATCGTTCAGTTCCACCACCGGGGCGGCGGCGCTGGGCGCATAGACCCGGCTGTAGACGCCGGTGCCGCTGCCGTCCTGGCTGCTGGCGTCCCACACCGCCACCCAGCCGCCGTCCGGCCGCGCCGCCAGCGCGGGGCGGCGCTGCGCCCCGGCGTTGGTCTCCGAGACATGGAACTCGCCCCCTACCTTCGTGGCGGAGGCGTCGTAGCGCTGCGCGTAGATGCCCTCCTCGGCGCCGTCCTGGCCGTAGGAGCTCCACGCCACCAGGAAGCCGCCGTCCGCCAGCGCCGTCACCCACGGCTCCGACTGGTTCGAGGCGACGGTGGTGTTGACCTGGAACTCGCCCGCCAGCGGCACGCCCGCCGCGTCGAAGCGGCGCGCATAGACGCCGGAGCCGTCGCCGTCCTGCGGCCAGGAGTGCCACACCGCCACGAAGCTGCCGTCGGCCAGCACCGTCACCCCCGACAGCCGCTGGTCGCGGTCGACGGTGATGTCGTTGACGATGAAGTCGGCGCCCAGCGGCGTGCCGTCGGCATTGAACACCCGGCCGTTGACGCGGGCGCCGAAGTTGTCGGACCCCTCCCAGACCGCGACGAAGCCGCCGCCGGGCAGCGCCGCCACCTGGGTGACGCCCTGGTGCCCGGCCAGGGTGGTGTTCAGGTACAGCAGCTCGCCGCCGCGGGGGATGCCGTCGGCGCCGTAGACGCGGGCGGAGACCTCCGCTTCATAGGTGTAGGTGACGACGAAGCCGCCGTCGGCGAGGCCGGCCACGGCGGGCTGGTGCTGATGGCCGTAGGTGCCGGGCAGGTTGACCTGGAACTCGCCCCCGACCTTGGCGCCGGCAGCGTCGTAGCGCTGGCCGTAGGCGCCCCAGCCCCAGCCGTCCTGGGCGTCGGACTGCCAGACCACCACATAGCCACCGTCGGCGAGGCCGGCGACGGCGGGGTTGCTCTGCTGGCTGGAAGTGTGGGTGTTGACCAGGACCTCGCCGCCGATCTTGGCGCCGGCATCGTCGTAGCGCTGGGCGTAGACGCCCCAGCCGCTGCCGTCCTGGGCATCCGACTGCCAGACCACCACGTGGCCGCCGTCGGCCAGCACCGCCACCCGGGGCTGCTGTTGGTGGTTCACCGTGGCGGTGTTCACTCGCGCCTCGGGCGTGACCAGGACGGAGGTGGGCGATGGCATCGGATTATCCTCGCGCGTGGGGAAGAGTACGCAGGGGGTAGAAGGCCCCATGTCGGCTCGCGATTTAACCCCAGAGTGCCGGTGAAGGCAATTTAAGAGGGTGTTAATCTGCAGTTAACACAACGTTAAAGCGATAGGACTTTCCGTCCATCACGTACCTGACTGCGCGTGGCTTGGAAATCGTGACTCATTAGGAAGCCGGCGGGCATGCGGAGACACTTCGCCCGCCGATCCTGGCTCGAATTCCGGACGCTGCCCCCGGCTCGCGTACGTCCCTGCCCGATCCCGTTTCGTGGTTCGGCGGAGGTTCTCGATCCAGCGAGCCGCTGCGCCGCTGGCCGGCAGCCGTCTCGGGCCGGGAAGGCCGTCTGCCGAATGGCGTCACGATAGGGCAAGGGAGCGACCCCGGCTGCCGCCCTGCCCTGCCGGTGATCCGACCGCGCCGGCGTCGGTCGTTACGAGGTCGAGATGATCCGGGTGCCAGACCGCGCCGGCATGCCTGACCGCACCTGTATCCGCTTTCCGGCGAAGGGCGGTCCATTCAAGTGGACCGGCAGGCAGCGGACGCGCTTGGAAGCAGGGAAGGGCGGGGGAGCCGTTGCGGCGCGGCTCCCCCGCCATCGCTCAGAGCACCAGGTCGGCGGCCGCCAGCGCGGCGGTGCCGGTCAGCACAACCGTGAGGTCAGCCGCCTGGTCGCCATCCAGGTCGGCCAGCACGTGCACGTCCGATCCCACCAGCTCCCAGCGCAGCTCGCCCCCACCTTTGAAACGGTCCCCGCACTTCCTGCAATCCCGTTACGGCAACTCCGAAGACGGATGTTGTCTTCGGCCTGCATGGCCATTGAGGAGTCGACCGCGTGTTGAGCGCCATAATTCAAGGTGCTTCGCCTGCGGGCTGGAAGCGCTGGCCGCAATCCCAGGTATACTGACCGGCTCTGGCCCGAGACCCCGGCCGGCACGAACGCAAAGGCTTGTACCTGCACATCGATCAGGGCGCGCGCACGGTGCCGGTCCGCGCCGTCAGTTTCGGCATCGAACCAAAACCAAGGCACGCCGGGGCGTCAGCACACAGAAATTTTGCTGGACCGGGCGCCGGAAGCGGGGCTGGTCTGTGTCGGGAGTTGAGTCCAGGCCCCGGGGGACCAGTCCACCCCCTGTTTTCGACAGTCCCTCGACAGGAACAGGGACAGCCGGCAACCACGCGTAGGGAATACCGCAGCAGATGATCCGATTCGACAGCATCACCAAGCAGAGCGGTCACCAGATCCTCTTCTTCGAAGCCTCCGCAGCATTGAACAGGGGGGAAAAGGTCGGTCTGGTCGGTCCCAACGGCTCAGGCAAGACCACGCTGTTCCGGATGATCGTCGGTGAGGAGTCCCCGGACGAGGGCCAGGTGTCGATCGAGAAGCAGGTCTCGATCGGCTATTTCAATCAGGATGTCGGCGAAATGTCCGGCCGGACCGCCGTGGCGGAAGTGATGGACGGAGCCGGGCCGGTCAGCACGGTGGCAGCGGAACTGGCCGAGCTTGAAGCAGCCATGTGCGATCCCGAGCGTGCCGCCGACATGGACTCGATCATCTCGCGCTATGGCGAGGTACAGGCGCGCTTCGAGGAGTTGGGCGGTTACGAGCTGGAGGGACGGGCACGGGAGGTTCTCGCCGGGCTCAGCTTCAGCCAGGACATGATGGATGCGGACGTGGGGACCTTGTCGGGTGGCTGGAAGATGCGTGTCGCCCTTGGCCGCATCCTGCTCATGCGGCCCGACGCCATGCTCCTGGACGAACCGAGCAACCACCTGGACATCGAAAGCCTGATCTGGCTGGAGCAGTTTCTGAAGGCCTACGATGGCGCCCTGCTGATGACCTCGCATGACCGCGAGTTCCTGAACCGGATCGTCGGCAAGATCATCGAGATCGATGGCGGGTCGCTGACCAGCTATTCCGGGGACTACGAGTTCTACGAGCGGCAGCGGGCCCTGAACGAGAAGCAGCAGCAGGCGCAGTTCGAACGGCAGCAGGCCATGCTGGCGAAGGAGCTGAAGTTCATCGAACGCTTCAAGGCCCGGGCCTCGCACGCGGCCCAGGTTCAAAGCCGGGTGAAGAAGCTGGACAAGATCGAGCGTGTCGAGCCGCCGAAACGCCGCCACGTCGTGGCGTTCGACTTCCGGCCGGCGCCCCGCTCGGGCGAGGATGTGGCCGTCCTGAGGAACGTGCATAAGGCTTATGGCAGCCGCACCATCTATCACGGGCTCGACCTGACGATCCGGCGCAGGGAGCGTTGGTGCGTCATGGGCGTCAATGGTGCCGGCAAATCCACGCTGTTGAAGCTGGTGGCCGGTGCCACCGCGCCGGACAAGGGCACCGTTGCCGTCGGCGGCAGCGTCAAGATGGGCTATTTCTCCCAGCACGCGATGGAGCAACTCGACGGCGACCACACCGTCTTCGAATCCTTGGAAGGTGCATTCCCCCAGGCGAACCAAGGGTCGCTCCGCGCGCTTGCCGGCTGCTTCGGCTTTTCCGGAGACGATGTGGAGAAGAAATGCCGCGTCCTGTCCGGCGGAGAGAAGGCACGGCTGGTGATGGCGCTTATGCTGTTCGATCCGCCGAATTTCCTGGTCCTCGACGAGCCGACCAACCATCTCGATCTTGATACCAAGGAAATGCTGATAGCGGCGTTGACCGCTTACGAAGGCACCATGCTGTTTGTCTCGCACGACAGGCATTTCCTGGCGGCACTTTCAAACCGTGTGCTGGAGCTGACGCCCGACGGCATCCACCAGTACGGCGGCGGCTATACGGAATACGTGGCGCGAACCGGGCATGAAGCGCCCGGACTACGCAGCTGAAAAGGAGGGATTTGACCATAAAGGATGCTGGGAACCGCGGCAGGACGTGACCTGCTCCCCTGAAACTCTGCCAAGTTTTGGTGGCCCCCACCCCGCAGCAAGGCTCTAGAGCGGAGTTTCGAATCCGGAAATTGGAACTGGACCCTTTGCCAAGTCTGCGGTCTTGAAGATGGCCGCGTTGGTGCCGGGATGCGTTGGGGCGGGCTTGGCAGTCCCGCGCCCGATCGGCGATACTGCCGATCCGCACAGGGCTCCCCGCCGGTTCCAGAGCGCAGACACCAGGGCCATGACCGAGTTGCTGATCCGCCCTTGTGGCATGTCCGACCATGCCGCCTGCCTCGACGTGTGGCTGCGGGCATCTCGGGTCGGCCATCCGTTCCTGACCGACCAAGACCTGGCGGGCCAGTGGAAGCTCGTCCGGGACGTCTACCTGCCGAACGCCGAGACCTGGGTCGCCGTTGCCGCGGGTTGCATCGTCGGCTTCATCGGGCTGCTGGACCGGCACATCGGCGGACTCTTCGTGGATCCACGCCATCACGGCATGGGGGTGGGGCGGCGGCTGGTCGCGCATGCCGCCCGGCTGAAGGGCCCGCTGACCGTCCAGGTCTACGAGGCCAACAGGGCCGTCGGATTCTACCTGCGCTGCGGCTTCCGGATCACCGGTCGCCAGGAGCGGGACGACGAAGGCCGGGCGCTGCCGCTCCTCGCGCTGCGGCTGGAGCCGCCGACCGCTCAGCCCTGAGCAGGCCGGTCAAGCCCGACGGCGGCCGCCGGGCGGCCGACCAGCTTCTCATAAAGGACCGGATCGGTATCGCCCTCCGTGCCGAAGACCAGGATTCGGCTGCCGCTGTCAATGCCGAGCGTGCGGCGCGCCTCCGGATCGACCGCCAGCCGCAGCAGCGCGCCCAGGCCCGCGACCGCCGACTCGCCCGCCACGACCGGCACGCCGCCCTCGCCGTCGGCCAGCCCCCGCATCAGCCCGGGCACGGCCGCGTCGGGCAGGGTGGCGAACCAGTCCGCC
>DASPKT010000106.1:0-11454 GCA_035627915.1 Azospirillaceae bacterium
GGAGCGAATGGAGGTCGGCGCCCTCCCACCGGCTGGCCGAGAGCAGCGTGTGGGCGCGGGCCAGCGCCGCCACGCGGCCCTCCACCGTCTGCACGAACTCCGCGGTGCTGTCCGCCTGGGTCAGCCGCAGCATCGCCTGCACCACCGCCAGCATGTTCTTGGCGCGGTGGTCGACCTCGCGCGTCAGCAGGCGCTGGCGCTCCTCCGCCTGCTTGCGGTCGCTGATGTCGAGGGTGACGGCGATGACCGAGGAGGCCTTGCCGTCCGGCGTGCGGATGAGGTTGACCGAGTTGTGCACCCAGATGGTGCTGCCGTCCGGCCGCACGTAGCGCTTCTCGATCTCGAAGGGCTTGCCGGACTGGACGGCGCGGTCGAACATCTCGCGGTTGCGCGCCATGTCCTTGGGGTCGGTGATGTCCCACAGCGACTTCTGCAGCAGCTGATCCCGCGGCCAGCCGACCAGGGCGCAGTAGCGGTCGTTGACCAGGGTGAAGCGGCCCTGCAGGTCGACCTGGGCGATCCCGGCCGTGGTCTGGCCGAAGATGGCGGACAGGCGCGCCTCGCTCTCGCGCAGCGCGTCCTCCACCCGCCTGGAGCGCAGCAGCGCCCGCACCGCGGCCACCATCTCGTCCGGTTCGGCCGGCTGGGTGAGGTAACCGTCGGCGCCGCTGTCCAGCCCCCGCACCCGGTCGGTGCGGCCGGTCAGCAGGGCCGACACCTGGAGCACCAGCACGCCGGGATGGTCCTGCTTGATCAGCCGGCACACCTCCAGCCCGCTGATGTCGGGCAGCTTCACGTCCAGCAGCACGAGGTCGGGCCGCGCCTCCGACACCAGCTTCAGCGCGTCGCTGCCGGTGCCGGCCTCGAGCACGGTGAATCCTGCCCGCTGCAGCGTCCGCGTCTTGGCGTAGCGGATCGCCTCGGTGTCGTCGACGTTCAGGATGGTGGCTGTGGTTCCCGGCATCGGCGTCACGGAGGCGTCAGGATGGTCCTGAACAGAGCCGAGACGGCGTCCCGGGTCAACTGCCCCTTCGGAAGTATCGCGACCGCCCGCGCCAGCCGGGCCAGGTCGGAAGCCTCCAGCACCGAAGAACTGGAGATCACGACCGGAATTGCGGCCGTCCCGGGACTGCGGCCCAGCTCGGCCAGGACCTCGTACCCGCTCATGCCCGGCATCCGGATGTCGAGGAAGATGACGTCGGGCGCCTCCTCCCGGGCGCGGCGCAGCCCCTCGGCCCCGTCCGGCGCCTCCGTGATCTCGCCGCCGGCGGCCTGCACGACCTGGCGCAGCACGTAGCGGTCGGACTCGTCGTCGTCGATGACCAGCACGCGCGGGCGTTCGCGGCCGGCCGGCGCCGCCTCCTCCGCGGTGCCGGCGTCCACCCGCGCGGGGATTTCCAGGATGAAGGTGGAGCCGTGGCCGAGCGCGCTCTCCACCCGGACGCCGCCGCCCAGCAGCTCCGCCAGCCGGCGCGACAGCGGCAGGCCCAGGCCGGTGCCCTTGACCCGCGCCTGCAGCCGGTTCTCCACCTGGGAGAACTCGTGGAAGATGCGCTCGTGGTGCTCCGGCGCGATGCCGATGCCGGTGTCGCGCACCGTGAAGACCACCCGCCCGCGCCCCGCGTCGAAGCGGGCGGAGACGCGGATCTCGCCCTGCTCGGTGAACTTCAGGGCGTTGGAGACGAAGTTGCGCAGGATCTGCGACAGCTTGCCCTCGTCCGTGCGCAGCGGCGGCACGCCCTCGGGCTCCTCGAAGAGGAGGTCCACGCCCTCGCCCGTCTGCAGGGGCTTCAGCACGCCGCGCAGCCCCCCGAACAGCTCCGCCACGGTGAACTCGGTCGGCCGCAGCTCGACCTTGCCGGCCTCCACCTTGGCGATGTCGAGGAGGTCGTTGACGAGGTCGGTCAGGCTCTCCGCCGAGCGGCGGATGAGGCCGACCTGCTTCTCCTGCTCCGGCGTCAGCTCGCCGTCGATGCGGTCCAGCAGCAGCCGCGACAGGGCCAGGATCGAGTTCAGCGGCGTGCGGAACTCGTGGCTCATGTTGGCGAGGAACTTGGTCTTGAGGTCGTTGGCGCGGCGCAGCTCGTCCGCCTTCTCGTCCAGCTCGGCGTAGAGGGCGACGACGCCGCGGTTGGTGTCCTCAAGCTCGCCGTTCAGGCGGACCAGCTCCTCCTGCCGGCTGTTCAGCTCGGCCAGGGCCTGCATCAGCTCGACGTTCTGGGCGTGCATCTCGGAGACCGGGCTGGCCGGCGCCTCCTTCGCCAGGGCGGCCGTCGCCCGCATCACGTCGGCGCGGGTCAGCGCCGTGCTGCGCCGCGACAGGTGTTTCGCCAGGGTGACGCGGGTGCCATCCCCCGGCGCCGTCTCGATGGCGAAGTCGTCCATCAGCCGCCGGGCGCCCGCCAGCCCCATCCCCATGCCGGTCGAGGAGCGGTAGCGCCCCTCCAGGATCTCCTCCAGGTTCGGGATGCCGGCGCCCTTGTCGGAGATCCGCACCACCAGCCGCTGCGGCGTGGCGGACAGGTCGGCCGCGAACTCCGCCGAGCCGCCGCCGGCATAGCGGAAGGCGTTGCGCGCGATCTCCGACACGGCGGTGGCGATGCGGGTCTGGTCCTGCGCGTCGAAGCCCAGCTCCGCCGCGATGCGCTTGGTGCGCTGGCGGACGGCCACGACGTCGTGCTCGTGCACGATGGCGGCGGTGAGGATCGGCAGGCTCATGGCGGTGCTGTCCCCGCGGGTGTCCCGCGCGCCACCACGACCGTCGCGTCGTCGCGCCGGCGGGAGAAGTCGCGGTAGATGACGCCCGCCACCAGCAGCGGGTCGCGCGACGCCAGCCCGGGATAGCGGCCGAGGTCCCACCCCGTGCCGATGCCGTCGGACTGCATGACCAGCAGGCTGTCGTTACCCACGGGATAGACGAATTCCTGGAAGCGGCGCGCGCTGACGCCGGCGGTCCCGTTGTGGGAGACCGCCTTCTTGACCTGCCCGTCGGTGATCAGCGTGCCCGCGATGTTGCCGATGCCGCCGAAGACCATGCGGTGCCCGGCCGGCTCCAGCCGCGCCACCGCCACCGCGGCGCCCCGCGTGGCGCGCAGCCCGGCGTGCAGCGCCTCCAGCATCTCGGCGACCGGGACGCCGGGCCGGCGCCGGAACAGGCGTACCGCCTCGCTGGCCGCGGTCGCCGCCTGCGGCCCGTGGCCGAGCCCGTCGGCGACCAGCAGCGTCAGCCCGTTGGCGTCGCCCGCGAAGGCCCAGCCGTCGCCGCACGCCTCCTCGCCCGGCATGGCGACGCTGACGCCGCCGACGGCCGGGTTGCCGGCCGTGCCGAAGCGGCAGAGCACCGCCGTGCCCTGGCCGGGGCGCGACCAGACGTCGAAGGAGGCGGACTGCCGGCGCACCGCACCCAGCCCCGTGCCCTGCGTCCCGCCGGTGGAGAAGCCGTCGCGCAGGCAGGCCTCCACGCTGGCCATACCGGGGCCGCGGTCCAGCGCCAGCACGGCGACGCCGCCGTCCTCCGCCGCCGCCAGCACCTCGCCGCCGCGGCCGTGGCGGACCAGGTTGGTCGCCAGCTCGGTCACCGCGATGGCGACGCGCCCAGCCTCCGTCTCGCCGAAGCCCTGGCCCTGGGCCAGCGCCACGACCCGGCGGCGCGCCTCGGCGACGTCGGTCTGCTCGGCCACGCCGATGGCGATCATCGGTTCCACCGGACGATGGTGACCCGGGTGCCCTCGCCCGGCTTGGACTGGATGTCGAACTCCGAGGACAGCCGCTTGGCGCCGCTGAGGCCGAGGCCGAGGCCGGTCCCCGTCGTGTAGCCGTCTTTGAGCGCCAGCTCCAGGTCGGCGATGCCCGGCCCCTGGTCGGCGAAGCAGAGCCGCAGGCCCTTGCGCATGCCGTCCAGCAGCACCTCCAGGATCATCTCGCCGCCGCCGCCGTATTCCAGCGTGTTGCGGGCGAGCTCGCTGGCCGCGGTCACCACCTTGGTCTGGTCCACAAGGCTTAATCCGATCTCCACGGCGCGCGCGCGCACCTGCTGGCGCACCCGCACCACGTCCTCGGACTGGCGGATGGGGACCGTCTCAGTCTTCGTTGCCACCGCCATCCGCGGCCTCCGTCTCGTCGAGACGGGCCCGGATCATGTCCATGCCCTTTTCCACGTTCAGGGCGGTCTTGATCCCGGTCAGCTCGAGGCCAAGCTCGACCAGCGTGATGGCGACGGCCGGGCGCATGCCGACGACGACGGTGTCGGCGTCGAGCACCCGGGCGACGCTGGCGATGTTGTCCAGCATGCGCCCGATGAAGCTGTCGACGATCTCCAGCGAGGAGATGTCGATCAGCACCCCGCGGGCGCCCGTGGCGACGATCTTCGTCGTCAGGTCCTCTTCCAGCGCCATCGCCAGGCGGTCGTGCATGTCGACCTGGATGGTGACCAGGAGGGCCCGCCCCATCTTGAGGATCGGGATGCGGTCCATGGCGTCAGGCCCTCGCGGGGGCAGAGGCGAGGCGGGACACGGTGCGGCCCGTCCGCTGCAGCGCCAGGCGGAAGGCGTCGGCCAGCGTGGCCTTCGACACGACGTTCAGCTCCACGCCCAGGTGCACCATGGTCTGGGCGATCTGCGGGCGGATGCCGCTGATGATGCAGTCGGCACCCATCAGCCGGGCCGCCGCGACCGTCTTCAGCAGGTGCTGCGCCACCAGCGTGTCCACGGTGGGGACGCCGGTGATGTCGATGATGGCGATCTCCGCCTCCACGTCGACGATGCTCTGCAGCAGGTTCTCCATCACCACCTGGGTGCGGGCGCTGTCCAGCGTTCCGATCAGCGGCAGCGCCAGGATGCCCTGCCAGAGCTGCACCACGGGGGTGGAAAGCTCGGCGATCTCCTGCTGCTGGCGGATGATCACCTCCTCCCGGCTCTTCTGGTAGACCTCCATGACGAAGAGGCCGAGCTGGTCCAGCAGGGCGGAGGCCGCCAGGGCGTCGCGCGCCGCCTTCGACGCGTCGCCCCCGTGCGCGCCGTTCAGCCGGTCGGCCAGCGGCTGCTTCAGCGAGAAGACGAACAGCGCCGTCTCGGTCGGGGAGAAGCCCTGCGTGGCCCGCGAGCGCCCGATGTCGGACAGCAGGTCGCGCACCCCGGCGAAGGCCGGCGTGTTGGCATCGACCGAGCCCTTGCCGAGCGCGTCGGCGAAGGCGGCCAGCAGGTTGCGGCACTGGGTCAGCAGCTCGGACTCAGAGATGCGGCCGCCCTGCGCGGCCCCGGCCTGCACCAGGCGGCCGTGCCAGTCGGACAGGATCTCCCGCTCGTGCTGGTGCAGCAGATCGGACAGCGCCGTCGCTTCGCTCGACGTCACGGGCTCTACTCCTCTTTCGGGGTATTCATCAGGAGGCCGAAATCTAGCAGCGCGCCATACGCCCCCGCATCCCGTCTTACGGCTAGGCGCTATGACGGACCGCCTAGGCCGTTGGGCATGGTCAGGCCCCGGCGGGCCCGTCAGACGTGCCCGCGAGGCACATCATGGTCGCCATCATGAAGGCGACGGGCGTCCAGGCGCCGTCCCGGAACGCCGCCACCTCCGCCTCCACCACGCTTAACGTGCGGCCGGGCTTGAGGACGCGGGCCCGCGCCTCGAACCGCTCGCCGGCGGCGGGGGCGGCCAGGTTGGTCTTGAACTCCACCGTCAGCACCGACGATCCCGCCGGCATCAGCGAATAGGCCGCGTAGCCCGCAGCCGTGTCGGCCAGCGTCGTGGTGACGCCGGCATGCAGGTAGCCGTGCTGCTGGGTAAGATCGTCCCGGTGGTCCATGCCGAGCACGCAGGCGCCCGGCGCCAGCGAGACGATGCGCGCGCCCAGCGTCCGCATGAAGGCCTGGCGGGCGAAGCTCGCCTCCACCCGCGCCCGCCAGTCCGGGTCCTTCGCCACGAACCGTCCCGCCGCGACGCCTTCCATGCCGTGCCTCCCGATGCTCATCCCGCCGCAGCTTGGCGCCCCGCCAGCGCGAAGTCCATCGCCGCCTCGGCGTGCAGCCGGGTGGTGTCGAACACCGGCAGGTCCAGGTCGCCCGCGCCGATCAGCATGCCGATCTCGGTGCAGCCCAGGATGACGGCGTCCGCTCCCGGCAGCCGCGCGATCTCCGCCAGGTAGGCCGCGCGAGACTCCGCCCGCACCTCGCCCCGGCAGAGTTCCTCGTAGATGACGCGGTGGACGAGGCCGCGGCCCGCCTCGTCCGGGACCAGCGCGTCAATGCCGAACCGCTCCGCCAGGCGGCCGCGGTAGAACTCCTTCTCCATGGTGAAGCGGGTGCCCAACAGCACCGGGCGCCGGCAGCCGGCCCGGCGCAGCGCCTCCCCGGTGGCGTCGGCGATGTGCAGCAGCGGCACCCCCACCGCCGCCTGCACCTGGCCTGCCACCAGGTGCATGGTGTTGGTGCAGATCAGCAGCGCCTCCGCCCCCGCCCGCTCCAGCCCGCGCGCCGCGTCCGTCAGCAGGCCGGCGGCGGTGTCCCAGTCGCCCGCGCCCTGCAGCCGGGCGATCTCGTCGAAGTCGAAGGAATGCAGCAGGACGGGGGCGGAATGCAGGCCGCCCAGCCGTTCCTTCGCGATCTCGTTGAGGTGGCGGTAGTAGAGGGCGGTGCTCTCCCAGCTCATGCCGCCGATCAGCCCCAGGGTGCGCATGCGTCCTCTCCGTCTTCCGGTCCGTGGCGGCGGAGGGTGCGCGCCGCCAAGGAACCATGCAATCCGCTTGATTGCATGATTTCCGCCCGGCATTGTCGATCATGCAATGTGGACCCCCGACATCTCCGGCCGCCGCGGGCCGCGCTACGCCGTGCTGGCCGACGCCATCGCGGAGGCCGCGCGCGACGGCCGCCTGCCCCCCGGCACGCGCCTGCCGCCGCAGCGCACGCTGGCGCGCCTGCTGGGGCTGAACCCGACGACGGTGACGCGCGCCTACACGCTGGCCGCCGAGATGGGCGTGGTCACGGGCGAGGTGGGGCGCGGCACCTATGTCCGCCTGCTGCCCGACGCCGGCCGGGTGCCGTGGCCGGGAGGGGGCAGTGCCGGCACCATCGACCTCGCCAACAACTTCCCCCTGCCGGCGGCGGGTCCGGCGGAGCTGGAGCGTGCCTTCGCGGCGCTGCGCGGCCCGGCCGCCGCCGACCTGCTGCGCTACCAGCCGGGCGGCGCCCACCCGGCGCACCTGGCGGCCGGCGCCGCCTGGCTGGCCGGGCTCGGGCTTGAGGTCCCGGCGGAGCGGCTGCTGCTGACCGCGGGCGCCATCCACGGGGTGTTCCTCTGCCTGCTGGCGCTGTGCCGGCCGGGCGACCGCGTGCTGCTGGAGGAGCTGGCCTCGCCCGCGCTGATCGGCATCTGCAACACGCTGGGGCTGCGCTCGGAGGGGCTGGCGATGGACGGCGACGGGGTGCTGCCGGACGCGCTGGAGGCGGCGCTTGGGCGCGGGGCCGCCCGCGCGGCCGTGCTGGTGCCGACGCTGCAGAACCCCACGCTCGCCGTCATGCCGCCGGGGCGCCGGGCCGACATCGTGCGGGTGCTGCGCCGGCACCGGGTCATGGCGGTGGAGGACGACGCCTACGGCGCCCTGCTGCCGCCGGGGGAGCGCCCGCCGCCGCTGGCGGCCCTGGCGCCGGAGCAGGTCTGCTACGTCACCAGCCTGTCCAAGGCGGTGGCGCCCGGCCTGCGCGTCGGCTTCGCCGCGGTGCCGCCGGCGCTGGCCGCCGCCGCCCTGTCGGCGCTGCGGGTCACGACCTGGATGGGCTCCCCCCTGCCCGGCCAGGTGGCGGCGCGCTGGATCGCCGACGGCACGGCGGAGCGGCTGGCCGCCCGCCAGCGGGAGGCGGCGGCCGCCCGCCAGGACCTCGCCCGCAGGCACCTGCCCGGCGCCGCGTTCCGCGCCCATCCCGGCGCCCTTCACCTCTGGCTGCGCCTGCCGGAGCCCTGGCGGGCGGAGGAGTTCGCGGCCCACCTGCGCGCCCGCGGGGTGGAGGTGCTGCCGGCCGGCGCCATGGCCGTCGAGACGGGTCTGCGCCCGGCCGCCGTCCGCGTCAGCCTGTGCAACGAGCCGGAGGAGCGGCTGGCGCGCGGGCTGGAGCTGGTCGCGGGGGCGCTGGCGGGGCGGTGATGCTATGCTGCCGGCCGATGCCGCGCCCGGGCCCGCGATGCCGCCGCGCGCCCGCTGTTGTGGCAATACCCGCCGTAGTTCCCGCCCGAGGAGCCGTCCCATGCGCCCGTCCTTGCCTGCCCTCGCCGCCCTGCTGTCCACCCTGGCCCTGCCGGCCGCGGCCGCCCCGTCGAAGGACTGCTTCGACGTGGAGGACATCCGCAACACCCGGGTCATCGACGCCAGGACGCTGGAGATCCGCGTCGGCGCGGCCGAGCGCTACCGGCTGCAGCTGGCGCGCCCGCAGGCGAACCTGGGCCCCCTCGACACCATCGGCTTCGCCCCGCGCGGCGGCGGCCCGATCTGCTCCGCCCGGGACATCGAGCTGATCGGCAGCGCCGGCACCGCCATCCCCGTGCGCGTCCCCGTCGCCGCCATCACGCGGGTGGAGGAGCCGCCCAAGCCCTGAGCTAGTCTCGCTGAGCCCGGATACGCGCGGAGAGGCAGTCCGGGCAGAGGCAGGATGCCGCCCCCTCGGGCATCGGCAGCGCCGGCAGCGCCATGCACCAGCACCGCCCCCCGGGATCGCAGGCGAAGACGGCCCCGCACCCGGCACAGGCGAGGGTGGCGGGCGGGGTTGCGGGGGGCGGTTCGGTCATGGCGGGGATAATGCCTTGCCCCCTTCTGCCACGCTACGGAGATGCGCGCGGGTGCGGCTGTGAGGGGGTGCGGGCTTCGACAGGCTCAGCCTGAGGAATGGGGGATGCCAGGCCCGGTGTTGTCGGGGAGCAGCACCGCGCTCCTCAGCCTGAGCCTGTCGAAGGCCGCACGCCCTCCCCGCTGCCGTGGGCGCCCCCTCTCCCCACACTCAACCGTCACTCCCGCGGAGGCGGGAGTCCAGGCATTCAGCCTACTATCCGGCCTGGTATGAGGCGCCAGCGGCGATGTGGGCGCCCTTCCGCCCTGCACCATCGCACGCTGAATGCCTGGATGCCCGCCTCCGAGGGCATGACGGGAGTGGGGTTGGGGGGCGAAGGCCCTGTACCCCCCTCCATGCTCTCGACCGTCACGCCAACAAGGGTTGGCATGACGGCCCGGCCCTCACGCCACCTCGAACAGACCGGCCGCCCCCATGCCGCCGCCGACGCACATGGTGACCACGACGTAGCGGGCGCCGCGGCGCTTGCCCTCGATCAGGGCATGGCCGGTGAGGCGGGCGCCGGACATGCCGTAGGGGTGGCCGACGGAGATGGCGCCGCCGTCCACGTTCAGCCGGTCGTCCGGGATGCCCAGCCGGTCGCGGCAGTAGAGCACCTGCACCGCGAAGGCCTCGTTCAGCTCCCAGAGGCCGATGTCCCCGACGCCCAGCCCGTGGGTTTTCAGCAGCTTCGGGATGGCGTGGATGGGGCCGATGCCCATCTCGTCCGGGGCCAGCCCGGCCACCGCGATGCCGCGGTAGACGCCGAGCGGCGTGAGGCCCCGCCGCGCCGCCTCCCCCGCCTCCATCAGCACGCAGGCCGACGCCCCGTCGGAGAGCTGGCTGGCATTGCCGGCGGTGATGACCGCCCCCTCGCCGCGCACGGGCTTCAGCGACGCCAGCCCCTCGAGCGTCGTGTCGGGCCGGTTGCCCTCGTCGCGGTCCAGCGTGACCTCGCGGAAGCTGACCTGCTTCGTCTCCTTGTCCATCACGCCCATGCGGGCGGTGACCGGCACGATCTCCGCGTCGAAGCGGCCGGCGGCCTGGGCGGCGGCGGTGCGGCGCTGGCTTTCCAGCGCGTAGGCGTCCTGCGCGTCGCGCCCGATGCCGTAGCGCTTCGCCACCGTCTCCGCCGTGTCGATCATCGGCATGTAGATGTCGGGGTGCAGCTCCAGCAGCTCCGGGTCCGGCTCCACCCGGTACTTCTCGTTCTGCACCATGCTGATGCTCTCCACCCCGCCGCCGACCGCGACCGCCATGCCGTCGGCGACGATCTGCTTGGCGGCGATGGCGATGGCCATCAGGCCGCTGGCGCACTGGCGGTCGACCGACATGCCGGCGACAGTGACCGGCAGCCCGGCGCGCAGGGCCGCCAGCCGGGCGACGTTGGGCGTCTGCACGCCCTGCTGGAGGGCGGCGCCCATGACCACGTCCTCCACCTCCGCCGGGTCGATGCCGGCGCGCGCCACGGCGTGGCGGATGGCGTGGGCGGCCAGCGTCGGCGCCGGCGTGGCGTTGAAGGCGCCGCGGAACGCCTTGCCGATGGGCGTGCGGGCGGTGGAGACGATGACGGCTTCGCGCATGAAAGTTTCCTCCGTTATATCGGTCAGGCGGAGACACTAGCGCCAATTTTTGTGCAGCGCAAAGGTTCCGCTGCGGCAGGGCCTTAAGCAGGCCAGCGCTTGGCGATTTCTTCCAGCATCACCTCGGTGGCGCCGCCGCCGATGGAATGGATGCGGGCGTCGCGGGCCATGCGCTCGATTTCGGATTCCCGCAAATACCCGGCGCCGCCGTGGAATTGCAGGCAATCATACATGACCTGACTCACCAGCTCGCCGCAGAGCGCCTTCACCATCGAGACCTCGCGGACGGCATCCCTGCCCTGCTCGACCAGCCAGGCAGCATGATAGACCAGCTGGCGTGCGGCCTCGGTGCGGGCCTCGGCCATGGCGAGCCGCTGGCGGATCGCCTGCTTGTCGGCCAGCACGCCGCCGAAAGCCTTGCGGGTGGTCACGTATTCGCGCGTGATCTGCAGCGCACGGCGGCATTCGCCGACCGCCATGGCGCCCAGCACCAGGCGCTCGTTCTGGAAATTGCGCATGATGGCGTAGAAGCCGCGATTCTCCTCGCCCAGCAGATTGGCCGCCGGCACACGGCAATTGTCGAAGACGAGTTCCGCGGTATCGGAGCAGAGCCAGCCATGCTTGCGTAAACTACGACCGACGCTGAAACCGGGCGTGCCTTTCTCGACGGCGAAGATCGAGATGGCGCGCGAACCCTTGGCTTCCGCATCGGTCTTGGCGGCGACGAAATAGAGATCGGCATGCACGCCGTTGGTGATGAACATCTTGCTGCCGTTGAGCAGGTAAGCATCGCCGTCGCGCCGGGCGCGGGTGCGGATGGCGGCGACGTCGGAACCGGCGTCAGGCTCGGTAACGGCAACGGCGGTGATCAGCTCGCCGGCAATGACCTTGCCGAACCAGCGATCCAGCTGTGCCTTGGCTCCTGCATGGGCGAGATGCGGCGAGGCCATGTCGGTATGCACCAGCACGGTGGCGGAAAAGCCGCCGAAGCCGGACAGGCCGCATTCCTCGGCCAGGATGGCGGACGCAATCGCGCCCTGGGCACTGCCGCCATACTCTTC
>DASPKT010000107.1:0-12197 GCA_035627915.1 Azospirillaceae bacterium
TTTGGCACCCGCCCGCACGTTGCCGGAGCGCGCATGTCTGACAGGAACGACGGGTACGTCACGGACGTCGAGTACATCCCGGGGCTCTACCCCTTCCAGATGCCGGCATTCCTCGACTTCGTCTGCATCCTGAACGGCATCGCGCCGCCCTCGGACGCGGTGGAGGACGGGGGCTTCGCCTGGTGCGAGCTGGGCTGCGGCCAGGGGCTGATGGTGAACCTGACCGCGGCTTCCAACCCGGGTGCCGCCGTCCACGGCGTGGACTTCCACCCCGGCCACATCGCCCAGGCCCGCGCCGGCGCCGCGGCCGCCGGGCTGCCCAACGCCGTCTTCCACGAGGTCGCCTTCGAGGACATCGCCGACGCCGACGGCCTGCCGATGTTCGACTACGTCACGCTGCACGGCGTCTACAGCTGGGTGGGGGCGGAGACCAAGCGCGCCATCGTCCGGTTCCTGGAGCGGCGGCTGAAGCCGGGCGGCGCCGTCCTCGTCTCCTACAACACGGTGCCGGGCTGGGCGCGGCTGGCGCCGCTCCAGCGGCTGCTGCGCGCCCACGCCGACGCCGCGGAGGGACGCAGCGACGTCCGGGTGCGCCGGGCGCTGGACTTCGCGCGCCTCCTGCAGGAGGCCGGCGCCCCGGCGCTGGACGGCGTCGACCTGGCCGGGCTGGCGCACCCCCTGCCCGGCCGCTCCCAGGCGCAGCACGACGCCTACCTGGCGCACGAGTACCTGGATGCCGACTGGCAGCCCCTGCTGCATGCCGACGTGGCACGCGACCTCGCCGCCGCGGGGCTGGGCTACGCCGGATCGGCCATCCCGTTCCAGAACGACAAGGAGCTGGTGCTGACCCCCGCCCAGCGCGCCGCCCTGGACGGCATCGGCGACCCGGTCCTGCGCGAGAGCATGGCCGACTATTGCGGCCAGCCCATGCTGCGGAAGGACGTGTTCGTGCGGGCAGCGCGGCGCCTGACGCCGGAGGAAACGGACGCGCGGCTGCGGGCCGTACCGCTCGCCTGGATGGCGCGCGCCCACGCCCTGCCCTACACCATCGAAGGCATGTCCCGCAGCATCGTCCTGGACGAGGCGCGCTACGGCCCCGTCATGGCGGCGCTGGCGGCGGGCATGCGGACGGTGGGGGACCTCGCCGACCTGCCGGAGCTGCGCGGCCGCGCGGACGCGCCCGGCCCGCGCGAGCTGGCCCTGGCGCTGGTCGGCGGCGACTTCGCGCTGCCTGCGGCGCGCATCCGCTGGGGGGACGGGGCCCTGGCCGCGGCGCGGCGCTTCAACCGCCTGCAGGCCGCCGAGGCGGCGGAGGGGCGGACGCTGGTCGCCGCGATGGCGGCCGCGTGCGGCGTCGGCATCGCCGTGGACCAGGCCGGCGCCGCCGTCCACCTCGCCTTGGCGGACGGGGTGGAACCGGCGCTGCATCCGGTGCTGTCCCACGTCCAGCGGCGGCTCGGCTCCGTCCGGCTCGGCGCCGGCATCGACCCGGCGGCCCTGCAGGCGGAGGCCGCGCGGCTCATGGAGATGGGCCGGGGCGCGGAGGCGGCGCTGCACATCCTGCTGCCGCTCTGGCGGCAGCTCGGGGCCTTCTAGACGGCGCTTCCGCCGGGGCCGGCGTCAGCGCATGTCCAGCATGGCGAGGCTTCCGCCCGCGGCGGCGCGGATCTCGGCCCAGCTTCCCTGGGCCGCCACCCGTCCGGCCTCCAGCAGCAGCACGTGGTCGGCGGCGCGCACGGTGCCGGGGCGGTGGGCGACGACGACGATGGTGAGCCGGCCCTGGAGCCGGCGCAGGGCGTCGGCCACCAGCGATTCCGTCCCGGCGTCGAGCGCCGATGTGGCCTCGTCCAGCACCAGCAGGTCGGGCTCCCGCAGCAGCGCGCGGGCCAGCGCCACCCGCTGGCGCTCGCCGCCCGACAGGCGGGCGCCGCGGTCGCCCACGACGGTGTCCAGACCCTGCGGCAGCGCCCTGACCACATCGGCCACGGCGGCCTCCTCCAGCGCCCGCCAGAGCGCCGCCTCGTCCGCGCCGGGCCGCGCCATCGCCAGGTTCTCCCGCACCGACAGGTGGAACAGGAACGCGTCCTGCGGCACGTAGCCGACGCGGCCGCGCCAGGCCACCCGCGCCGCCCCGTCCAGCGGGACGCCGTCAACCAGGACCGCGCCCCGGTCCGGCTGGACGAGGCCCGCCAGGATGTCGACCAGCGTCGACTTGCCGGCGCCCGACGGCCCCACCAGGGCGGTGGTCGCGAAGGCGGGGATGCGCGCGTCGACGGAACGCAGCGCCGGCCCCCCGCCGCCCGGATGCCGGTAGGACACCCCGCCCAGGACGATCTCCCGGGCCAGCGGCGGCGCCTGCCCGGCGGCGGGTTCCGCCGCCGCCCGCCAAGCCGCCAGCTCCGCCATCAGGCGCGCATGCACGGGCAGCTGCTGCACGATCTGGCGCCAGCTCTCCTGCACGCGCAGCGCCGCCGGCACCAGCCGGCCGAAGACGACCAGCAGGACCAGCATGTCCGCCAGCGGCAGGGCCAGCAGGCCGATGCCGGCCCACACCGCCAGCGCCGCCGCCGCCGCCGCCGCGGCCCGCTGCGCGGCGCGCACGGTGGCGGCGGCACGGGCCTGGGCCAGCTGGCGGGCGCGCAGGCGCCGGATCAGCGCCTGCGTCTCCGCTTGGCGCGGCCCGGCGCCGCCCAGCCCCTTGAGGACGCGCATGCCCGCCACCTGGTCGCTGATCTCGGCGGTCAGCGCCCGGTTGGCCTCGGCGGAGGCGGCGCCCAGCGCATGGGCGCGGCGGCCCAGCGGGCGCACCGCCAGCGCCAGCGCGGCCGCCAGCGCCAGTCCCGCCAGCGTGAAGCCGGGGGAGAGGACGAACGCCGCCCCCAGCAGGGCCGGCAGCAGCAGCACGGAGGCCAGGAGCTGCAGCGACTGGTCCACGGCGAAGCCGCAGCGCCCGACCTCGGCCGTCAGCGCCAGCGTGAGGTCGGACTGCCGCCGCGCCGCCAGCGCCGGCCAGCCCATGGCGGTGAGCGCCGCGTGCAGGCGCAGCCGCAAATCCTCGACATAGTCCAGCAGCAGGGCGGTGCCGGCGACGCTGCGGGCCCACACCACCGCCGACGCCGCGGTGACCAGCACGACGTAGAGGGCCAGCGCCCCCGGCAGCCCGAGCGCCCTGCCCAGCGCGCGCAGCCAGGGCAGGCCGTCCGTGTCCCCGGTGACGCCCAGAAGGTCCAGCATCGGCAGCAGCAGCAGCAGCCCGGCCCCTTCCGCCGCCGCCGCCGCGACCGCCAGCACCGCCACGGCGGCGAAGCGCCGGCCGACGCGCTCCAGGACGTCCCGCAGCATGGCGCGGAACTGCGCCGCGGGGGCGGAGCCGGCATCCGCGCCCGCCGCGCGTCGCATCGGAATGCCGTTCCCCATGCCCGACCCGCAGAAGCCCTCGTCCGCCGGACCTTACACCGGCGTAAAGAACACCCGCCACATGTCCTTTGAGGTCGGTACTCCACTATGCCACGATCCCGCCGCACGACGCCCCCGACCCCAGAGTTCAGAAGCAAGAGACCGGACCGTGTATCCTGCTAGCCCGTCGGCGGCACCCACGATCGACTATGTGATCCCCTGCGGGCGCCCGGATTCGGCCGCCGCCGCCGCGGCCCTCCGGGCGGTCGAGGCCTGCTGCGGCGGGACCTCGTCGCGGATCGTCGTCGTCGGCGCCGGCCTAGCGGGCCTCCGGTCCCAATGCGCCGGCGACCGCTTCGTCTGGCTGGAGACGGACCGCCTGCTCTGGCCCGCCGAGAACCGCAACCTGGGCGCCCGCGCCTGCACCGCGGACATCATCGCCTTCGTCGACGACGATTGCGTGATCGAGCCGGGCTTCGCCGGCCTCGCCGCTCGCCGCTTCGCCGAGGACTCGGGCCTGGGCGGCCTGACCGGGCGGGCGCGGAGCGTGCCGGACGGGTACTGGAACCGGGTCTACGACCTGCTGCTGTTCGGGCCCGTGGCGGGCGACGCGGCCGCCGTCGACACCGTCCACTTCGCCTGCGTCATGTGCATCCGGCGCGCCGCCCTGGAGACGGTCGGCGGCTTCGATGCGTCCCTGCGGACCGGCGAGGACTGCGACCTCGCCGAGCGTCTGATCCTGGGGGGCTGGCGCACCCTCTACGCACCGGAGCTGCGGGTGGCGCATCATCACGGCAGGGGCCGCTGGCCCGTGCTGTGGCGCTATCTCTACCGGGGCGGGCAGGACTTCCTGGCCCTCGAGCGCAAGCAGGCCCGCACCGGCATGCAAGCCCACGGCCGCCGGCGCCTCAAGCTCGCGCTGCGGCCGCTGCACCCCCTGCTGGCGCCCCTGTTCGCCGGCCGCGCCGTCCTCGGCATCCTGCGCAGGAACCGGCACCGCAGGTGGTACGTCCTGGGCCACCTGCCCGGCCTCGTGGCCGCGCTGGGGGCGTTCGAGGCGGGACGCGCCGTGGCCTGGTGGCGGCCGCGACCGGGCCGGCCGTGATGCCGGCGGCGGACGCCTTCGCCGGGATGCCGGCCGAATTCCGGCTCCTGCTCGCCCTGCTGCGCGGCACCGCCGCGGCGGTGCCCGGGGACCTCGACTGGGGGCGGTTCCTCCGCCTGGTGGACCATCACCGCGTGGCGCTCCGGCTGGAGCACGACGGGGCGGCGCTTCCGCCCGAGGTGGCGGCGGCGCTCACGCGGGACCGCCGCGACGCCGCCGCCCGGTCGCTGCTCCAGGCGGCGGAGCTGGCGCGGGTGGCACGGCTCCTCGACGGCGCCGGGCTTTCCTGGATGGCGCTGAAGGGCCCGGCCTTCGGCCGGCTCCTCCACGGCGCCGCGGGGCGGCGCGGCGCGCGCGACCTCGACATCCTGGTGCGGCCCGAGGGCGCCCCGGCGGCGCGCGCCCTGCTGCTGTCGGCCGGCTACGCCCCGGCGGCCCACCAGCCGGCGGGCTTCCACGAGGGGCTGGTCCACGCCGGCGCCGGCATCCTCCTGGAGCTCCATACCGACCTGTTCGACGAGCCGCGCCTGTTCCCGCTGTCCCTCTTCCGCCCCTTCGAGCACGCCGCCACGGCCGAGGTCGCAGGGACCCCGGTGCGGACCCTGGCGCTGGAGCCGGCGCTGGTCTACGCGGCCGTCCACGGGGCGAAGCATTTCTGGCGTCGCCTCTTCTGGCTCCTCGACATCGCCGACGCGGCGCGCGCGGAGCGGGTGGACTGGCCGGCGGTCCTGGCGCTGGCGCGCCGGATGGGGGTGGAGCGCCAGGTCGCCGGCGCGCTGGTCCTGGCCCGGCGGCTCCTGGACGCGCCGCTTCCCGCGGCGCTCGCGGCGGACAGTTCGCTCATGAGGGCGGGCGAAAGGACCGCCGCCTTCATCGGCCGCCTCGCCGACCGCCCCCTGCTTCGCGACGAGGAAGAGGCCTACTATGCTGCCGGCCGGTTCCGCACCCTGCGCTGGATGCTGGACATCCATACGCGCGCCGACGCGCGCCGGGCGGTGCTGGCGCAGGTGCTGGCACCCAGCGACAAGGACCGGGCCGCCGTGGCGCTTCCCGGCTGGCTGGCGTCGGGCTACCTGGTGGTCCGCCCCGTCCGCCTCCTGGTCGAGGCGCTTACCCGCATGGGCCGGCACGTCCGCCGCTGACGCCACCGGTGCCGCATCCCCCCGCCCCGTGCCACAGATTTCACCGAACTTTGCCTCGCGTTTGATGCAGTCTCCAAGTCATTGGAATGTTTGGCGTTCGCGTAGCCCTGAAGAAGCGCCGGCGCCCCTCCGGCTACCGCCCCGGCGGGCCGGAGACGGCGCCGGATGGGGGGATTGCGGCAATTTCATATCAAACGGACCCCTGGATTTGGCAATCTCCTGAGCCTATCTGTACCGGCTCAGCGCCATCCAGCACCAGAGGCCCGCCTTGCCCCAGCTCCGCTCCCGCACCTCCACCCACGGCCGCAACATGGCCGGCGCCCGCGGCCTCTGGCGCGCGACGGGCATGAAGGACGGCGACTTCGGCAAGCCCATCGTCGCCATCGCCAACTCCTTCACCCAGTTCGTCCCCGGCCACGTCCACCTGAAGGATCTGGGCCAGCTGGTCGCGCGCGAGGTGGAGAAGGCCGGCGGCGTCGCCAAGGAGTTCAACACCATCGCGGTCGACGACGGCATCGCCATGGGCCATTCGGGCATGCTCTACAGCCTGCCCTCGCGCGAGCTGATCGCGGACGCGGTGGAGTACATGGTGAACGCCCACTGCGCCGACGCGCTGGTGTGCATCTCCAACTGCGACAAGATCACGCCCGGCATGCTGATGGCGGCGATGCGGCTCAACATCCCGGCCGTCTTCGTCTCGGGCGGGCCGATGGAGGCCGGCAAGGTCGTGGTCGGCGGCAAGGAGCGCAAGGTCGACCTGATCGACGCCATGGTCATGGCCGCCGACGACAGCGTGTCGGACGAGGACGTGCAGCGGGTGGAGCGCTCGGCCTGCCCGACCTGCGGCTCCTGCTCCGGCATGTTCACCGCCAACTCCATGAACTGCCTGACCGAGGCGCTGGGCCTGTCGCTGCCCGGCAACGGCACCGTCGTCGCCACCCACGCCGACCGCCGCGACCTGTTCGTGCGCGCCGGCCACCTGGTCGTGGAGCTGTGCCGCCGCTGGTACGACGGCGAGGACGCCCGCGTCCTGCCGCGCGCCATCGCCACCCGCGAGGCGTTCGAGAACGCCATGTCGCTGGACATCGCCATGGGCGGCTCCACCAACACGGTGCTGCACCTGCTGGCCGCCGCCCAGGAGGGCGAGGTCGACTTCACCATGGCCGACATCGACCGGCTGTCGCGCCGGGTGCCGCAGCTCTGCAAGGTCGCCCCCTCGGTCGCCGACGTCCACATCGAGGACGTGCACCGCGCCGGCGGCATCATGGGCATCCTGGGCGAGCTGGACCGCGCCGGCCTGCTGCACACCCACGTCTCCACCGTGCACGCGCCCTCGCTGAAGGACGCGCTGGACCGCTGGGACATCCGCCGCACCGGCGACGCCGAGGTGCGCCGCTTCTTCATGGCCTCTCCCGGGGGCATCCCGACCCAGGTGGCCTTCAGCCAGGACCGCCGGTACGAGAGCCTGGACGACGACCGCCACGGCGGCGTCATCCGCACGAAGGAGCACGCCTTCAGCCAGGAGGGCGGGCTGGCGGTGCTGTTCGGCAACCTGGCGGAGGACGGCTGCATCGTGAAGACGGCCGGCGTCGCCGACGACAGCCTGGTCTTCACCGGCCCCGCCCGCGTGTTCGAGAGCCAGGACGACGCGGTCAGCGCCATCCTCGGCAACCGCATCCGCCCCGGCGACGTGGTGCTGATCCGCTACGAGGGGCCGCGCGGCGGCCCCGGCATGCAGGAGATGCTCTACCCCACCAGCTACCTGAAGTCGAAGGGGCTGGGGAAGGTCTGCGCGCTCATCACCGACGGGCGCTTCTCCGGCGGCACGTCGGGCCTGTCGATCGGCCACGCCTCGCCCGAGGCGGCGGAGGGCGGCACCATCGGGCTGGTCGCGGAGGGCGACACCATCCGCATCGACATCCCCGCCCGCCGCATCGAGCTGGCGGTGCCGCAGGCCGAACTGGACCGCCGCCGCGCCGCCATGGAGGCGAAGGGGCCCGCCGCCTGGCAGCCGGTAAGCCGCGACCGCCAGGTCTCCTCCGCCCTGAAGGCCTACGCCGCCATGACCACCTCGGCCGCGCGGGGCGCGGTGCGCGACGTGGAGCAGCTGGCGCGCCGGCGCTGAGTCACGCCGGCACGGGCTCCGGCGCCAGCAGGTCGGTGCCCGCGATCCCCGGCGGCACCGGCTCGCCCAGCAGCCGGATGATCGTCGGCACCACGTCGAAGCTGTCGCGCACGCCGCGGCCGCCGGGGGCGATGCCGGGGCCGGCCAGCAGCGCCTCCCCCCAGCGCCCCGTGTGGCCGCCGGTGCGGCGGTAGGGCAGCGGCCCGATGCGGCCCAGCTCCGGATGGACCAGCCCCAGGGGCGAGCCCTCCCAGATCACGACGAGGTCGCAGCCCGAGGGGTCCAGCGCCCGCGGGTCGGCGCCGCCGGCCCGCTCGATGGAGGCGACGGCGGCACGGCCGGTCAGCGCGTCGCGGCAACCGCGCAGCAGCGTCTCCAGCCGCCCGCACGCGGCATCGTAGTCCCCCGGCGCCACCCGCCCCCTCGCCTCGCGGCCTCGCAGGTTCAGGCGGATGCGCCCGTCGTAGAAGGCCGGCAGGGCGAAGGCGTCCATGGCGGGCCAGAAGCGCCGGTAGCGGGCCGCCGGCATCCAGTCCAGCCCGCCCTCGTCCCGGCCCAGGCGGCGCAGCAGCGCGCGCCGCGCGCGGTCGACCGGCGGCAGCGGCACCGCCCGCAGCATCGCCTGCTCCCACCCCTCCCCCGGCTCCAGCAGCGGCAGCCCGGCCGCGTCGGTCGGCCAGGCGATCGTGCGCATGTGGGAGCGGCCGAAGGCCTGGCGGTACAGCAGCTCCGGCAGCAGCGCCATGCTGGCGACGTCGCTGTCGTTGGGGCCCATGCCGTGCACCGCGAAGGCCAGCAGCGTGGCGTCGGGGAAGGCGGCGGCGAGGTCGCCGACCAGCCGGTCCACCGCCCGGTACACCTCCCGCAGCCCCTCCCCCGCCGCGGCGGCGGAAGGGTGGCTGTGCAGCGGGTGGGCGGCATCGACGCCGTGCCAGAGCGGCTCCACCGCCGAATGGCACTCGCTGACCACGACCAGGGCCAGGTCCCAGTCCGGCAGCCGCTCCGCCAGCAGCCAGCGCGCCGCCTTGGAGCGCACCTCCACCGCGCGGGAGAGGTCGCGGGCGAGGTCCCGGCAGCGCGCCGGGTCGGGCCAGGTGAAGCCGTAGATCCATTCCTGCGCGGGATAGGCGCCGAAGCGCGCCGCCATCTCGCGGTCCAGCCCGGCCGGGCGGCAGGCCGGGGCGACGCCGGGGTCGTGCGCGCCCCAGGACACCAGCCCCTGCACCCCGGGCGCCCCCTCCAGGTCGAAGTAGGGCGCGTCGAAGACGACCGTGCGGGCATTGATGTCGGCGGCGAAGGGGCGCGCCCGGGTGGGCGCCTGGACCGCCCGGTAGCGCCTGGCGTCGAGGTCGACCGCCGACCAGCGCCCGCCGGCCCCGGGCGCCAGGCCGGTCGCCACGTGCTCCCAGGCCAGCCCGGTCCGCTTGGCCTCCCCATGGTCCAGCAGGAAGCGGGCTGAGCGCGCGCGCAGGTCCGCCAGGGCCGGCAGCTCGCCCGCCGCGATCATCCGGTCGGCCAGCGACGGCTCGTACCCGTCCAGGCCGATGACGAGCAGGCGGCGCTTCGGGTCGGCCATGGCATCCTCCGGGAGGGCAGGTGGGGGGCTCCATTGAAGGTCGGCGGGTGCCCCGGCGCCAGCGTCCGTCCGGGCGGGGGCACCGTCGCACCGGCGTTACGCCGCCCGGCGGCAGGGGAGGATTCTGACGTCAGAATCCCGGTTTTCCGATTGCATACCCGGGTGGGTCATTGACGCGGCGGTGGCATCCACTTAACCCTGTGACGCGAACAGGGAGCCGCGTGGGAGGAACGGAGCGTGCGGATGCGGGGAATGGCGGCGGCGGTGCTGCTGGCGTCGGTCATCGGGGCGGCGGGCGGGGCGGCGGCCCAGTGCAAGCTGGGCAAGGTCGCCACCCTGCCGGTGCTGATGGACGGCAACCGCCCGCTGGCCGAGGGCACGATCAACGGGCAGAAGGTCCGGGTGCTCATCGACAGCGGCGCCGTGCACAGCATGATCTACCGCAGCGCCGCAAACCGGCTGGGGCTGGACGCGGTCACGCTGGACGGCGCCGTCCTGCACGGCGTCGGCGGCAAGTCGCGGGTGGAGACGACGGTCGTCGACGACATCTCCGTCGGCAGCTTCAAGGGCAAGGAGGTGCGCCTGCTGGTCGCCGGCGAGCACGAACCCTCCAGCGGGCAGGCGATGATCCTGGGCCAGGATCTGCTGCAGCGGTTCGAGGTCGAGTACGACCTCGCCAACGGCACGGTCAACTTCATGAAGGCCATAGATTGCGGCGACACGCCGCTGATCTACTGGGCCGACACTTATTCGCTGGCGGAGATCCAGCCGTCGCGCGGGCGCGTCAAGCATGTCGAGGTGGACGTGCTGGTGAACCAGGCGAAGGTCCGCGCCATCCTGGACACCGGGGCCTACACCTCGGTCCTGTCGCAGCGGGCGGCGGCGCGCGCGGGCGTCACGCCGGAGACGCAGGGCGTGCAGGCGGAGGGGCTGGCGGGCGGCATCGGGCGGCACCGCATCGACACCTGGGTCGGCACCTTCGCCAGCTTCACCGTGGGCGACGAGACGATCCGCAACGCCAAGCTCCGCTTCGCCGACCTGTTCCGCCACAACAAGCAGGTGGAGCTGGGCTCGCGCATGGCGCGGGAGTTCGAGGGGCTGCCGGAGATGCTGCTGGGGGCGGACTTCTTCCGCTCCCACCGCATCCTGGTGTCGCACAGCCAGGGGAAGATCTACTTCACCCACAATGGCGGCCCGGTCTTCCAGGTGATCGGCCCTATGCTGGAAGAGGGCCCTGAGGAGGCCGAGGGGGCGGAGTAGCCCCCTTCCCTTCTTCAGCCCCCCCGTCAGCCCAGCGACGCCAGGAGGAAGGCGGCGGCGGCCGCCGCGCCCAGGCCCGTGCGCACGGCGTGCAGCCGCCCCCAGCGGACGATCAGGGCCCGGCTCTCCTCGCCCGCCGCGTCGATGCGGGTGGCCTCCAGCCGGCGGTTGGTCGGCATGATGGCGAGGTAGGTGACGGGCCAGTTGGCGATCATCAGCAGCGCGCCCGCGGCCCAGCCGGGATGGCCCGTCTGCCACCAGGCCGCCGCCCCCAAGAGGAACCCGGCGACGGCCAGCGGCGCCTGCATGGCGGTGCCGCGGCGGTAGGCCGGCTTCCATTCCGCCAGCAGCGCCCTTGCGTCCAGGCCCAGGCGGGCCGGCTGCTCCACCGCGGAGATGTAGAGGGCGGCGCCCGCGAACAGGGCCGCCACGATCAATGCCAACTGGCCGCTCAGCATGCCATCCTCACACGGCCCCGCTTCCGGGGGCCCTCGCTAGGGTTCGTCGGTGTCGCCGGCGCCGGCTTCCAGCCGGACGCGCAGCGTGCGCAGCAGGTCGAGCGCGTCGGCGACGCGCTCCGGCGCCAGCCCCTCGGCCAGCGCCGCCGCCCAGGGGCCCTGCCGGGCCGCCGCGGCGTCGTAGAGGTCGCTCCCCCGCGCGGTAAGGACGATCAGCTTGGCGCGGCGGTGGTGCGGATTGGGCGCGAAGGCGACGATCCCGTCGGCCTCCAGCTCGTTGGCGACGCGCTGCACCGCCTGGCGCGACAGGCCCATGTTGCGGGCCACGTGGGCCACCGGCAGCGGCACCGGCGACATCGCCACCGCCCCCAGCACCTGCCAGCGCGCGCTGGTCAGGCCCAGGTCCTGCACCAGCGCGTCGCCGGCCGCCAGCAGCCGCCCGTTCACGCGGAAGAGTTCGAGGATCAGGTCGGTCAGCAGGGCGGCGGTCATGGGTGTATGATGTCATTTGGACAGCATGTTGTCAATACGGGTAAGGCAAGGCAGGCGACCGGGACCTGCCCCGGTTCGGAAAGACGTCCACCGTCAGCCTCCCCGCCCTCCGCCTCATGCCCCCTGCCCCGCCCCATTTCTCCCGTCATTCCGGCGCAAGCCGGAATCCAGGGGTCCTTGGCCGTAGGGTCCGGCGTCCCTGGACCCCGGCTTCCGCCGGGGTGACGGTCAGGTGAGCGCCGGGACGACAGTCAGGTGAGTCCCGGGACGACGGTCAGGTGAGTGCCGGGACGGCGGTCAGGTGAATGCGGCGACGATGATCGAGTGAACGCGGCGGTGACGGTCAAGTGGATGGAGCGGAGGCGGTCGGCCGACGTCCGCAGCAACGGTCGAATGACCACCCTGGCGACAGCCAGACGACTGCGTGGTGACGGTCCCGTGACCGCCGGGGTGACGGGAGAGGGCACCATGGACGCCGACCGTCCGAAGCCCTTCCGATTCTGACGTCAGAACCGGCGGCGCCGGACGCCGCCTCTCTCTCTTCCCTCTTCCCGTCATTCCGGCGCAAGCCGGAATCCAGGGACCTTTAGCCGTGCGGTCCGGCGTCCCTGGACCCCGGCTTCCGCCGGGGTGACAGTCATGT
>DASPKT010000108.1:0-2954 GCA_035627915.1 Azospirillaceae bacterium
GGAGAAGCCGCTGGAGCGCCGCCTGGTCGCCGCCCGCGGCACCATCTCTTCCAGCCTGTTCGAGGCGGGCAGCGACGCCGGGGTGCCCTATCCCGTCCTGGCCGCGCTGATGCGGACCTACTCCCACGACGTCGACTTCCAGCGCGAGCTGCAGCCGGGCGACGAGTTCGAGATCCTGTACGAGCGCTTCGTCACCGAGGACGGGGAGTTCGCCCGCGACGGCGAGATCCACTACGCCTCGCTGAAGCTGTCGGGCAAGCGGCTGCCGCTGTACCGGCACGAGGACGCGGACGGCTCGGTCGACTATTTCAACGCCAAGGGCGAGAGCATCCGCAAGGCGCTGCTGAAGACGCCGGTGGACGGCTTCCGCCTCAGCTCCGGCTTCGGCATGCGCCGCCACCCGGTGCTGGGCTACAGCAAGATGCACAAGGGCGCCGACTTCGCCGCCCCGGCCGGCACGCCGATCTACGCCGCCGGCAACGGCGTGGTGGAGGAGGCGGGGCCGAAGGGCTCCTACGGCAACTACGTCCGCATCCGCCACAACGGCGAGATCTCCACCGCCTACGCCCACATGAGCCGCTTCGGCAAGTCGATCCGCCGCGGCGTGCGCGTCTCCCAGGGCGACGTGATCGGCTATGTCGGCTCCACCGGCCGTTCCACCGGCGCCCACCTGCACTACGAGGTGCTGAAGGGCAGCAAGCAGGTGAACCCGGTCAGCGTCACCATGCCCGCCGGCCGCACGCTGGCCGGCAGGGACCTGAAGGAGTTCCAGGCCCGCATGGCCAAGCTGGACCGCGAGTTCGAGCAGGCGCTGAGCGGCATCGCCATGGCCTCGGCCTCCGAGCCCGCCACCGTCGTCCCCTCCAAGGCCTGCGCCGGCCCCGCCGGCTGCTGACCGAGGCCGCCGGGCCGCTCATCGACCGAACCCTGACCGGGGCCGGGGGTACTAAGCCCTCGGCCCCCGTTGTTTCGGGGGCCCGCCGGCCCGACATGTTCGGGGCCGGCCGGCATCCCGCCCCGCCAGCGCCCGGACCCGGACCGCATGATCCCGCTGAAGATCGACGCCCCCGTCCTCCGCCGCCCCCGGGTGGTGTGGACCCTGCTGGCCGTCAACCTCGTCGTCTTCCTCTGGCAGACCGGGCTGCCGGGGCGCGAGGCCTCGGTCATGGTGGCGCAGTACGCGCTGATCCCGCTGCGCTACGCCGAGCCGGGCTGGGCTCTGTCGGTCGGGCTCGACCCCTTCGACTACCGGCCGCTGCTGACCAACACCTTCATGCACGGCGGCTGGCTGCACCTGATCTTCAACATGTGGACGCTCTGGCTGTTCGGCGGCGCCGTCGAGGACCGCATGGGCAAGCTGCGCTTCACCCTCCTCTACGTGCTGTGCGGGGTGCTGGCGAGCTGGGCCCACATGGCCGTCTACGCCGACAGCCGGGTCCCGGTCCTGGGCGCGTCGGGGGCCGTGGCGGCCGTCATGGGGGCGCACATCACCCTGTTCCCGCGCTCCCGCGTGCTGCTGCTGGTTCCCATCTTCTTCATCCCGCTGTTCTTCCCCGCCAGCGCCTGGCTCTACGCCGCCGTCTGGTTCGGGCTGCAGCTGTTCCAGGGGGCGGGCGACCTGTGGCAGCCGGACCTCGGCGGGGGCGTCGCCTGGTGGGCCCATATCGGCGGCTTCGTCGCCGGGCTGGCCACGGTGCGCTTCCTCGCCCCGCCCGACCCGCTGGAGCGGTGGGAGGAGCGCCACCCCGGGTAGGGGGCGCAATGGAAAAGGGCCGGGGATCGCTCCCCGGCCCCATCCCCGTCACGCAATCCGGCTCAGTGCAGCGTCGCCGGCCGCGGGCCGCCCCAGTTGGAGGCGCCGGGCGGCGGGGCCGCCACGGTCGCCTCTCCGTCCAGGACCAGCCCGTCGGGGCCGGCCGACACGGCCACGGCCTGCCCGTCGTGGATGCGCCCCTCCAGGATGCGGGTCGCCATCGGGTTCTGCAGCTCGCGCTGGATCACCCGCTTCAGCGGCCGCGCCCCGTAGACCGGGTCGTAGCCGGCATCCGCCAGCCAGCGCAGCGCCGCCTCGTCCAGCTCCAGCCGGATATCGCGGTCGGCCAGCATCTTCCGCAGCCGGCCCAGCTGGATGTCGACGATACCGGTCATGTGGATGCGGGACAGCCGGTGGAAGACCAGGATCTCGTCCAGCCGGTTCAGGAACTCCGGCCGGAAGTTGGCCCGCACCGCCTCCATCACCTCCGCCCGCGCGGCGCCGCTGTCCGCCCCCTCCGGCAGGTTGGCCAGCGCCTCGGAGCCGAGGTTGGAGGTCATCACGATGAGCGTGTTGCGGAAGTCCACCGTGCGGCCCTGCCCGTCGGTCAGGCGCCCGTCGTCGAGCACCTGGAGCAGGACGTTGAACACGTCGTGGTGCGCCTTCTCGATCTCGTCGAAGAGGATCACCGCGTAGGGACGGCGCCGCACGGCTTCGGTGAGCTGTCCGCCTTCTTCGTATCCCACATATCCCGGTGGCGCGCCGATCAGGCGCGCGACCGCGTGCTTCTCCATGAACTCCGACATATCGACGCGCAGCAGCGCGTGCTCGTCGTCGAACAGGAACGACGCCAGCGCTTTCGACAATTCGGTCTTGCCGACGCCGGTCGGGCCCAGGAACAGGAACGAGCCAATCGGACGGTTAGGATCCTGCAGGCCGGCCCGCGCGCGCCGCACGGCGTTGGAGACGGCGACCACTGCCTCTTCCTGGCCGATGACGCGGTCGCCTAGCACCTTTTCCATGCGCAGCAGCTTGTCGCGCTCGCCTTCGAGCATCTTGTCGACCGGGATGCCGGTCCAGCGCGAGACCACGCCGGCGATGTGATCGGGCGTGACGGCCTCTTCCACGAGGTCGCCGGACCGATCGGCCTGGCGGCTTTCCGCCTCGCGCAGTTGCTTCTCCAGGCCGGGGATCACGCCGT
>DASPKT010000109.1:0-4199 GCA_035627915.1 Azospirillaceae bacterium
GCGTTGGTGAACATCAGCGTCGGGTCGTTGCGGGGCACCAGCGGCGAGGAATCGACGGCCGTGTGCCCGTTCTTCGCGAAGAAGTCGAGGAAGGTGGAGCGGATCTCGTTCGCTGTCTTCTTGGCGGTCATGGGTCGGGCCTGGCCTGCTGGTAAGTCTTCGCCGCCCCGCGCCGGACTTTGCCGCGCCGCGGGAGGTTCGGGTTGTACCGTGCCGATATGGGCCCTGTCCATTACCGGGGACAGGGGGCAGGCCTGCCGGCCGCTGGGGCGGCGGGGCCCCGCCCGCTCAGACGCTGGCGATGGTGGCGGCGAGCGCGCCGACGGCGACGGCGAAGGTCAGCAGGGCGGCGACGACCTGGGCCGCAGGCGGGGCGTCAGGGGGGCCTTCCGTCTCCGGCTTCGACGCCGACCTCGCTTCGGCTTTCCGCTCGACGGGCGGGCGCGCGGGCGCCGGCTGCGGCGCCGGACGCGCCGGGGAGAATTCCAGGGAAGGATAGGTCTGCCTCATGGGCAGGATGAATAATCCTGTATTTTAGACGAATAAAGTCATTTCTTCGGGGAAAACTTACTGAAATAGATGAAACGTTTTGGCCTTGGCAGGAAATACTTCCAGGTGACATGGACGGGCCGGCGAGGCGCGGGGACGAAGGCCGTCGCAGTGCGCCTGCGGCTCCATGCGACCTACCGCACCACGCCGCTGCACTGCCCCAGCTTTTTCCTTTCCCGTGCCCCAGGTATTCAGCCCGCGATCCGGCTGGGATAAGCGCACTGGCAGCGGCGGTAGCATCGTTCGCCCTGCGCCATTGCACGCTGAATGCCTGGATGCCCGCCTCCGCGGGCATGACGAAAGGGGGAAGGCCTGGCGCCAGCCTCGCAAACAGTGGCGTGACTGTTCAGGGACGGGATGACGCGTTTCAAGACGACGGAGGGCGTCACGCGGGCTCCCGGCCGGGCCAGAGGGCGGTGACCGGAACGGAAAAGGGCGGGCCGCTGTCGGCCCGCCCTTCCCTGTGCGACGTGCTCTCCGGCGCCCCCTGGGGGGCGGCCGGTCACTCCGGGCTGTCGGCGTCGCCGTCGGCCTCGGGCGTGCCCATCATGGCGCTGGCGACCAAGCCCGCGTTGGCGCGGACCTTGGTCTCGATCGCCTGGGCCACCTGCGGGTTGTTGCGCAGGTAGGTCTTGGCGTTCTCGCGGCCCTGGCCGATGCGCTGGCCGTCATACGAGAACCAGGCGCCCGACTTCTCCACCACGCCGGCCTGGATGCCGAGGTCGAGCAGCTCGCCCACCTTGGACACGCCCTCGCCGTACATGATGTCGAACTCGACCACGCGGAACGGCGGGGCCATCTTGTTCTTCACGACCTTGACGCGGGTCTGGTTGCCCACGACCAGGTCCTTGTCCTTGATCGCGCCGATGCGGCGGATGTCCAGGCGGATCGAGGCGTAGAACTTCAGCGCGTTGCCGCCGGTCGTCGTCTCCGGGTTGCCGAACATCACGCCGATCTTGAGGCGGATCTGGTTGATGAAGATCACCAGCGTGTTCGACTTGGAGATGGTCGAGGTCAGCTTGCGCAGCGCTTGGCTCATCAGGCGGGCGTGCAGGCCGACGTGGCTGTCGCCCATCTCGCCCTCCAGCTCGGCGCGCGGCACCAGGGCCGCGACCGAGTCGATCACCAGCACGTCGATGGCGCCGGAGCGCACCAGCGTGTCGGCGATCTCCAGCGCCTGCTCGCCGGCGTCGGGCTGCGAGATCAGCAGCTCGTCCACGTCGACGCCCAGCTTGCGGGCGTAGCCGGGGTCGAGCGCGTGCTCCGCGTCGACGAAGGCGCAGGTGCCGCCGGCCTTCTGCGCCTCGGCGATGGCGTGCAGGGCGAGCGTGGTCTTGCCGGAGCTTTCCGGCCCGTAGATCTCGATGATGCGGCCGCGCGGCAGGCCGCCGATGCCGAGCGCGATGTCCAGGCCCAGCGAACCGGTGGAGATCGCCTCCACCTCGGCCTGGGCCGCGGCGCGGGCGCCCAGCTTCATGATGGAGCCCTTGCCGAACGCGCGTTCGATCTGGCCAAGGGCGGCGTCGAGGGCTTTCTGCTTATCCATGGGAGTCTCAACCAGACGGAGAGGTGCAGACGACATTATTGTCCCCTTCCTTGTCGCACAGGGCCGGTGGGCATTCAACCGGCCCACAATGTACCCTTTTCGTTCCTGTGCGCCAAGAGGGAATGTTGGCGTTTTGTTCCTCTGTTCAAGCCCCTGACGGCGAGGTCCGCCCCGTAGGGGCGGAGGCCCGCCAGAGCCACACGCCCAGCAGCAGCCGCGCCGCCGGCTGGACCAGGGGATAGGCGGCCCCGGCGACAGCGCCCGCCCAGTCCGGGCCGCCGTATCCCGCCAGGAAGTTCAGCACGCTCAAGGCGGCCGCCAGGGCGAACAGCACCGCCAGCACCCGCCCCAGCCCCGGCGCCCGCCGCAGGGCCAGCGCATAACACAGGTTGCCGAGCAGGAACCCCGTCAACAGCAGGAAATAGAGCCCGTCCCACAGGGCGGCGAACATGTCCATGTATTGGCGGTAGGCGGCCTGGGTGGCCGAATCGGCCGCCGCGTAGCCCGCCCGCCAGGTCCAGTTCAGCGCCACCAGGCTGAGCGCCTGCTGCATCGCCTCGGTGACGGCCCACAGGCCGAGGAAGACGACGCCCAGCAGCGCCATGCCGGCGTCGAACCGCCGCGCCAGCGCCCAGGTGCCCAGCGCCGCGACGAAGCAGAGGAATGGGTGCAGGTAGTAGGTCCAGGCGCGCAGGCGGAACCAGGGGTCCGCCAGCAGGGCGATGCGGTCCTCCAGCGTCGCCGGCGCCGGGTAGAGCGACGGCCCGTATATGAGGACCAGCGTGGTGACCGCCGACAGGGCGGAACACAGCCCCGCCAGCCTGAAGAACCCTGCCCCGAACCCCGCCGTACTTTCCCCGCCCATTCCGCCGCCCTCCCCCTCCCGGACCACCGTGAGGGATGGTGCGCAAGCGGGGACTTCTGTCCACCGCGGGTTGGTAACGCGCGTGTAAACGGCGGGCGGGGCACCGCCTTCGGAGGGCAGCGCCGCATCTCCCCGTTTCCTACCCGCCCATGACCTCCTTCACCTTGGAGGCGAGCTGCTTCAGGCTGAAGGGCTTGGGCAGGAACTCGATGGGGGTGCCGTCCTCGATGGCGTGGCGGAAGCGGTCCTCGGTGTAGCCGGAGATGAAGATGACCTTCACGTCGGGGCGGAACTTGCGGACCTCGCGGATGAGCGTCGGGCCGTCCATCTGCGGCATCACCACGTCGGTCACGATCAGGTCCACCCGCGGGCCGGTGGGCGCGCTCAGCATCTCCAGCGCGGCCTCGCCCGAGCGCGCCTCGATGACGTTGTAGCCCTTGTTGCGCAGGGCCCGGGCGCCGAACACCCGCACCGCGTCCTCGTCCTCCACCAGCATGACGGTGCCGATGCCGGTGAGGTCGGCGGGCGCCTTCTCCCGGGGTTCCGCCGCCGGCGCCGGCTCGCCCTCGGCGGCCTGGCGCATGTCGTCGCGCGGCAGGTAGATGGAGAACTTGGCGCCGGCGCCGGGGGCGCTGTCCACGAAGATGAAGCCGCCGGTCTGGCGCACGATGCCGTAGACGGTGGAGAGCCCCAGCCCGGTGCCCGACCCCACCTCCTTGGTGGAGAAGAAGGGCTCGAAGATGCGCTGCAGGTTCTCGCGCGGGATGCCGATGCCGGTGTCGATGACCTCGACCACCACATAGTCGCCGGGCGGCATCTCCTCCGTCTCCCAGCGGACCGGGACGGCGGTGGAGAAGTTCTCCGTCACGATGCTGAGGCGCCCGCCGCCCGGCATGGCGTCGCGGGCGTTGACCGCCAGGTTGATGATGACCTGCTCCAGCTGGCCCTGGTCCACCTTGACCAGGCCCAGGTCGCGGCCATGGACCATCTTCAGCTCGATGTTCTCGCCGATCAGCCGGCGCAGCAGGTTCGACAGCTCCGCCAGCACGTCGGTGACGTTCAGCACGCGCGGCTGCAGCGTCTGCTGGCGCGAGAACGCGAGCAACTGGCGCACCAAATTGGCGGCGCGGTTGGCGTTCTGCTTGATCTGCATGATATCGGCGAAGGACTGGTCGCCGGCGCGATGGCGCAGCAGCAAAAGATCGCAGAAGCCGATCATTGCCGTCAGCAGGTTGTTGA
>DASPKT010000110.1:0-38272 GCA_035627915.1 Azospirillaceae bacterium
AGAAAACGGCTGCTAAATCAATCGCTTATACTAGGTTGGATCACCTCGAAATCAGTGGCTTGAAGGCTGTGGTTTTGGTACTCTGAAAGCATCAATTCTTCAGTCCGCCGAACGACTTAGCGGCGGCTTTTTGCAAAGCAGAAATCCTTGAGCACAAAGACGCCTACCGACGAGCTTCCGCCCCCCGGCCAGCCTCAAGACATAACGCCCGTCACCATCGAAGAGGAGATGAAGCGGTCGTATCTCGATTACGCCATGAGCGTGATCGTGGCGCGTGCGCTGCCCGATGTGCGCGACGGTCTGAAGCCGGTGCATCGGCGCATTCTCTATTCGATGAAGGAATCGGGCTACGACTCCACTCACCCGTTCCGCAAGTCGGCCCGCATCGTGGGCGACGTGATGGGCAAATATCACCCGCACGGCGACAGCGCGATCTACGACGCCATGGTCCGCATGGCGCAGGACTTCTCCATGCGCCTGCCGCTGATCTCCGGTCAGGGCAATTTCGGTTCGATGGACGGCGATCCCGCGGCGGCGATGCGCTACACCGAGGCGCGCCTGGCCAAGGCGGCCGAGTCGCTGATCGACGACATCGACAAGGAGACGGTGGACTTCCACCCGAACTACGACGAGTCGACGGAGGAGCCGGACGTCCTGCCGGCGCGCTACCCGAACCTGCTGGTGAACGGCGCCGGCGGCATCGCCGTCGGCATGGCGACCAACATCCCGACCCACAATCTGGGTGAGGTGATCGACGCCTGCTGCGCCTACATCGACAATCCGGACGTCACCGTCGAGGAGCTGATGGAGCACGTGCCGGGCCCGGACTTCCCGACCGGCGCGCTGATCCTGGGCCGCTCGGGCATCCGCTCGGCGCTGACCACCGGGCGCGGCTCGGTCGTCATGCGGGCCAAGCACGACGTCGAGGAGATCCGCAAGGACCGCTGGGCGCTGGTCTTCACCGAGATCCCCTACCAGGTCAACAAGTCCAAGCTGCTGGAGCGCATCGCCGAGGTGGTCCAGGAGAAGCTGGTCGAGGGCATCTCCGACGTGCGCGACGAGTCGGACCGCGACGGCGTCCGCGTCGTGGTGGAGCTGAAGCGCGACGCCGTCGCCGACGTGGTGGTGAACCAGCTGTTCCGCCACACGCCCCTGCAGACCAGCTTCGGCGTCAACATGCTGGCGCTGAACGGCGGCCGGCCGGAGCTGCTGAACCTGCAGCAGATCATCCAGGCCTTCGTCCGCTTCCGCGAGCAGGTCATCACCCGCCGCACCGAGTTCGAGCTGGGCAAGGCGCGGGAGAAGGCCCACACCTTGGTCGGCCTGGCCGTCGCCGTCGCCAACCTGGACGAGATGATCGCGCTGATCCGCCGCGCGCCCGACCCGACCTGGGCGCGCGAGGAGATGATGGCGCGCGAGTGGCCGGCCTCGGATGTCGGCCCGCTGATCGAGCTGATCGACGAGCCCGGCCGCACCCTGTCGGCGGCCGGCACCTACCGCCTGTCGGAGGCCCAGGCCCGCGCCATCCTGGAGCTGCGCCTGCACCGCCTGACGGGCCTGGAGCGCGACAAGATCGGCAACGACCTGCGCGCCATCGTCGAGCAGATCAAGTACTTCCTGGAGGTCCTGTCCTCCCGCGAGCTCCTCATGAAGATCCTCCGCGAGGAGCTGGTCGAGATGAAGGAGCGGTTCGGCACCCCGCGCCGCACCCGGATCGAGGAGCTGGAGTTCGAGGCCGACATCGAGGACCTGATCCAGCGCGAGGACATGGTCGTCATCGTCACCCAGGGCGGCTACATCAAGCGCGTGCCGCTCTCCACGTACCGGGCGCAGGCGCGCGGCGGCAAGGGCCGCAGCGGCATGAACCTGAAGGCGGAGGACACGGTCAGCGACCTGTTCGTCGCCAACACCCACACGCCGATGCTGCTCTTCACCAGCCGCGGCATCGTCTACAAGCTGAAGGTCTGGCGCCTGCCCCAGGGCACCCCGCAGACCCGCGGCAAGGCGCTGGTCAACCTCCTGCCGCTGGAGGAGGGGGAGACCATCACGACCGTCATGCCCCTGCCGGAGGACGAGGAGAGCTGGGGCGAGCTGAACGTCATGTTCGCCACCAGCCACGGCAACGTGCGCCGCAACCGGCTGTCCGACTTCGCCAACATCCGCACCAACGGCCTCATCGCCATGAAGCTGGAGGAGGAGGGCGAGCTGCTGATCTCGGTGCGGACCTGCACCGAGGAGGACGACGTGCTGCTGGCCGCCCGCGGCGGCCGCTGCATCCGCTTCCCCGTGTCGGAGGTCCGCGTGTTCAGCGGCCGCACCTCCACCGGCGTGCGCGGCATCCGGCTGGCCGGCGGCGACGAGGTCATCGGCATGTCGATCCTGCGGCATGTCGAGGCGACGGCGGACGAGCGCGCCGCCTACCTGCGCCAGGCCAGCGCGTTGCGCCGCGCCGCCGGCGAGCCGGAGGAGGCGGGCGACCAGGCGGACGTGGAGGCGACCCCGGTCGACACCAGCCTGGTCCTGTCGCAGGAGCGGTTCGACGAGCTGGCGGGCAAGGAGGAGTTCATCCTCACCGTGTCCGAGCAGGGCTTCGGCAAGCGCACCTCGGCCTACGAGTACCGGCTGACCGGCCGCGGCGGCCAGGGCATCTGGAACATGGACATGGGCGACCGCAACAAGGCCCTCGTCGCCGTCTTCCCGATCAAGGAGACGGACCAGATCATGATGGTCAGCAACGGCGGGCAGGTGATCCGCATGCCGGTGCACGACATCCGCATCGCCGCGCGCAAGACCAAGGGCGTGACCCTGTTCCGGGTCTCCGCCGACGAGCGCGTGGTGTCCGTCGCCAGCCTCGCCGACGAGGGGGAGGACGCGGCCGAGGACGGTGCCGACGTCGCGGAGGGAACGGAAGGGGCCGCGCCTGACGGCGGTGCCGCGGGCGATGCCGCCGGCGAGGCTTGAGAACAGGGCGAAGCCTGACAATAAGAAGACAAAGGCCCCGGCGCGAAGCCGGGGCCGCGCAAGCGGGGGGAGCGGGATGGCAGGGCAGCGGATCGGGGTCTATCCCGGCACTTTCGACCCCATCACGAACGGTCATTTCGACATCATCCAGCGCGCCGCGCGGATGGTGGACCATCTGATCGTCGGGGTGGCGAAGAACGCCGGCAAGGGCCCGCTCTTCTCCACCGACGAGCGGGTGGAGATGGTGCGGGACGAGCTGAAGGCCCTGACCGACCAGGGCTTCAGCGTCGAGGTCCGGCCCTTCGAGGTCCTGCTGATGAAGTTCGCCGTCGAGTGCGGCGCCCAGGTCATCGTGCGCGGCCTGCGCGCCGTCTCCGACTTCGAGTACGAGTTCCAGATGGCCGGCATGAACGCCCGGCTTAACCCGGCCGTAGACACCGTCTTCCTGATGGCGTCGGAGCGCCACCAGTTCATCTCCTCCCGCTTCGTGAAGGAGATCGGCCGGCTGGGCGGCGACATCGCCGGCTTCGTCAGCCCCCGCGTCTCCGCCCGCCTCGCCGTCCGCTTCCAGCAGGAGGACCGCAGCGGCGACCAGAGCCGGAAGCTCCAGACGCTGGAGTAGGGCGCGCGGTCAGCGCTCCCGGAGCTCGCGGTCGAGCCAGTGGTCAGCGGATGTCGGCTCCGTCAGCGGCGTTCGGATCCTGGGTGACCTGTTTGACACGGCAGGTGCGCCCGAGACTGTCCGAGGGCCAACACGGACGGGTGCGTTCGCCTCGACTCCGGCTGGCGCTTGCACTTACCTTTCAGATGCGGACTCGCCTAGTACTCCGCATCCGCCGTGGCGAAACGCGAGATGGGCTGCCGACGCGGGGTTCGCCGGCTTTCCCGACACAGCAAAAGCCGGCACTTCTCCAAGGCGTGATCGACGCCCGTCGCCGTCATCTGCTGCGCCGATTTGGCCCCTACGTCACCAGACCAGGGGATGTCGGGGCCCATTGCCCAAAGTGCCTTGCCTGATCCGGGACCATCCCTCAGGGGCACTTGGGCGCAGGCACTCAGGGGCCGGCCTGATGCAAACTGTTGGTGATCCCGCTGGGACTCGAACCCAGGACCCCATGATTAAAAGTCACGTGCTCTACCGGCTGAGCTACGGGATCGCCGGAGGCGGCCTGGAGGGGCCGCCGGGGTGGGGCGCACCATACTGAGGGGGGAGGGGCCGGGTCAATGCGGCAGTGCGGCGGGGGCGGGATGGCAGGGGTGCGGTGCCTGCCGGACGGGGGACCCGGGCCCCGCCGATGGACGAATCCGGATGGTCGGGGAGCCTAGTCCGAACGGCTGCCCAAAAAATAGGCAATACCCTCCGAAGGGCCGATGTCCTAGTGACAGAAATGTGTCCTGTACAGGTTGCGCACAGGCTTATCCACAGGAAGTGTGGACGACCCAGGAGTCAAGCACCGGCATCCTAGCCATTGGTGGTACACAAGATTTGGTGGTTGCCGGCGCGTTAACCACGATAATTCCCGTGAAACGTTCCACAGAACGAGTCCCCGCCCCCGGATACCGGCAAATCCGCAAGGACCGGCCTCAGCCCTCGCTTTCCTGCTTTCCGCCGCCCCGGTCGCGGTCGGCGGCGGAGGCGCGGGCGGCCGTTTCCGGGTCGTCGGCGCGGCCCATGGCGACGGCCTTCTGGGCGGCCTTGGTGGCCTCCGCCTCCTCGCCCGTCTCCTGGGGTGCCGGCTCGGTGGTGATGCGGGTCAGGCGGTCCAGCCGCTCGTCGCCGGGCTTGCCGGGCTCGGACCGGTGGGTGTCGGGCTTGTCGTGGTCGCGCTCGGCCATGTCCTGTTCCTCCGCTTGGGCTGGCGTGGCTGCAACAGGCGGGGGAGCGGGGTGTCGCGGCGCCCGATTGGCGCTTAGTTGGCGCGGGGCGGGGTGGCGCCGGTGCCGCGGGCCCGTTCCGCCAGCCCGGCCAGGCCTTCGGCGAGCCCGGCGACGGTGGCGGCGTCCAGCGCCAGGTCCAGCTCCGCCCCGCCGGCCAACCGCAGCGAGAGGAGCGGCACGCCCTCGGTGGTGATGCCGCCGCTCATGCCCGTCACCCGCAGGGCGCCGGTCGGCCAGAAGGACTTCGCGGCGGCGTCGCCGCCCGCGGCCTGGCTGCGCAGGCGCGACGCCGCCTGCATCTCCGCCAGGACGGAGACGAGGAGGGGCCCCCACTGGGTGTGGTCGACCGACACGCTGACGGTGCCGTCGTCGGTCGTGATGAGGATGGTGGCGGCGCTGCCGTCCGGCGCGTGGCGCGCCTCCAGGGCCTTGATCGACATGGTGCCTCCGCTGGCGGGAGGCGCCAGGGTGGACGCGGGCGCCCTTACCATTGGTAAAGAGCGCGGCCGCTACCCCCGAATAGGAAACGCCCGCCCGGGGCGGTCCCGGGCGGGCGTTCAGGCGCGGCGGGTGCCGGTCCGGCCTCAGAAGAAGCGGAAGGCGACGCCGATGCGGAAGCGGTCGACCTCGGGGTCGGCCGTGACGGTGGCGGTGGTGCCGGGCAGCAGCAGCGTGCCGTAGTCGGTGCGGGTGTACTCCATCCGGACCCACAGGTCGGAGTTGAAGGCCACCTCGACGCCGCCGCCGTAGCGCCAGGCGACGCGGCGGTCGGTCTCGTTGCCGAGCGGGGCGACGTTGGCGAGGCTGCCGCTGAGCTTCATGTCCGTCCACTGGCGGTCGGCGCGGCCGTAGATCAGCACGTCGGCCAGGAAGTCGGACAGGGTGACGCCCGCCCGCAGGCCGGCGCCGTAGCTCTCCTCGCTGCCGATGCGGATCGTGGTGGAGTTGGCCGAAGTGTCGGCGCGGGTGTCGTCGAGGTCGAAGTTCGCCTCGGCGCCGAGATAGGCCGGGCCCAGGGTCCAGCCGAAGCCGGCATAGGCGCCGTAGCTGAAGCCGTCGCCGTCGAGGGAACCGGAGGCGGTGTTGCCGGCCAGCGTGGTGGAGGCGTCGCCGTCCAGCTGGGAATAGGCGATGGAAGCGCCGGCATAGGCGCCGTCGAACGCGCTGCGGGCGCCGGCGGCCGGGGCGGCGAGCGCCAGCGGGGCGGCCAGGAGCAGGGCGATTGCGGTACGCGACATGACTGTTTCTCTCCTTGTGGGCTGCCCATCCGCGCGTCCCCTCAACCCGGCGCATGGGCGGCAGAGGAATAGTCCCGTCCACCCCCGCTGTCCACGCGTCCCGCCCGCATGGGACCAATGCGGCGGGGCGGGGGAGCGGAATCGGTGCCCATACCGGCGGTAAGCACCGGAATTCCCATACGTTTCGCCTACCCCTTTTCCCCGTTTGGCGTTCGGCTACCCCGAAATTAAGAATACGTTAACGATGAATCGGGCGGTCAGCTTCATGGACGCAAGGGTCGGCATACTCTCCGGTGAGGAGGCGGAAGAGCGCCTGCTGGCGGAATTCCGGCTCACCAGCGTCTACGCCGCCGCGTCGGACGAGGAGAAGGAGCACCTCGACCGCTACCTCCAGGACCTCCGGCTGGACATGTCCCCCGGCCACGCGCCGGGCCGGGAAAAGGGCCCGGGCGCCCGGGCCTGAGCGGCGGACCGGGGCCCCCCTTCCACGATGCCGGGACCGCAACGGCGGGCGGCCCTTGCGGGCGCCGGCCGCTCGGACTAATCATCGTAGTAATAAGCGGGGGGAACACGGGCATGGACTACGCGACGCGGGAAATCCCGTCGGGGATCGAGATCGCGCTCACCGGCAAGCTGACGATGCGGGACCACGACCAGTTCGGCGGCCTCGTCGGGCGGATCGGTTCGGCGCCCGGATCGCTGTGCGTGCTCGACCTGGCCGGGCTGGACTTCATCGACAGCGCCGGACTCGGCATGTTCCTGCTGGTGCAGGACACCGCGCGGGAGACGCGCAAGCGCATCGTGCTGCGCCAGCCGAAGCCGCAGGTGCGCCGGCTGCTGGAGGTCGCCTGCTTCCACACCCTCTTCCCGATCGAGGAATAGCGTCCCAGAGGACGCATGACATCGGTGGAACAGGCCGGCGAAGACTTCGCCCCCCTCATCTGGCCGTTCCAAATTCGGAGTAGATGCATCATCATGACTTGGCCCCTCCGGACAGGCCGGCTCCGCCACCATGCGGGCCGCCGCCGGGAAGGGCGGGGGCGGACGGGGCCGCGGGGGCGCCGGGCCGCTCAAGCGTAAGGGAGCACGGAGACGCTGATGGATTACTCTGTCCGACCGCTCGAAGGCGGCCTGGAGATCCGGTTGACCGGGCGCATGACGCTGGTCGACCACGATCGCTTCCGCGCCGTCGTGGACAGCATCGAGAAGATGGACGGCGGGCGCTGCGTCTTCGACCTGTCCGGGCTGGAGTTCATCGACAGCTCCGGCCTGGGCATGTTCCTGATCGCCCGCGACGTGGCGCAGCCCAAGAACATCGACATCGTGCTGCGCCATGCGCAGGAGGCGGTGCGCCGCATCCTGAACATCGCCAAGTTCGACACGCTGTTCACCGTGGAGGCCTGACGCCCCTTGTCCGGTCCCGCGCTGCACCCGACCGACCGTCCGCGCCTCGCCGGCATCGAGCTGCCGGAACCGCTCCTGGCGCGGCTCAGGGACCGCCACGGGCTCGCCGAGCTGCCGGCGGGCGGACCTTCCGGCGCCGGGGCGGCCGACCTGGTGGCGGTGGGCGTGGCCGATGCCGACGCCATCCGCCGGGCCTTCCGCCAGGGTGCGCGCACGGTGGTGGAGCTCTGCACCGGCGACGACCACATCCCCGACGGGGCGCTGCGCTCCGTCAGGCGGCCGTCCGGCCTGCATCTCTGCCTGACCACGGCCAGCGCCTTCTCGCTCGACACGTCCGCCATCGTGTCGGAGGCCCTGTGCGACGCCGGCGCCGTGGAGTCGCCGCGCCGCCACGAGGTGGAGCTGGCGCTGCACGAGGCGCTGACCAACGCCGTCGTGCACGGCAACCTCGGCATCCCCAAGGGCCCGGCGGACACCGCGCGGGCCTTCAACGCCTTCTACGCCGAGGTCCGGCGCCGCTTGGCCGACCCGGCCCGCGCCTACCTGCGCGTCGCCATCGACGCGGCGTGGGAGCCGGGTATCCTCGACCTCTCCGTCACCGACGAGGGGGAGGGGTACGATTTCTCCGCCGTGGAGGCCGGGCGGGTCGACGCCAAGTCGGGCCGCGGCCTCCAGATCATGCGGGAGATGGCCCAGTCCGTCTCGGTGACCGAGGACGGCCGGCGGCTGTCGCTGCGATTCGTCCGATGAGCGGTGGCGGCGCGCCGGGAACGGCCGCGCCCGGGGCGCGGGACCGCAGCTCCTATGCCGACGCCCGGGTCCTGGTGGTGGACGACAGCCGCTTCAGCCGGGAGACGCTGGCCCGCTTCCTGGCCGGCCTCGGCATCGGGTCCATCGAGTTCGCCGCCGATGGGGCGGAGGGGCTGGCGCGGCTGGAGGCGGCCGGGGCCGACCTTGTCCTGGTGGACGCCGACATGCCGCGCATGGACGGGTTCGAGCTGTGCCGCCGCATCCGCGCGGCGCCGGCCCTGTCCGGCCTGCCGGTGCTGCTGCTGACCTCGCCGGCGACCGACCCGGAGGGGGTGCGGTGCCTGGAAGCGGGCGCCAGCGACATCATCGGCAAGCCGCTGAACCCCGCGGAATGCATGGCCCGGGTGCGGCTGCACCTGGAGAAGCACTATTTCTACCGCAACCTCGCGGACTTCCACCGGCGGGTGGAGGGCGACCTCCGGCTCGCCCGCAACATGCAGCTGTCGCTGATCCCCGACCAGCGCGCCGTCGCCACGGTCGCCGCCAGCCACCCGCTGGAGGTGGAGGGGCATTTCGAGCCGTCGGACGAGCTGGGCGGCGACTTCTGGACCCTGTTCGAGCTGGGCGGGGGCCGCGTCGGCATCCTGGTGGCGGACTTCTCCGGGCACGGCATCTCCGCCGCCATCAACACCTTCCGCTTCCACACGCTGATCGCCCGCATCCAGCCGCACGGGTACGAGCCGGCGGAGTGGCTGACCATGCTGAACCGGCCGCTGAAGGACCTGCTGCCGGTGGGGCAGTTCGCGACCTGCATCTACTGCATCGTCGACACGCTGGAGGACACGCTCAGCTACGCCGCCGCGGGCGCCCCCAGCCCCATCCTCTGGCAGGACGGACGGCCGACCTTGCTGGACGCCAGCGGGCTCATGCTGGGTGTGGCGACGTCGCCGCTGCTGACCTCCGACACAATCGCGTTCCCAAAAGGCGCATCGCTGCTACTCTACAGCGACGCCATGACGGAGGCGACCGACCTCTCCGGCCACCTGCTGGGGGAGGAGGGGTTGCTGGACCTCGTCTCGGCATCCTTCGCCGGGGGCGGCGGCCGTCTGGGCCGCCTGCTTTCCGGCTTCGACCGGCGGGTGAGCCGACCGCTGGCCGACGACCTGACGGCCATCTGCGTGACCAGGGTTTAGACGCCCATGTCCCTGAAGAACCTGATCCTGCGCTTCCTGCCCGGAAACCCGGCCAACCGCCGAGCGTTCGAGCGCCAGCCCGTGAACACGTGCGTCTCCCTGACCCTGGCGGGCCGCACGATGGAATGCACCATCTCCGACGTGTCGCCGCGCGGCGCCTTCCTCTCGCCCATGGCCGACGAGATCAAGGTCGGGACGGAGGGGGTGCTGGAGGTGCCGGACAGCCCGGTCCGGGCGGAGTTCCGCATCGTCCGGCGCACGCCGTCGGGGGTGGGCGTGGAGTTCCTGCGCGACGGCGTCGGCGCCATCGTCGCGGGCTGGACCAAGGCGCGGACGGCGGACGTGCCCGGCCCCGCGGCGGCGGAACCGGGCTGACGCCCGTCCAACGCTCCCTCAGCCGGCCAATCTCAGCCGACCAGGGTCCAGGTCCCGTCCTCCTGGCGGCAGGCGGTGCCCCTTGCTTCCTCGGCCTGGCCGTTGACGTAGACCGTGTGCGTGTACTCGCGGCACAGGCGCCCGTCGCTGGCGGTGTAGGTGCGGCTGGGGTTGATGGAACCGCGGTTGCCCGTGTCGGGGTTGCTCCAGGTGATCGTCTCGTTGCGGGCGACCGCGGTCCGCTCGGCCGAGGTGGCGCGCTCGCGGTCGTCGTCGCTGAGGCGGTCGGCGATCTCGCGGCCGGCCAGCGCGCCCAGCACGCCGCCGATGATGGTGGCGGCGGTCTTGCCGGAGCCGCTGCCGATCTGCGAGCCGATCAGCGCGCCGCCGGCGGCGCCGCCGACCGTGCCGATGGTCTTGTTGGAGGGGCCCTCGGCGCAGGCGCCGAGGCTGAGCGCCGCGGCCAGTGCCACGGCCGTGCTGCGCAGCGGATGCTTCATCGTCGGATTCCCCGGTTGCGTCGGATGTCCCTGCCTGGGGAAACCGGATCGGGGGCCGGCGGGTTCCGGATTACCCCTTCGGTCGGGGTGCGCCGGCGGCTTCCGCGGTGAGGCGGGGAATGCCGAACAGGGTCATGGCGTCGCGCAGGTCGGGCAGGGCCCGCTCCACCGCCGCCTCGCCCTCGGCGATGGCCTCCTCCGCCCGGTCGAACTCCAGCAGCCCGATATGGCCCAGCCGCGGCGTCAGGTGCACGTCCGGCGGCTCGCCCGCCAGCCGCGAGCGGGTGATGCGGTCGAGGATGATGGTGAGGGAGGAGACCATCGCCCCGAACATGCTGGGCCCCTCGTACTCCCGCCGGAGCAGGCGCCTTGCCAGCGGATCGCCGGCGGCCGGGCTTTCCGGTGCTGTGCGCTTCAGGAAGGCCAGTGGGTCGAAGCCGAAGCCGGCCGGCACCGCTTCGTCCGGCGCGCTTCCGCCGGGGGGCTGCCGGCTCATGCCGATGATGTCGGCGTTCAGGTTCACCGCGATGACCATGTGTGCTCCCATGGCGCGGCAGGCGGAGACCGGCACCGGGTTCACCAGCGCCCCGTCCACCAGCCAGCGCCCCTCGTGCCGCACCGGCGGGAAGATGCCGGGCATGGCGTAGGAGGCGCGCATCGCCTCCACCAGGTTGCCGCGGTTGAACCAGACCTCGTGCCCGGTCACGAGGTCGGTGGCGATGGCGGCGAAGGGGACGGGCAGGTCCTGCACCAGCAGGTCGCCCAGGTGGCGCTGCAGCTCCGCCGCCAGCTTCTCCCCGCCGATGAGCCCGCCGTTGCGCAGGCGGAAGTCCAGCAGGGAGAGGATGCGCACCTTGTTGAGCGCGCGGGCCCAGCTTTCCAGCGTGTCCAGGTGGTCGGCCAGCATGACGCCGCCGACCAGCGCGCCGATGGAGCAGCCGGCGACGATGTCGGGCACGATGCCGTGGCGGCGCAGCGCGTGGATGACGCCGACATGGGCCCAGCCGCGCGCCACCCCGCCGCCGAGCGCCAGGCCCAGGCGCGGCCGGTCCGCGCCGGGGGCTCCCATCTCTGGCACCAGGTCGTGCATCGCGTCTCCCCGCGAAAGGGCCGGCCCCCAGCATGGCACCGCGCCGGACGGGCCGCCATGGCGTGGGAGGAGGGTTTCCGCCGTGGCGATCCCCGCCATCTGTGGTAATAAGCGCCGCTCCGTCCCGCCAATCCGGCCCGCCCCTTGTCCGACAAACGCGCCCCCGCCGCCGCGGCGGCATCCCCCAGGCAGACGCCTCCCGGGCATACGGAGAGCTGGCCGCTCATCCGCCGGCTGGCCGGCTCCTACCTGGCGCCGCACCGGGCGAAGATCGGCGTGGCGCTCCTGATGATGGCGCTCGACGCCGCCAGCACCGGCGCGCTCGCCAAGCTGATGGAGCCGATGATCAACGACATCTTCACCCAGCAGCGGGCGGACCGGCTCTGGCCCGTGGCGGGGATGGTGTTCCTGGCCTTCGTCGTGCGCGGCTTCGCCGGCTACCTGCACGCGGTCCAGATCAACACTGTCGGCCAGCGCATCGTGGCGACGGTCCAGCAGGAGCTGTTCGGCCACCTGATGCGGGCCGACCTCGCCTTCTTCCACGGCACCTCGGCGGGCCAGCTGATCTCCCGCCTGGTCAACGACGTCCAGCTGATGCGCCAGGCGGTGGCGGAGAGCCTGACCGGCATCGGCAAGAGCGTGCTGACGCTGGCTATCCTGGTCGGGGTCATGTTCCACCAGGACTGGTTCCTGTCGGTCATCTCCTTCACCGTCTTTCCCCTGACCGCCGTCGTGCTGGCCCGCATCGGGCGGCGGCTGCGCCGGGTGGCGGGGCGCACGCAGGAAGAGCTCGGCTACTTCTCCACCCTGCTGAACCAGACCTTCCAGGGTGCCCGGCACGTGAAGGCCTACGGCATGGAGGCGCACGAGGGGCAGCGCGTCGGCCGGGTCATCGACAGCCTGCTGCACCTGACCCGCAAGAGCTTTCGCGTGTCGGCCATGCTGACGCCGATCAACGAGGTGCTGAGCGGCGTCGCCATCGTCACCGTCATCCTCTACGGCGGCAGCCAGGTCATCAGCGGGGCCAACACGCCGGGCGCGCTCCTGAGCTTCATCACCGCCTTCCTGCTGGCCTACGAGCCGATGAAGAAGCTGTCCAAGCTGAACGCCCAGCTCCAGGTCGGCCTCGCCTCGGCCGAGCGGGTGTTCGAGATCCTGGACACGCCTCCCGCCATCCTGGACCGGCCGGGGGCGCGGCCGCTGGACGTCGCCCGCCACGACATCCGGTTCGAGTGCGTGGGCTTCGGCTACGGCGACGGCAAGACGGCGCTGCGCGGCGTCACGCTGGAGGTGCCGGCGGGGCGCACGGTGGCGCTGGTGGGCGCGTCGGGGTCGGGCAAGACCACGGTGCTGAACCTCATCCCCCGCTTCTACGACGTGACGGAGGGGCGTGTGACCGTCGGCGGCATGGACGTGCGCGACGCCACCCTGGCGTCGCTCCGCGCCTCCATCGCCCTGGTCAGCCAGGAGGCCGGCCTGTTCGACGACAGCGTCCAGGCCAACATCGCCTACGGGCGCCCCGGCGCGTCGCGGGACGAGGTCGAGGCGGCGGCGCGCGACGCGGCGGCGCACGACTTCATCATGGCGCTGCCCGACGGCTACGCCACGCGGGTGGGCGAGCACGGGGTGAAGCTGTCCGGCGGCCAGCGCCAGCGCATCGCCATCGCCCGCGCCATGCTGAAGAACGCCCCCATCCTGCTGCTGGACGAGGCGACCTCGGCGCTGGACAGCGAGTCCGAACGCGCCGTGCAGGAGGCGCTGCGCCGGCTGCAGCGCGGGCGCACCACGCTGGTCATCGCCCACCGCCTCTCCACCATCGTGGACGCCGACCGCATCTACGTGCTGGACGCCGGCCGGGTGGTGGAGTCGGGCACGCATGCGGAGCTGCTGGCCCGCGGCGGCCCCTACAGCCGCTTCCACGCGTTGCAGGGCGGCGAGGGCGAGGCGCGCGCGCCCGCATAGGCGCGCTCCCGCATAGGCGTTCGGCGCCGCGGCTGTGCTATCCTGCCCCGAACGGATGGAACGGGGGGCGGGGCCATGGCGGTCTGGTGGTTGGCGGGGGCGGCCGGGCTCTACCTTGCGGCGACGGCGCTGCTGTTCCTGTTCCAGCGGAAGCTGCTCTATTTCCCGCACCGGGGTGCCGTGGTGCCGGCCGACTACGGCGTCGGCGACATGCGGATGGTGCCGGTGCGTACCGCCGACGGCCTGACCGTCAGCTGCTGGTTCCGCGGGCCCATGCAGGAGGGGCGGCCGACCGTCGTGCTGCTGCCGGGGAACGCCGGGCATCTCGGCATCCGGGCGCACAAGGCGCGGGCGCTGATGGATGAGGGCTACGGCGTGCTGATGGTGGGCTACCGCGGCTATGGCGGCAACCCGGGCACGCCGTCGGAGAAGGGGCTGGTGGCGGACGCGCGGGCGGCGCTGGACTTCCTGGTCGGCCTCGGCATCTCCGGCACCCGCATGGTCATGTACGGGGAGTCGCTGGGCAGCTCCATCGCCCTCCAGCTCGCCATCGAGCGGCGGGCGGGGGTGGTGGTGCTGGAGGCGCCGGCGACCTCCATGAGCGACGTGGCCGCCGCGACCGTGCCGTTCTTCCCGATCCGCTGGCTGCTGCTGGACCGGTTCGACTGCCTGTCCCGCATCGCGGAGATCCGCTCGCCGCTGCTGATCATCCACGGGGAGAGGGACACGATCGTCCCCATCCGCTTCGGCCGCACCCTGTTCGAGCGCGCGGCCGAGCCCAAGCGCGCCCACTGGCTGCCCGACGCCGGCCACAACGACCTCGCCCGCCACGGCTCCATCCAGCTGGTGCTGGACTATCTGGAGGAGCTGGGCCGCAAGGGCCCCGCCATGCCGCCGCCCGTCATCGAGCAGGAGGTGCGCAAGGGCACCGGCCTGGTTCGGACCTGAGGGGTCAGGTCCGCAGCGCCGCCAGCGCCTCCGGCGTGTCCACGTCCAGCAGCACGCCGTCCGTTTCCACCGCCACCTCGCACAGCTGGTCGGCATGGCGGGCCATCAGTCCCCGCGCCCCCTGGTCGCCGGTCAGCTCCAGCATCTCAGGGACGAGGCGGCGGTCCCACAGCACGGGGTTACCGCGCCGGCCCTGGAAGGTGGGCACGCAGATCGCGCGGCCCTCCAGCGGGTTCCAGGCGGCGGCCAGCCGGTCCAGGACGGCGGGCGGCACGCGGGGCATGTCGCCCAGGCAGACCAGCACCCCCTCCGCCTCGGCCGGCAGCGCCCGCAGGCCCGCCTTCAGCGAGGCGCTGAGGCCCTCCGCATGGTCCGCGGCATGGACGAAGGAGACCGGCAGGCCGGCCAGTGCGGCGCGCACCGCCTCCGATTGGTGGCCGGTGACGACGGTGACGGGCCGGGCGCGCGACGCCAGCACCGCCTCCACCGTCCGGCGCACCAGCGGCACGCCGCCATCGTCCGCCAGCAGCTTGTTGGCGCCCATGCGGCGCGACAGGCCGGCGGCGAGCACCAGGGCGGCGATGCGCGGCGCCCGGGGGGCGGCCTCGGCGCGGGGCAGGGGGCGCGAGGGGATCTCCGTCAGCAGCCCGCCGACGCCGAGGCGCATGATGTCGGCCCGCGTGACCTCCACCCCGGCGGCGACGCGCTGGAGCACCCAGTCGAACCCGTTCAGCTTGGGCGAGCGCGCGCAGCCCGGCAGGCCCAGAACGGGCACCCCGCCCAGCCGCGCCAGCAGCAGCAGGTTGCCGGGATCGACCGGCATGCCGAAATGCACCACCGTCCCGCCCGCCAGCCCGATCCCCGCCGGCAGCACGTCGCGCCGGTCGGTGATGGCCGACGCGCCGGCCACCAGCAGCAGGTCCAGCCCCTCCGCCGCCAGCGCGGCCAAGCCCTCCGCCACCTCCGCTTCCGTATGGCCGCAGCGGCGCTCCAGCACCAGTTCCCCCGCCACCGCGGCGAGGCGGGCGCTGGTGACCTCCACCGTCTTGTCCAGCATGCCGGGCTTGGTCCCCGGCAGGGTGGTCTGCAGGAGCCCCGCGCGGATGCCGCGGTAGGGCGCCAGGCGCAGCGCCGGTCCGCCGTCCCGGGCGATCCGTTCCGCTTCCGCAACGACCTCCTCGGGGGCGGCGAAGGGGATGATCTTGACGGTCGCCGCCATCTGCCCCGCCTCGACCGGCGCCAGGGACGGCAGGGTGGCGGCGGTGACCGCCTCGTCCAGCAGGTTCAGCGCGTCGATGCGCGCCGCGTCCGCCACCAGCAGGCCGGCGGCCTCGGCGAACAGGTTCACCCGGCCTGTATAGGCGGCCGAGGCGGACAGGCCGGGGCCCAGCAGGGCGGCGGCGATGCGGGCCGCCGCCGCGTCCTCCGCCACGTCCGATCCGTCCAGCTTGGCCGCGGCGACGGCGGTATGGCCCGCCGCGCGCAGCCGCTCCAGGTCGTCGGCGGTCAGCACCCGGCCCTTGCGGAAGGTGCCTCCGGGCAGGTGCAGGGAATGGGCGAGCACCGCGCCCAAGGCCTCGTCCAGCGGCAGGGACCCGAAGCGCATGGCCGCTCAGTCCCGGTGCTTCGGCCCGCCGCGCAGCGCGGCGGTGATCTCGGCCAGGATGGAGACGGCGATCTCGGCCGGCGTGACCGCGCCGATGTCGAGACCGACGGGGCCGCGGATGCGGGCCAGCTGCGCCTCGGCTATGCCGGCTTCCCGCAGCCGGTCCAGCCGCTTGGCGTGCGTCTTCCGGCTGCCCAGCGCGCCCACGTAGAAGGCGGGCGAGGCGAGCGCCGCGGTCAGGGCCGGGTCGTCCAGCTTGGGATCGTGGGTGAGGGCGACCACGGCCGTGCGGACGTCCGGCCCGATCTCCCGCAGCGCGTCGTCCGGCCACTCGCCGTTCAGCGCGACGCTGGGGAATCGCTCCGCGGTCGCGAAGGCGCCGCGGGGATCGACCACGGTCACGTCGTAGCCGGCCAGCGCCGCCATCGGCGCCAGCGCCTGCGCCACGTGGACGGCGCCGATCAGGACCAGGCGCAGGGGCGGGGTGTGGACATGGACGAACCAGCGTTCATCGCCGAAGTCCAGCAGGCCGCTGCGGTCGGCCCGCAGCATGGCGCGCGCCTCCTCCAGCAGGTCGTCGGGCAGGGCGGCGTCGCCCTCCTGCACCGTGTCGTGCACCACGGTCTGGAGCCCGGTGCCGAGGTCGGTGACCAGCGCCACCGCCTGCTTCGCCGCCTGCGCCCGCAGCAGCGCGTCCAGCACGCGGCGCTTCATTCCACCGGCTCCACGTAGATCTCCACCTTGCCGCCGCAGGCGAGGCCGACCTCCCACGCCATCTCGTCGGTGACGCCGAAGCTCAGCAGGCGCGGCTCGCCGTCGGCGATGGTCTTCAGCGCCTCGTGCACGACAGCCCCCTCGATGCAGCCGCCGGAGACGGAGCCCAGCATGGCGCCGGCCTCGTCCACCGCCATGCGGCTGCCGACCGGGCGGGGGGAGGAGCCCCAGGTGGCGATCACCGTCGCCACCGCCGCCCGCCGCCCGCCGGCCCGCCACGCCGCCACCTCGGCCAGGATGCGGGCGCCTTCCACGCCGACCACGCTCATCTCGTCCCCCTCATGCCGCCCGCCAGCGCGCCGCCGCCTCCAGCCGGCGCGGGGCCGGCCCGGCCAGGGCGCGGGCTAGGGCGGCCAGGCTGTCCAGATTGTGCACCGGGCGGAACTCGTCGACGTGCGGCAGCATCGCCCGGGCACCCGAAGATTTCGGCGCGAACCCCTCCCAGCGCAAGAGCGGATTGAGCCAGACCAGGCGCCGGCAGCTCTTGTGCAGCCGCTCCATCTCCGCCGCCAGCCCCTCGCCGGCGTCGCGGTCCAGCCCGTCGGTGATCAGCAGCACCACGGCCCCCTGGCCCAGCACCCGGCGCGACCAGACGCGGTTGAACTCCCGCAGGGTGGCGCCGATGCGGGTACCGCCGGACCAGTCCTGCACGGCCGCGCCGACCCGCGCCAGCGCCTCGTCCACGTCGCGGGTGCGCAGCCGGCGGGTGACGTTGGTCAGCCGCGTGCCGAACAGGAAGGCGTGTACCCGCTCCCGCTCCGCCGAGAGCGCGTGCAGGAAATGCAGCAGCATGCGCGAGTAGCGGCCCATCGAGCCGGAGATGTCGCACAGCACCACCAGCGGCGGCGGCCGCACCCGCCGGCGCCGCCGCGCCAGGTCGGCGAAACCGCCATCGCGCAGGGAGCGGCGAAGCGTCTGGCGGAGATCGACCCGCGGCCCCCTTGCATGCGCCTCCCACCGGCGCGTCGGCACGGCCAGCGTGGCGAGGCGCATGCGGGCGATCTCGGCCCGCGCCCGCCGCACCTCCTCGGCCGTCATCTGCTCGAAGTCGCGGCCCATCAGCCGCTCCCGGTCCGACCAGGCGAGGGTGGCGTCAAGCTCCACCCGGTCGGGGGCGGCGGGCGGCGCCTGCTCCGGCCCCGGGCGGCGCAGCGCGTCCGTCACCCGGCGCGACGGCTCCGGCCCGTCGCGCCTGAGCTCCGCCTTGACCGAGGGCAGCAGCAGGTCCATGGCCCGCTCCAGCACCTTGGGGTCGCGCCAGAACAGGTGGAAGGCCTGGTCGAAGATTTCCCGTTGTTCGCGCTTCGTCACCAGCACCGCATGCAGCGCCCAGTAAAAGTCGCGGCGGGAGCCGAGGCCGACCGCCTGCGCCGCCTCCACCGCCCGCAGCACCTGGCCCGGGCCGACCGGCAGCCCGGCGGCGCGCAGGACCCGGCCGAAATGCAGGATGTTGGCGGCCAGCCGTCCGTCCGCCTTCATCTCTCCTCTCCCAGGGGGAGAGGGTGGCCCGCAGGGCCGGGTGAGGGGGTAAGAGGCCGCAGGAAGAAGCTTCCTGGGACAGGCGCCCGGTCCTGGACCCCCGTACCCCCTCTCCCTGTCCCTCTCCCCATGGGAGAGGGGACGGCAGTTCCGGGGCCGGCAACCTTGCCCACGATTTCGCCCATCCTCACGGCCGCCCGCCGGCGCGCAGCTCCGACTTCACCTGCTCCAGCAGGCGGGCGGCCTCGCTGCCCTGGATGCGGGCGATGTCGTCCTGGTACTTCAGCAGCGTGCCCAGCGTGTCGTTCACCGCGTCCGGGTCCAGCTCCAGCTTGTCCAGCTGCACCAGCGCGCTCGCCCAGTCGATGGTCTCGGCGACGCCCGGCAGCTTGAACAGGTCGATCCCGCGCAGCGTTTGGACGAAGGCCACCACCTGCGCCGACAGCGCCTCTCCGGCCGCCGGGGTCTTGCGGCGCAGGATTTCCAGCTCGCGCGCGGCGGTGGGATAGTCCACCCAGGCATAGAAGCAGCGCCGCTTCAGCGCGTCGTGGATCTCCCGCGTGCGGTTGGAGGTGATGACGACGATGGGCGGCGCCTCGGCCCGGATGGTGCCCAGCTCCGGCACCGTCACCTGGAAGTCGGACAGCACCTCCAGCAGGAAGGCCTCGAACGGCTCGTCGGCGCGGTCCAGCTCGTCGATCAGCAGGACGGGCGGCCCCTCCGGCGCCGGTTCCAGCGCCTGCAGCAGCGGGCGGCGGATCAGGAATTCCGGCCGGAACAGGTCGCGCTCCAGCGCCCGGGCGTCGACCCCGCCGGCGGCCTCCGCCAGCCGGATCTCCATCATCTGGCGGGGATAGTTCCACTCGTAGACGGCGGAGGCGACGTCCAGCCCCTCGTAGCACTGGAGCCGCACCAGCCGCCGCCCCAGCGTCGCCGCCAGCACCTTGGCGATCTCCGTCTTACCGACCCCGGCCTCGCCTTCCAGCAGCAGCGGCCGGCCGAGCTTCAGCGCCAGGAACAGCGCCGTCGCCAGGCCCCGGTCGGCGACGTAGCCGCCGCTCTCCAGCAGCGCGACGGTGGCGTCGACGGAGGCGGGGGTCAGCACCCCGCCACCGCCCGTTTCGCCATGACCTTGACCAGGTGCGCCCGGTATTCCGCGGAGGCGTGGAGGTCGCTGTTGAGGTCGTCCGGGGCGACGGTCAGGCCGTCCAATGCCGCTTCCGCGAAATCGGCCGCCAGCGCCGCCTCCGCCTCGGTCCAGCGGAAGACGCTGGGGCCGGCGCCCGTCACGGCGACGCGGATGCCGTCCGCCGTCTCCGCCACGAACACGCCGACGACGGCGTAGCGGCTGGCGGGGTTGCGGAACTTGGCGTAGCAGGCGCGGGCGGGGCGGGGGAAATGGACCGCGGTGACGATCTCCCCCTCGTCCAGCGCCGTCTCGAACATGCCGGTGAAGAAGTCGCCGCCGGCGACCTGGCGCTTGTTCGTGCGCACCGTCGCCCCCAGCGCCACCACCGCGGCCGGGTAGTCGGCCGCCGGGTCGGCGTTGCAGATGGAGCCGCCGATGGTGCCGAGGCTGCGCACCTGGGCGTCGCCGATGTGGCCGGCGAGGTCGGCCAGGGCGGGGGCGACGCGCCGCACAAGCTCGCTGCCGGCCACGGTCGCGTGCGTGGTCATGGCGCCCACAGTGAGGCCGCCGGCCTCCTCCCTTATGCCGCGCATCCCCTCGACCCGGCCGAGGTCGACCAGGTCGCTGGGCCGGGCCAGGCGCTGCTTCAGCGTCGGGATCAGGGTCTGGCCGCCGGCCAGCAGCTTGGGGTCCTCCGCGGTGCCGAGCAGGCGCACGGCCTCGTCCAGGCTCGTCGGGCGGTGGTAGTCGAAGGCGTACATGGGATGTCCTCCCTCACTCGGCGGCGGCGGGCAGGCGGGCGTCGCGCAGGGCGCGCCAGACCTTCTCCGGCGTGGCCGGCATGTCGACGTGGGTGATGCCGAACTCCGAGAGGGCGTCCACCACCGCGTTCATGACGCAGGCGCCGGCGCCGATGGTCCCGGCCTCGCCGCAGCCCTTCACCCCCAGCGGGTTGTGGGTGCACAGCGCCCCCTCGTTGGTGCGCACGGTGAAGCTCGGCACGTCGTCGGCCCGCGGCATGCAGTAGTCCATGAAGGAGCCGGTCAGCAGCTGGCCGCTGTCGGGGTCGTAGACCGCGTGCTCGCACAGCGCCTGCCCGATCCCCTGGACGAGGCCGCCATGGACCTGCCCCTCGACCACCATCGGGTTGATGATGCGGCCGAAATCGTCCACGGCGATGAAGGAGACCAGCCTGGTCACCCCCGTGTCAGGGTCGATCTCCACCTCGCAGATCTGGGTCCCGTTGGGATAGGTGAAGTTCTTGGGGTCGTAGAAGGCCTGCTCGTCCAGCCCCGGTTCCAACTCCTCCAGCGGGTAGTTGTGCGGGACGTAGGCCGACAGCGCCACGTCGCCGATGGCGACCGAGCGGTCGGTGCCCGCCACGGTGAAGCGGCCGTCCTTGAACTCGATGTCGGCCGCCGCGGCCTCCAGCAGGTGGGCGGCGATCTTGGTCGCTTTGGCCACCACCTTGTCCATGGCCTTGGCGATGGCGGAGCCGCCGACCGCCAGCGAGCGGGAGCCGTAGGTGCCCATGCCGAACGGCACCTTGGCGGTGTCGCCGTGGACGATCTCCACGTTCTCGATCGGCACGCCCAGCCGGTCGGCGACGATCTGGGCGAAGGTCGTCTCGTGGCTCTGCCCGTGGCTGTGGGAGCCGGTGAAGACGGTCACGCTGCCCGTCGGGTGGAAGCGCACCTCCGCACTCTCGTACAGGCCCGCCCGGGCGCCGAGCGCACCCGCCACGTTGCTGGGGGCGATGCCGCACGCCTCGATGTAGGAGCAGATGCCGAGGCCGCGGAGCCTGCCGCGCTTGGCCGCCTCCGCCTTGCGGGCGGGGAAGCCGGCGTAGTCGGCCAGCGCCAGCGCGTCCTCCAGGTTCCGGAAGAAGTCGCCGCTGTCGTAGGTCAGCGCGACCGGCGTGGCGTAGGGCATGGCCGAGGGCGGGATGAAGTTGCGCCGCCTGATCTCCGCCCGGTCGATCCCCATCTCCCGCGCCGCCTTGTCGACGATCCGCTCCAGCAGGTAGCAGGCCTCCGGCCGCCCGGCGCCGCGGTAGGCGTCGACCGGCACCGTGTTGGTGAAGACGGCCTTCACCTCCGCGTAGATGGCGGGCGTCGCGTACTGGCCTGCCAGCAGGGTGGCATAGAGGTAGGTCGGGATGGAGGGGGCGAAGGTGGAGAGGTAGGCCCCCATGTTGGCCTTGGTGGCGACGCGCAGGCCCAGGAACCTGCCGTCGGCGTCCAGCGCCAGCTCGGCATGGGTGACGTGGTCGCGGCCGTGGGCGTCGGACAGGAAGGCCTCGCCCCGCTCGGAGGTCCACTTCACCGGGCGGCAGACCTTGCGCGCGGCCCAGGTGACGATGGCCTCCTCCGCGTAGTGGTAGATCTTGGAGCCGAAGCCGCCGCCGACGTCCGGCGCCACCACCCGCAGCTTGTGCTCCGGGATGGACAGCACGAAGGCGCCCATCAGCAGGCGGATGACGTGCGGGTTCTGGCTGGTGGTGTAGAGCGTGAAGTCGCCGGTCGCCCGGTCGTATTCGCCGATGTAGGCGCGGGGCTCCATCGGGTTCGGCACCAGACGGTTGTTCACCAGGTCCAGCGTGGTGACGTGGGCGGCGCGGGCGAAGGCGGCGTCGGTCGCCGCCTTGTCGCCCAGGTGCCAGTCGTAGCAGACGTTGCCGGGCGCCTGCGGGTGCACCTGCGGCGCGTCGGGGCGGTCGGCGTCGCCGGTCAGGACCACGGCCGGCAGCGGCTCGTAGTCCACCTCGACCAGCTCGGCCGCGTCCTTGGCCTGGTCGCGCGTCTCCGCCAGCACGACCGCCACCTGGTCGCCGACGTGGCGCACCGCGTCGGTCACCAGCGGCGGGTGCGGCGGCTCCGCCATCGGCGTGCCGTCCTTGTTGTGGATCAGCCAGCCGCAGGGCAGCGAGCCCACCTTGTCGGCCGCCATGTCGGCACCGGTGAAGACCGCGACCACGCCCGGCGCCGCCAGCGCCGCGGTCGCGTCGATGCCGCGGATGCGGGCGTGCGCGTGCGGGCTGCGCAGGATGTAGGCGTGGAGCTGGCCGGGGCGGTTGATGTCGTCGGTGTAGGTGCCGGCGCCGGTCAGGAAGCGCTGGTCCTCGCGGCGGCGCACGGGGGCGCCGATGCCTGTCGCGGTGCTCATGCTCTGGGTACCTCCCGGAAAGGGGGCGGGACGGGCGAGGGGCGGGGCCGCGTCACTCGGCGGCCGCGGCGGTCCCCGTCCCGGCGGCGCAGGCCAGCACGGCCTTCACGATGTTGTGGTAGCCGGTGCAGCGGCAGATGTTGCCCTCCAGCCCCTCGCGCACCTCCTGCTCGGTCGGGGAGGGATTGCGCCGCAGCAGGTCCACCGCGCTCATCACCATGCCGGGGGTGCAGAAGCCGCACTGCAGTCCGTGATGCTCCCGGAAGGCGGCCTGCATCGGGTGCAGCGTGCCGTCCGGCGCCGCCAGCCCCTCGATGGTCGTGACCGACATGCCGTCGGCCTGGGCGGCCAGCATGGTGCAGCTCTTCACCGCGCGGCCGTCGACATGCACGACGCAGGCGCCGCACTGGCTGGTGTCGCAGCCGACATGGGTCCCGGTCAGGCCGAGATGCTCGCGCAGCAGCTGGACCAGGAGGGTGCGCCCCTCCACCGTGCGGGCGACGGGCCGGCCGTTGACCGTCAGGGTCACGTTCACAGGCATTGGACCTCCCAAAGTCGCGGTGCCTTCCGGACGGCCCGGTGCGCGGCGTTCCGTGCCGCATCCGCCTGGGCCGCCATGGCTTTGCGCGTCAGGCTAGGGGAGGGCCGGGGCAGGGTCAACAACCCACAGGAGGGGGTCGGCGGGCCGGCTCAGCGCGCCAGGACGATCACCAGCAGCAGCACCAGCAGCAGCAGCGGGATCCACACCAGCGGCCGCAGGCCCCCCGCGCTGGGAGCCGGATCGGTGACCGGCAGCGCGCCCGCGGCCGGCGCCACCTCGACGTGGGAGGGCTCGATATGGGACGGCTCGGGCGCCGGCGGTTCGGCCTGCCTCTCCGGCACCGGTGCGGCGGCGGTCGGCAAGGGTTCCGGCATGGGCGGCTCCGGCAGGGGCGGCGCCGTTTCCGGTTGGGGAGCCGTGACCTCGGGCACCGGCTCGGCCGGGGTTTCCACGACCGCGGCGGTCTTCCTCTTCCGGGGCTTCTTCGCCGGCGCCTCCGGCACGCCGACCAGCGGCTCCGCCGAGGTGGCGGGCTCAGGCGCGGGCGGCGCGGGCTCGGCCGCCGGTTCAGGCATGGCGGCGGCCCCGCCCACCAGCGGCTCGGCCGGGGTGGGCGCCTCCGCCGGGGCCGGCTCGGAAGCCCCGCCGACATGGGCGGCGAAGGCGCCGAAGAAGTCGTCCGCCATTTTCTTGGCGGTGCCCTGGATCAGGCGGGAGCCGATCTGCGCCAGCTTGCCGCCGACCTGGGCCTCGGCGGTGTAGCGCAGCACCGTGGCGCCCGGCCCGTCCTCCGCCAGGTCGACGCGGGCGCCGCCCTTGCCGAAGCCGGCGGCGCCGCCCTGGCCCTCGCCGGTGATGGTGTATCCCGCGGGCGGGTCGATGTCCGACAGGGTCACGCGGCCGGCGAAGCGCGCCTTCACGGGGCCCACCTTGACCGTCGCCTTCGCCGCGAACTCGGTGTCGGAGACCTTCTCCACCTCCTCGCAGCCGGGGATGCAGACGCGCAGCACGTCCGGGTCGTTCAGCGCCGCCCACACCCGCTCCCGCGGGGCCTCGATGCGGTACTCGCCGGTCATGTCCATGGCATGCGCTCCCTCGCGACGGGCCCTCCGGGCCCCATCGGCGCGACCCTAGCGGGCGGAAGCCCGGAGGGGCAAGCGCGCGGGTGCTTCACCCGAACGGGGTGGAAGGGCCGCGGGTGGTTGCGCGGGCGGCGGGAATCCTCAAGGATGGTCGCGCCCCAGGGCCTGCGCGGCCTGGGCCACAAACGAACGGGAGGAATGCGGATGTCGAGCAAGCTCTGGCGGCGGGCGGGCCGCGGCCTCGCCCTGACGGCGGCGATCTGCCTGGGATCGGCGGCGGCGGCGGCCCAGGATTTCGTGACCATCCTCACCGGCGGCACGACGGGCGTGTACTACCCGCTGGGCGTGGCGATGTCGCAGATCTACGGCAAGGGCATGCCGAACGCCAAGATCACGGTCCAGGCGACCAAGGCGTCGGTGGAGAACCTGAACCTGCTGCAGGCCGGCAAGGGGGAGATCGGCTTCTCCCTCAGCGACAGCGTCAGCCAGGCGGTGAAGGGCGACGCCGAGGCGGGCTTCGCCAAGCCGCTGGACAAGCTGCGCACCGTGGCGACGATCTATCCCAACTACATCCAGATCGTCGCCTCCAAGGATTCCGGCATCAAGACGCTGGCCGACATCAAGGGCAAGCGCATCTCCGTCGGCGCGCCCAAGTCGGGGACGGAGCTGAACGCGCGCGCCATCGTGAAGGCGGCCGGCATGACCTACGCCGACTTCGCGAAGGTGGAGTACCTGCCCTTCGCCGAATCGGTCGACCTGATGAAGAACCGCCAGATCGACGTGACCCTGCAGTCGGCCGGCCTGGGCGTCGCCTCCATCAAGGACTTGGCGGCGTCGCTGGAGATCGTGATGGTGCCGATCCCGGCCGACGTGGTGGCCAAGGTCGGCGACCCCGTCTACCAGTCGGCCGTGATCCCGGCCAACACCTACACCGGCCAGTCCGCCGACGTGCCCTCGGTCGCCATCGGCAACGTGCTGGTGACCCACGCCGGCGTGCCGGACGAGGCGGTCTACCAGATGACGAAGCAGCTGTACGGCGGGCTGGACCAGCTGGTGGCCGCGCACGCCGCGGCCAAGGCGATCAAGCTGGACGCATCTTCCGCCCAGGGGCCGGCGCCGCTGCACCCTGGGGCGGCCCGCTTCTTCAAGGAGAAGGGCCTGGTGAAGTAGCCGGGCCGGCGGCCTGACGGGGGCGGGGGCATGACGACCGGGGCGGAGCCGCGGATCGACGAGGAGGCGGTGCGCCGCGCGGTCGAGAAGGACAACCCGACCACGGCGCACCTGTCCCTGCCGCCCTTCGACCGGCGGGTCATCTACGGCGTCGGCGTCGCCTTCGCCCTGTTCCAGCTCTGGACCGCGACCTTCAACCCGCTGTCCAGCCTGGTGGTGCGCTCCATCCATGTCGGCTTCCTGCTGCTGATGGCCTTCCTGCTGCTGCGGGCGCGGGAGGGGGGACGGCGCGACCGCATCCCCTGGTACGATTGGGGCCTGGGCGTGCTGGCCTTCGCCATCGGCCTCTACCACTGGCTGTTCGAGCACGACCTGATCCTGCGCTCGGGCGATCCCACGGCGCTGGACCTCTGGGTCGGCGCCATCAACATCCTGCTGGTGGCGGAGGCGTCCCGGCGGGTCATGGGCTGGGGGCTGCCGGCCTTCTGCCTGGCCTTCATCCCCTTCGCCTACTGGGGGCGCGAGCTGCCGGGCATCGTCGCCCACCGGGGCTACGGGCCCGACCAGATCATCGACCAGCTGCAGTTCTCCACCGAGGGGATCTACGGCACCCCCATCTTCGTCTCCTCCACCTTCATCTTCCTGTTCATCCTGTTCGGCTCGTTCCTGGAGCGGGCGGGCGTCATCGCGCTCTTCAACGACTTGGCGCTGGGGCTGGTGGGGCGCACCAAGGGCGGGGCGGCCAAGGTGGCCGTCATCTCGTCGGGCCTGATGGGCACGGTGAACGGCTCCGGCGTCGCCAACGTGCTGACCACGGGGCAGTTCACCATCCCGCTGATGAAGCGGTTCGGCTACAAGCCCGCCTTCGCCGGTGCGGTGGAGGCGACGGCCAGCATGGGCGGGCAGCTGATGCCGCCGGTCATGGGGGCGGCCGCCTTCATCATGGCGGAGACGATCGGCGTCCCCTACGCGGAGATCTGCAAGGCCGCCGCCATCCCGGCCATCCTCTACTTCGCCTCCGCCTTCTGGATGGCGCACCTGGAGGCGGGCCGGAACGGGCTGAGCGGCCTGCCGCCGGAGGAGTGCCCCTCCGCGCTGCGCGCCGTGGTGCGCGGCTGGTACCTGCTGCTGCCCCTGGTGGCGCTGGTCTTCCTGCTGTTCTCGGGCTTCACGCCGCTGTTCGCCGGCGTCATCGGCATCGCCGGCACGGTCGCGCTGATGCTGGGGTCGCGGCTGGTGCAGGGGGTGGGCAGCCTGGGGCTGCGGCTGGTCTTCTGGGTCGGGCTGGGGCTGCTGGCGGCGGGCCTCTACCGGCTGGGCCTGCGCACGGAGATGGTGGCGTCGTGGTGCGTGGCGCTGCTGGTGTTGCCGTCGCTGTTCTTCCGCGGCGGGTGGGAGACGCTGCGGGCGCTGGTGGACAGCCTGGCGGAGGGCGCGCGCGCCGCCATCTCGGTCGGGCTCGCCTGCGCGCTGGTCGGCATCCTGATCGGCGTGCTGGCGCTGACCGGGTCGGCGTCGGCCATCGCGGGGATCATCGTGGACCTGTCGGGCGGCAACCTGATGGTGGCGCTGCTCCTGACCATGGTCGCCTGCATCGTGCTGGGCACCGGTCTGCCGACGACGGCCAACTACATCATCACCGCCTCCATCGCGGCGCCGGCGCTGCTGCAGATGGGCGTGCCGCTGATCGTCAGCCACATGTTCTGCTTCTACTTCGGCATCATGGCGGACCTGACCCCGCCGGTGGCGCTGGCGGCCCTGGCGGCCTCGCCCATCGCCCGGGCCGGGCACATGGAGATCGGCTGGATCGCCACCCGCATCGCCGCCGCCGGCTACCTGGTGCCCTTCATGGCCGTGTACGACCCCGCCCTGATGCTGCAGGGCGACAGCTGGGCTGCGTCGGCCTACATGGTCGTGAAGGCGGCGCTGGGCATCGTGCTGTGGGGCGCGGCCGCCATCGGCTTCCTCTGGAAGCCGCTGAACCCGGTGGAGCGGCTGCTGCTGGCCGGGACGGCGCTGCTGCTGGTGCTGGCGCTGCCCCTGACGGACGAGCTGGGCTTCGCCGCCAGCGCCCTGCTGCTGGGCTGGCAGTGGTGGGCGTCGCGGCGTCCCGCCCCGGCCGCATGAGCATCGCCGCCCTCTGCATCGCCTGGCTGGGCGCGGCCCCCGTCGAAGTGCCCGCCGACGGCTTCACGCTCGCCTGGACCCACAGCATCGAGCGGACCCGCTGGCGGGAGGAATGGCGCCTGGAGGGCGGGATGCTTCGGGCCGGGGCGGCGGAGGTGCAGGGCTCCGGCGCCGGCATGGAGCCGCCGCCGGGCGCGGTGCGGATGGAGGACGGCTGGCGCTGGACCCCGGACCTTCCGCCGCAGGAGCGGCTGGTGCTCGCGGCATCCGCCCACGGCGGCGACCATGAGCTGTGCGTTGCCGGCACCTGCCGGCCGCTGCGGGGCTGGCTTCCGCCCGGGGAGGGGCCGATTTCGCTGTCGGCCTGCCGGGGCGGGTAGCGGCGGGGCGCCGGCCGTGGCATTTTCGCGCCCGGGGCCCGCCCGGGACGCGGGCCCGTCGGCCACGGAGAAGAGGGAACACCGCCCGGCATGACCGATCACAAGAAGAAGCGCGGCCCGCGGCCGTTCTCCGTCCTCCGCCAGTTCCTCGACAGCGAGGCGTCGGGCGGCCTGATCCTGATGGCGTCGGCCGTGCTGGCGCTGCTGGCCGCCAACTCGCCGCTGGCCGAGGCCTATTTCGGCGTGCTGCACGCCTATGTCGGCGGGCTCAGCCTGCTGCACTGGATCAACGACGGGCTGATGGCGGTCTTCTTCCTGATGGTCGGGCTGGAGATCAAGCGCGAGATCCTGGACGGCCAGCTCTCCACCTGGCCGCGGCGCATCCTGCCGGGGCTGGCGGCGGCCGGCGGCATGGCGGTGCCGGCCCTGATATACGTCTGGTTCAACATCGGCGGCGACCCGCGGCTGGTGAACGGCTGGGCCATCCCGTCGGCGACCGACATCGCCTTCGCGCTGGGCGTCATCTCGCTGATCGGCTCGCGCGTGCCGGCCTCGCTGAAGGTGTTCCTGGCCGCACTCGCCATCCTGGACGACCTCGGCGCCGTCGCCATCATCGCCGTCTTCTACACGGCCGACCTGAACATGACGGCGCTGGGCCTGGCGGGTGCGGCGCTGGCGTTGCTGGCGGTGATGAACCGCATGGGGGTGATGCGGCTGCTGCCCTATCTCGTCGTCGGCGCCGTCCTCTGGGCCTGCGTGCTGAAGTCGGGCGTGCACGCGACGCTGGCCGGCGTGGCGCTGGCCCTGGCGATCCCGCTGCGCCCGGCCCCCGGCCGCCCCGACGACGTGAAGTCGCCGCTGCACCGGCTGGAGCACGCCATCAACCCCTGGGTCGCCTACGGCATCGTGCCGATCTTCGGCTTCGCCAACGCCGGCGTCGCCTTCGGCGGGCTGTCGGCGGACAGCCTGACCGGCCCGGTGCCGCTCGGCATCGCGCTGGGCCTCTTCGTGGGAAAGCAGGTCGGGGTCTTCGGCACCGCCTGGATCGCCATCCGCGCCGGCATCGCCAGCATGCCGGCGGGTGCCGGCTGGCTGCAGCTCTACGGCACGGCGCTGCTGTGCGGCATCGGCTTCACCATGAGCCTGTTCATCGGCGGCCTGGCCTTCCCCGGCATGCCAGAGATGGGCGACCCGGTGAAGGTGGGCGTCTTCGCCGGCTCCACCCTGTCGGCGCTGCTGGGCTGGCTGGTCCTGCGCTTCGCCCCGCGCGGCGACGGCATCTACCGCGACTGAGCGCGCGAGGGGGCGGGAGTGCCGTCGCGTTCCCGCCCGCACGGCCTCACCGCAGCTGCACCGCGTAGGTCGCCAGCTCAGGCGTGGTCTTCAGCAGGCCGCGGCCCTTGAGGAACTCCGCGAAGCGGCGGTAGCGCCCCTCGTCCAGCGCCGCCGGCGCGTGGGAGAAGCGGGGCAGGGTGGCGGCCCAGGCGCGCTTGTTCAGCTCGTTGTCCAGCTCCGCCCGGCCCTTCACGAACAGGCCCCAGGACTCCTCGGGGTGGTTGACCAGGTAGAGCGCCCCCTTCTCCACGGCCGCCAGGAAGCGGGCGAGGCGCGGGTCCTTCAGCCGGTCGCGGTGGGCGACGTAGATCAGCTCGTCATAGGGCGGGACGCCGTGCTCCTCCGGGTAGAAGGCACGGGCCGCGTGCCCCTCGATCGCCATCTGGTTCAGCTCGAAGTTCCGGAAGCCGCCGATGGTGGCGTCGACCTGGCCGGCCAGCAGGGCCGGCGACAGGGCGAAGTTCACGTTGACCAGGGTCACGTCCTTCAGCGTCAGCCCGGCGCTCTCCAGCATGGCGCCCAGCATGGCGTCCTCGAACCCGCCGACGGAGAAGCCGACCTTGCGGCCCTTCAGGTCGGCGATGGACTTCACCGGGCCGTTGGCCGAGGCGATCAGCGTGTTCAGCGGGGTGGACACCAGCGTGCCGATGCGCACCAAGGGCAGCCCCCCGGCCACCTGCAGGTGCAGCTGCGGCTGGTAGGAGATGGCGACGTCCGCCTTCCCCGCGGCGACCAGCTTTGGCGGGTCGTTGGGATCGGCGGGCGCCACCAGGGCGACGTCCAGCCCCGCCTCGCGGAAATAGCCCCGCTCCAGCGCGACGTAGAGCGGCGCGTGGTCCGGGTTGACGAACCAGTCCAGGAGAACGGTCAGCTTCTCCTGGGCGGCGGCCGGCAGCGGGGCCAGGCAGAGCAGCGCCGCGGCGAGGGCGGCGCGCAGGGTCGATGTCATTTGTTCCCCCCTTGTTGGGTCGTGTCGGGATCGAGCGTGTCCGGCTGCCAGGGCAGCAGCCGGCGGGCCAGACGGTCGGCCAGCGTGAAGAGCAGCACCGCCATCAGTGCCAGCACCGCCAGCGCCGCAAACATCAGGTCGGTCTGCATGCGGCCGTTGGCGTGCAGCATCAGGTAGCCGAGGCCGGCGGAGCTGCCGACCCATTCCCCGACGACGGCGCCGATGGGCGCCACCGCGGCGGCGACCCGGATGCCGGACGCCAGCGCCGGCAGGGCCGCCGGCAGCCGGACATGCAGCAGCACGGCGCGGCGGGACGCCCCCATCGTCGCGGCCAGGTCGAGCCAGCCCGGCTCCGTCCGCCTCAGCCCGTCGTAGAAGGCGGCCGTGACGGGAAAGAAGATGATGAGCGTCGCCATCGCGACCTTGGACGCCAGCCCGTAGCCCAGCCACAGCACCAGCAGCGGCGCCAGGGCGAAGACCGGGATGGCCTGGCTGACCACCAGCAGCGGCAGCAGCCAGCGCCGCGCCGCCCCCGACCGCGCCAGCACCAGCGCCGCGGAGGCGCCGAGCCCGACGCCCAGCCCCAGCCCCAGCACGATCTCCAGCAGGGTCGTCGCGGCATGGCCGGCCAGCAGCCCGGCATCCTGCCAGAGCCGCGCCGCCACCGGCCCGGGCCCCGGCAGCAGGAAGCGCGGCACGCCGGTCGCCCAGACTAGGGCCTGCCAGAGGGCGACCAGCACGGCCAGGGTGGCGAGCGGGCGCAGCCACCTCATGCCGCGTCCCCGGCAAGGCGGCGCAGCAGGGCGGCCTGGGCGGCCAGCAGCGCCGGGTCGTCGGGCGCGCGGGGCGGGGCGCCGGGCGGGGCGGGCACCTCGGACAGGGTGGCGGGCGATCCCGCCATGACCAGCACCCGGTCGCCCAGGCGCAGCGCCTCCAGCGGGTCGTGGGTCACCAGCAGGACGGTGCGGCCGGCGAGGTGTCGTGCCGCCTCCTCCTGCAGCCGCAGCCGGGTGATGGCGTCCAGCGCCGAGAAGGGCTCGTCCATCAGGACCAGCGGCCGGTCCTCCATCAGGGTCCGCGCCAGCGCCGCCCGCTGCCGCATGCCGCCGGACAGGGCGGCCGGCCGGTCCGCCGCCCGGTCGGCGAGGCCCACCCGCGCCAGCAGCTCCAGCGCCCGGGCGCGGCAACCGGCGTCGCGCGGCCCGCCCCGCAGGCGGGCGCCCAGCATCACGTTGTCCAGCACGCAGAGCCAGGGCAGCAGCAGGTCCTGCTGCGCCATCCAGGCGACGCGGCCGGCGATGGGCCGCCCGTCCGACGCGGCGACGCGGGTCGGGGGCTCCGGGGCGGCAAGGCCGGCGACCAGGCGGAGCAGGGTGGTCTTGCCGACCCCGCTCGGCCCCAGCAGGCAGGTCCAGCGCCCGGCCTCCAGCGTCAGGGATAGCCCGTCGAACAGGGCGCGGCCGCCGTAGGACAGGCGCGCGCCGGTGACGGCAACGTCGAAAGGAAGGTCCGCGCCCGGTGCGGGGCCGCTCGGCATGGCTCACTGATCCCTTCGCCGGTACTAGCCGGATCAGGTTCCAGGGGTCGTCCCGTTCATGGGACCTCTCAGCCGACGGCCGGCTCCCCCCAGTGATGTCGGACCCTTATGGCAAAGCGCCCCGGCCGGCGCAAGGCGCGTGGATCGGCGCACGGCGCGTTGACCGGCGGGGTGCCTGCGCCCACCTTGCTGACCATGCCGCCCGACGCCCATCCCTCAGACCGCCCGCTGCTGCTGGGCAGCGAGATCTACCGCCATTCCAGCTACGGCCGGAAGCACCCGCTGGCAATCCCGCGGGTCAGCGTCTGCCTGGACCTGGTGCGGGCCATGGGCTGGCTGGACGAGGCGCAGTACCGCGACACCCCCATGGCGGAAGCGCAGGAGCTGGCCCGCTTCCACCATCCCGCCTACATCGAGGCGCTGCGGCGGGTGGAGGCGGCGCAGCGCGTGGACCCGGAGACCGGCGCCCGCTTCAACCTGGGCAAGCTGGAGAACCCGGTCTTCCCCGAGATGTACCGGCGCCCGGCCACCGCCTGCGGCGCCTCGCTGATGGCGGCGCGGCTGCTGCGGGACGGCGGGGTGGTGCACAGCCCGGCCGGCGGCACCCACCACGGCCGCCGCGACCGGGCCAGCGGCTTCTGCTACTTCAACGACCCGGTCCTCGGCATCCTTGAGATGCTGGACCAGGGGCTGAAGCGCGTCCTCTACGTCGACATCGACGCCCATCACGGCGACGGGGTGCAGGACGCCTTCCACGACGACGACCGGGTCCTGACCGTCTCCGTCCACGAGGGCGCCCGCTGGCCCCATACGGGGAAGCTGGAGGACCGGGCCGGGGGCATGGCCCGCAACCTGCCGCTGCCGGCCGGGGTGAACGACGCCGAGTTCGCCCACCTGCTGGAGGCGGCGCTGCTGCCGCTGGCGCGCGGGTTCCGGCCGCAGGCGGTGGTGCTCCAGTGCGGCGCCGACAGCCTGGCCGACGACCCGATGAGCCGGCTGGAGCTCTCCAACCTGTCCTACTGGCGCTTCGTGCGCGCCTTCATGGGCCTGGCGCCGCGGCTGCTGGTGCTGGGCGGCGGCGGCTACAATCCCTGGTCGGTGGGGCGCTGCTGGGCCGGCATCTGGGCCGTGCTGAACGGCATCGACCCGGCCGTGCCGCCGACGCCGGCGGCCGAAGCGGTGCTGCGCGGGCTGGCGTGGAACCGGCGGGAGGGGCGCGATCCCCCGGAGCGCTGGTTCACCACCATCGCCGACCCGCCCAATGACGGGCCGGTGCGCGACGAGATCCGCCGGCTGGCCGGGGCCACCCTGTCCGTTTGAACCGGACCTGCTGCGTTTACAAGGGGCTGGGGCCGCGGTAACCATGGGGCATGCCGAGCTTCCGCACCCGCCTGATGGCCCGCATCGCCCTGCTCTCCGCCCTGTTCGTCCTGGTCCTGGCCGGGCCGGCCCTGGCGATGGACTTCGAGAGATCGTCGCTGGTGGTGGAGACGAAGAGCGGCGGGCGCTACCGCTTCACGGTCGAGATGGCGATCACGCCGGAGCAGCAGGAGCGGGGCCTGATGTTCCGCAAGTCGCTCTCCGACGACGCCGGCATGCTGTTCGTGAAGGAGCAGCCGGAGACCGCCAGCTTCTGGATGAAGAACACCTTCATCCCGCTGGACATGATCTTCATCGCCGAGAACGGCGTCATCACCAACATCCACGCCAACGCCGAACCGAAGTCGCTGAAGCCGATCTACGCGGCGACGGCGGTCACCGGCATCCTGGAGATCAACGGCGGGCTGTCGGCCAAGCTCGGCATCCGCCCGGGCGACCGGGTGCTGCATTCCGCCTTCGGCACCGCGGAGCCCAAGTAGCGCCTTCCGGCGGGCCGCCTTGCCCACCGGCCGGAACGGGCATAGGCTTGATCCCGCTATGATCAGGTGGCCGCCTCCGCCCGTGGACACCAATCCGCCGCACGCCCCGCGGCCGGCGGAGCAGAGGGTCGCGTCCGTGGAGCCGGTGCGCGGCGACGGGCGGCGCCGCGGCGGCAACCAGCCGGGACGGGAGCGGCGGCGGCCGGCCTTCGACGCGCTGATGGAGGAGATCGCGGCCCTGCCGGGGCTGGCGGAGGCCGACCGCGAGCGGCTGCGCCGCAACCTCCACGATTTCCTGCGCCGGTACCGGGACCAGGGCGGGGACGCGGCACCACCCGCCGATATGGCGCCGGGAGACACGGTGCCCGGCGACACGGTCCTGGGCGCCATCGCGCCGGAACCAGGCCACGGCGCCGGCATCGACCCTGACGAGGCCCGCCAGCTGCGCGAGGAGCTGCGCCGCTGCCTGGAGGCCCACAACGAGGGTGCCCGCCGCATCGCCGCCTACCTGCACCTGCTGATCGCCCAGGGGCACGAGGCCCATGTGGTGGAGCTGAGCGTCTAGCAAGATGCCGGCGGCGCGGGCCAGACCGCCGGAAATGTCACCGCCACAACAATCGGGTTGGCCCCATCCTGGGCCGGTACTACCGTCCGGCCTTCCGACCGGCACCGCCGGCCGGACCCGCCGCAACAAGCCGCCCGATGTCCAAGAACCTCGCCCTCTACGCCGCCGCGATCCTGATCTGGGGATCGACCTGGTACGCCATCAACTTCCAGCTGGGCGTCGTCGACCCGGCCCTGTCCATCTCCTACCGCTTCGCCCTGGCGGCGGCGATGCTGATGGCGTGGCTGGCGGTGCGGGGCGAGCGGCTGATGCCGCCGCCGCACGCCTGGCGCTGGGTGGCGCTGACGGGCGTGTTCACCTTCTCGCTGAACTACCTGCTGGTCTACATGGCCACGGGGCACCTCAGCTCGGGCCTGGTCGCGGTGGGCGGCTCGGCGCTGTCGCTGATGAACATCCTGAACGCGCGCCTCTTCCTGAAGCAGCCGGTGCGCGGCGACGTGCTGGCCGGCGGCGTTTTGGGCGTGGCCGGCGTGCTGCTGCTGTTCCTGCCGGAGTTCGAGCTGCGCGGCCTGGCCGGCGCCGCCGGCCTGGGCTTCGCCTACATCATGCTGAGCAACTACTCCGCCTCGCTCGGCAACATGGCGGTGTCGAAGGCGCGGGGGCAGGGCGTGCCGCTGCTGCCGGCCACCGCCTGGGGCATGATCATCGGCTCCGCCCTGATGGCCGGCGTCGCCGTGCTGCGCGGCGCGGAGCTGCGGTTCGAGCCGACGGCCGCCTATGTGGGCTCGCTTGTCTACCTGGCCCTGTTCGGCTCGGTGGCGGCGTTCCTCAGCTACTTCACCCTGATCGGCCGCATCGGCCCGGACCGGGCCGGCTACGTGGCGGTCATGACGCCGGTGCTGGCGCTCGTCATCTCCACCCTGTTCGAGGATTTCCACTGGACGCCGCTGGGCGCGCTGGGGCTGGCGCTGGCCGTCGGCGGCAACCTGCTGGTCATGACCCCGCCCTCCATCGCGGCCCGCTTCCGCCGCGCCCCGGCCCCGGCCGAATAGGGTGGCTCCGGAAGGGGAGGACGGGGCCGGCCCCCTTGCCGTCACCGGGGGCCATGGTGTATCTCCCACGCGTGGTCCCGGAGCGTAGCGCAGTCTGGTAGCGCGGCTGTTTTGGGTGCAGCAGGCCGCCGGTTCGAATCCGGCCGCTCCGACCACTGCGAGATGTCGTCGTCAGACCGGGGATCGAGGTTCCAAGACCATGCAGGTGCGCATCTATCAGCCGAGCCGGACCGCCATGCAGTCGGGGCGGGCCTCCACGCACCACTGGGTCCTGGAGTACATGATCGAGACGCCGCGCCGGCCGGAGCCCCTGATGGGCTGGACCGCGTCGGGCGACACGCTGAACCAGGTGCGGGTGCGCTTCGCCTCCAAGGAGGACGCCATCGCCTTCGCCGAGAAGAACGGCTGGTCCTACGACGTGGCGGAGCCGCGGGAGCGCCGGGTGCGCCCGAAGAGCTACGCCGACAATTTCCGCGCCGACCGCCCCAAGGTCGGCCGCTTCTGACCGGCGCCGGGGGCCGCCCCCGGCTCCGTTGTTGCCGCGCCGGACAACGGCCCCGTAGCTCAGCTGGATAGAGCACTCGCCTTCTAAGCGAGCGGTCACAGGTTCGAATCCTGTCGGGGTCGCCACCGCCCTTCCTCAGTCGTTGTTTTCCAATGGCTTAGAGGGCAACAATGTCCCGCCGGATCCCACCGGACCGGAACGCTGGACACGTCGGGCCAAGGTCTGTTCCGCACGCAAGTCGCCGAGTGCCGGCTGCGAAACGCGGCGCGAGAACACAGCGTCGCCATCCTCGCCTCCGAAGTGCATTGCAGAATGCAATGCATTGGTTAACGCATCCCCACAGGGTCGATTGCAGGCGGCCCGGCCCGCCGCCGGTTCCTAGGCCATCTCATCCGGGCGGCGTTCGCCGGATACCCGGCAACCCCCTGATCCAAGGCCGGATTCCTTAACGGATCGGTAGGCATTCCACGCCGCCTGCACCGCCCGCGAGGGCCCCGCTAGGCAGGAATTTCCTGCCCGGCGGAAAGTTTGTCCCGGTCCCGCTGTCGGGACGCCCCATCCGGGGTGCCCCGACGCAACTGAACAGCACCAGCAAAATCAATCCATTAGCTCTCCGGAGAGCCGGTGGCACGCTTCCTGCTGAGAAGAGCGCGAAGCAGTACCGTCCACCACCGCGGAGGGAAACGATGAGCATCCGACGCTGAACGCACCGGTCTCCCGGTGGCCAACCCTCACGGCGCAGCCCGTGGGGACCGTCCACCGCCCGGTCATGGGTCCACGGCCTCACCCCGGTTCGGGCGGCACGCGGACAGCCAGGAGCATCGAGTTTCCCTACCCACGCAGAAGGATGTGAGCGGCCAAACGGCCTCGCCCTCTGAGCTCAAAAGGAGAGTACCATGGTGTCGACCAACGATATCGGCCTGACCGGCGGCATGCGGAGCAACCTGCTCCTCCTGCAGAAGACCAATGCCCAGGTCGAGACGATCCAGCAGCGCCTCGCGACCGGCAACAAGATCAACAGCGCCCTCGACGGCCCGACCTCGTTCTTCGCGGCGAAGGGCCTGTCCCAGCGCGCCAACGACCTGTCCACGCTGAAGGACGCGATGGGGCAGGCGATCAGCACGATCAAGGCCGGCGACAAGGGCATCACCGCCATCGAGTCGCTGATCGACCAGGCGCGCGGCCTGACGACCACCGCCTACGGCAACCTGGGGCTGGACGCCGCGTCGGTGGCGACCCGCAAATCGTTGGCGGCGCAGTTCAACGCCATCAAGGACCAGATCGACAAGATCGCCCGCGACAGCGGCTACCAGGGCAAGAACCTCCTGGTCGGCGACGGCCGGACACTCGATGCCACCGGCACCTCGCGCCTCGAGGTGAACTCCATCACCGGCCTGTCGAACAGCCGCGTCACGAACGTGGTGTCCACCGACACCTACTCGCTGCGCGTCTCCGGCACCGGCGCCATCACCGGCAGCAGCGCCGACATCGCGAAGGCCGAGGACTCCCGCGGCCTGGTGTCGCTGAAGATCTCCGGCAAGCTGAGCGCCACCGCCGGCAACTTCTCCGACATCTCGGTGGAGCTGCGCGGCTCGGTCGGCCGCGAGCGGACGATCGTGGTGACGGAGAACGGCGAATCCCGCTCGATCAAGTTCTTCGACAACACCCAGTCGGCGACCGCCGACCTGACGACGGCGGGCAGGACCGGCACCCCGCAGGTGTCCTCGGTCAGCATCTCCGGCGCGGTCGAGGAGGGCGACACCTTCACCGTGACGGTGAACGGCCGCGCCTTCACCTACTCCGCCTCGGCCCAGGACGTCGCCGTCGACGACCCGCAGACGCGCCGCGACGCCATCGCGACCGCCCTGCAGGCGAAGGTGAACACCGCCCTGGCCGCCTCCGGCTTCACCGTCGGCGCCGCCTCCAACGGCAGCTTCACCATCACCGCCCAGGCGACCAGCGGCACCGCCGTCAGCTTCTCGCTGGGTGCCACGGCCAGCAACGCGCTGACCAAGGACGTGTCGCTGTCCTTCTCCTCGGGCTCGGTGATCTCCTTCACCATCGACCGCGCGGCGCTCGAGGCGCTGGGCACGGCCGCGAACGGCACCTCGACCATCGAGAAGAACGTCGACGTGTCGGTCACCGCGACCAACCTGAACGGCGTCTCCGTGACCCGCTCGGCCGCCAACGACCGCGGCAACGGCAAGCTGACCTCGGGCGAGAACTCGCTCGGCTTCGACAGCGGCACCGTCCGCATCACGCTGGACGACCGGACAATCATGGCGGCCGCCTCCACCTCGGCCAACGCCAACATGGTCACGGTGCAGCGGACCGACCCCAACACGTCGAACGACCTGCAGGTCCAGTTCAACGAGTCGAACACGAACTTCATCAACGTGGTCAGCAAGAACATCCAGACTGACGGTCAGGGCCTGCGCCTCGACTTCGCCCAGAACGGGTTCCTGGACCGCGCCGACATCGACAAGGCGGTGAAGGACCTCGACTACGCCAAGACGACCCTGCGGGCCGCCTCGCAAGGCCTCAGCACGAACCTGAACGTGATCCAGACCCGCGAATCCTTCACCAAGGAGTTCTCGGACGTCCTCACCGAAGGGTCCAACAAGCTGATCCAGGCCGACCAGAACGAGGAGGGTGCGAACCTCCTGCTGCTCCAGACCCGGCAGCAGCTGGGCACCATCAGCCTCTCCCTGGCCAACC
>DASPKT010000111.1:0-9749 GCA_035627915.1 Azospirillaceae bacterium
CGGCCGCGTAGAGGCGGCTGGCGCCGATGTGCCACAGCGGCATCTGCGCCTTCAGCGGATCGGCGTCGATGTGGATGACGCGCGCGTCCGGCGCCGGGCGGTTGACGCTGGGTATCCAGGGCACGTCGCTGTCGACCACCAGGACGAGGTCGGCCGCCGCCAGGGACGGGTCCTGCACGGGCTGGTTCCACACACTGCCGAGATAGAGCGGATCGTCGTGCGGAAAGTTCATCCGGCTGGGGACCGACTCCAGCACGCCCATGCCGAGCCGGTTGCACAGGGACACCAGCGGCGCCACGGCGTCGGGATTGCGGCCGACGTAGGAGGTCACCAGCAGGGGGTTCCGGGCGCCGGCCAGCGCCCCGGCCAGCTCGGCGACGGCGTCGCCGGCGAGCGCCCGCGGCTCCACCGGCCGCCAATGCGCCGGGTCCGCGGCGGCCGGGCGGACCTGCTGTTCCAGGACCTCGCGGGCGGCGGTGAGGTAGGCCGGGCCGGCCGGGGCGCTCTCGGCGATCTGCAGCGCCCGGCGCACCAGCTGCCTGATGTTGGCGCCGGCCCGGACCTCCGCCTCATAGCGCACGTAGCCCCGGACGATCCCGCGCTGGTCGGGGACGTCCTGGATCCAGTGGATGAACTCGTTGCGGCTTCCCGGCAGCTCGCCCTCCTGGGTGGCCGGCGACAGTCCGGCGAAGATCAGGACGGGCACCCGGCCGCGCGACGCGTTGTGCACGGCCCCGGCCAGTGCCTGGGTGCCGCAGTCAACATGCACCAGGACCGCCTGGGCCCGGCCGGTCACCTGGGCCATGCCGTGGGCGATGCTGAGGGCTACCATCTCGGTGGGGCAGGTGACCAGCCGGGGCACCGGCCGCCCGGAGGCCCTGGCCGCCGCCAGCGCCTCCAGCAGGGCCGGATGGTCGCTGCCCAGGTTGGCGAAGAGGTGGGTGACCCCGTGCTCGACGAGGGCATCCAGGAAAGCGGTGCCGGCGGTGTCCATGGGGCCTCCAGGCGGGCGGGAAGGGGCGGCGCCGGGCCGTGCCGGGGTGCCCCGGGATCAGATCGGATAGTGGCCGGGTCCCGACTGGACCGTGATCCAGCGCAGTTCCGTGAACTCGGCGATGCCGGCCCGGCCGCCGAAGCGGCCGTAGCCCGAGGCGCCCGTGCCGCCGAACGGCATCTGCGGCTCGTCATGCACGGTGGGGCCGTTGACGTGGCAGATGCCGGACCGCAGCGCCCGGGCGACGCGCAGACCCTCCGCGACGTCGCGGGTGAACACGGAAGCGGAAAGGCCGTAGGGCGTGTCGTTGGCGATCCGGATGGCGTCGGCGGTGTCGCGGGCCCTGATCACGGCCACCACGGGCCCGAAGGACTCCTCCGCGTAGAGCCGCATCGCGGGGGTGACGCCGTCGACGACCGTCGCCGGCATCAGCCGTCCGTCCGGCAGCCCGCCCGCCACGCAGGCGGCCCCGCGGTCGAGCGCGTCGCGGACCAGGGCCGACACCTGCGCGGCCGCGGACATGCTGACCAGCGGGCCGAGCGGCGTGTCCCCGCAGGCGCCATCGCCCGCGGCCAGGGTCGCCGCCTTGGCGCGCAGCCGGTCGAGGAAGGCGTCCGCGACCTCCTCCACGACGACGATCCGCTCCGTCGACATGCAGATCTGACCCTGGTTGAAGAAGGCGCCGAAGGCGGCCGCCTTGACCGCCTCGTCGAGGTCGGCGTCGGCCAGCACCAGCAGCGGCGCCTTGCCGCCGAGTTCGAGCAGCACCGGCTTCAGGTGCCGGGCGGCGCGCTCGGCGACCAGCCGGCCGACGCGCGTCGACCCGGTGAAGTTGATGCGGCGGACCGCCGGATGGTCGATCAGCGCGCCCACGCAGGCCGCCGCGTCGGCCGGCGCGTGCGTCACCAGGCCGAGCGCGCCCGGCGGCAGCCCGGCCCCGGCGATCGTCTCCGCCAGCAGCCGGTGGGTCCGCGGGCAGGTCTCCGACGCCTTCAGCACGGCCGTGTTGCCGCAGGCCAGCGGCAGGGCCACAGCGCGGGCCCCGAGGATCACGGGGGCGTTCCAGGGCGCGATCCCCAGCACCACGCCGGCCGGCTCGCGGACCGCCATGGCCAGGCAGCCGGGCCGGTCCGACGGGATGATCTCGCCGCCCACCTGGGTGGTCAGCGCCGCGGCCTCGCGCAGGACGGACGCCGCCAGCGCCACGTTGAACCGCGCCCAGGGGACGGTCGCCGACACCTCCTCCGCCATCAGCCGGACGAAGTCGTCGGCGCGCGCCTCCAGCGCGTCCGCGGCGCGCAGCAGCACGCGTCGCCGGCGGTCGGGACCCTGGGCGGACCATTCCGCGAAGGCCGCGGCGGCGTCCGCCACGGCGACGGCCGCCGCCACGCTCGCGTCGGGGGTATCCATGTCGGTGCTCCGTTTCCGCCCTAGGCCCGCAGGTAGGACGTCTTGACCGTGGTGTAGAACTCCGCGGCGTACGATCCCTGCTCGCGCGGGCCGTAGGAGGAGCCCTTCCGGCCGCCGAACGGGACGTGGTAGTCGACGCCGGCGGTCGGCAAGTTGACCATCACCATCCCAGCCTCCGCATGCCGCTTGAAGTGCTGGGCGTGGCGGAGGCTGGTGGTGCAGATGCCGGCCGACAGGCCGAACGGCGTGTCGTTCGCCATAGCCAGCGCCTCCTCGTAGCCGGCGGCGCGGAGGACGGCGGCCACCGGGCCGAAGATCTCCTCCCGGGCTATGCGCATGCCGGGCGTCACCCCGGTGAACAGGGCCGGCGCCAGGTAGTGGCCCGGCGTGTCGCGGGCAAGGCGTTCGCCGCCGGCGGCCAGGTGCGCGCCCTCGCGCCGGCCCGCCTCGATATAGGCGAGGTCGCGGTCGAGCTGGGCCTCGTCCACGACGGGGCCGATGTCGGTTCCCGGCTTCAGCGCATGGTCCACCACGAGCCGCCGCATCCGAGCGGCGACGGCCTCGACCAGCCGGTCGTGGATGCCGGCGGTGGCGATGATCCGCGAGGCCGCCGTGCAGCGCTGGCCGGTGGAGAAGAAGGCGCTGTTGACCACGCAGTCGACGGCCACGTCGAGGTCGGCATCGTCCAGGACGACGAGCGGGTTCTTGCCGCCCATCTCCAGCTGCACCTTCTTGAGCGGGGTCGCGGCGGCGCAGGCCTGGGCGACCCGCCGGCCGGTATCCACGGAGCCGGTGAAGGAGATGGCCGCGACCGCAGGGTGCTCCAGCAGGGCCTGGCCCACCTCGGACCCGCGGCCGGCGACGAGGTTGAAGACGCCCGGCGGCAGCCCGGCGCCGGCGATCACCTGCGCCAGGGCGTGGGCCGTGGCCGGCACCGCCTCCGCCGGCTTGAGCACCACGGTGTTGCCGTAGGCCAGGGCCGGGGCGATCTTCCAGGCGGGGATGGCGATCGGGAAGTTCCAGGGGGTGATGAGGCCGACCACGCCCAGCGGCTCCCTCCGGACCTCGACCTGCACGTCCGGGCGGACGGAATCCAGGACCTCGCCGGCCTGCCGCAGGCAGGCGCCCGCGAAGAACAGGAAGATCTGCCCGGCGCGGACGGTTTCGCCGACCGCCTCCGGCAGGGTCTTGCCCTCCTCACGCGCCAGCAGCCGGCCGATCTCATCCTGGCGGGCCAGGATGCCGTCCCCGATGCGCTTCAGCACGTCGTGGCGCTGCTGGGGCGTCGTCCGCGACCAGGCGGGGAAGGCCTCGGCGGCCGCGGCCACGGCCCGGTCGGCGTCGTCGCGGCCGGCCCGCGGGAAGAGCCCGACGATGTCGCGCGTGTCGGACGGGTTGATGTCGGGCGCATGGTCCCGGCCGGCCACCCACTCGCCGGCGATGTAGTTCCTGCAGGGTTCCATCGGATATGCCTTTCCCAGGGGGTCGAACCGGTCACCGCCCCCAGCGCAGAGCCAGGGGGTTCGCCTCGCGGGCGAGTTCGAGCAACCCGTCGCGGGTCGCCGGGTGCAGCGGCTCCAGGGGGTGGCGGACCGCGTCGCTGCGGATCACGCCGCCCGCGGCCAGCACGGTCTTGGCGGCGCGCAGCCCGCACTGCCGGTTCTCGTAGTTGATGAGAGGGAGGATGCGCGCGTAGGCCGCCGCGGCGTCCGCGCGCCGGCCGTTGCGGTGGTGCTCGACGACGGGGCGGATGAGGTCCGGCAGTAGGGCGCTGCACATGGTGCCGGTGGCGCCGGCGTCGAGGTCGGCCATCAGCGTGATCGATTCCTCGCCGTCGAAGGGCCCCTCGACGAGGGCGCCGCCGGCCTCGATCAGGCCGCGCAGCTTGGCGGCGGCGAAGGGGACCTCGATCTTGAAGTAGCGGACCTGCGGCACCTCGCGGGCGAGGCGCGCGAGCAGGGCGACCGGCAGGTGGACGCCGCTCAGCGGGGCGTCCTGGACCATCACCGGCAGGCCGGCCGCATCGCCGACGCGGCGGAAATGCTCCACGATGCCCGTCTCCAACGCGGTCAGCCCGACCCCGTGGTAGGGCGGCATCAGCATGAGGAGGGAGGCCCCCGCGGCGGCGGCGAACCGGGCCCGCTCCGCCGCCACCCGCGTGCTGAAATGGCTGCAGGTGACCATGACCGGCACCCGGCCGGCGACGTGCTCCAGGCAGAAGCGGACCAGCGTCTGCCGTTCCTCGTCGGTCAGGCAGAACTGCTCGGAATAGTTGGCGAGGATGCAGATGCCGTCGACTCCCTGGTCGATCATGCAGTCCAGCACGCGGCCCTGCCCCTCGAGGTCGAGCTCGCCGGTTTCGGTGAAGGGCGTCGGGGCGACCGGGAGGACGCCGGCGAGGCGGCCCGAAGGGGTCAGTTCCATGACGGTATGGCCTTTCCACGGCGGCGCCGGCGGCTCATGCCGCAGGGGCCGCTTGGGTTGGGGGATTTGCCCGGGGCCTGCACGGGCCCGGGGTCAGGCGCCTGAGTAGAGGACCGGCTGGAAGGCGCCGCCGGCCTGTATGGAGCGTTCCGCCGCCTCCAGGATCGCCAGCGCGTCCCGGGCGTCGGCCAGGGAGGAGAGCGGTGGCTCGCCCGCGCCGACCGCCCGCTCCAGGAAGAAGCGCAGCTCCGCCCGGAAGCTGTCGACATAGCTGGGGATGCCCCAGGCGGGACCGCCATCGTCGTCCACCGCGGCGTCGCTCCAGGTGACCTTGGCCGTCCCCTTCGTGCCCATCACCTTGCAGACGACGGTCCAGGGATCGCCGGTCCGGTCCGACGCGGCGAAGCTGACCCACAGGTTGGCCAGCGCCCCGCCCGGCATCTCGCAGACGATCAGCGCCTGGTCCTCGTCGGGAAGGGCGTCGTAATGGACCCGCGACCGGACCGCCATCACCCGCACCGGGCGCCCGCAGAGATAGAGGAGCGTGTAGGCATGGTGGATGGCGACGGCGCGCAGCACGCCGCCGTAGCGCGCGGCCGTCGCCTCGTCGTGGAACACGTTGTAGAGCAGCCAGACGCTGGCGAGGGTGCCGATCCGGCCCTCGGCGACCAGCTGCCGCGCGCGCTCCATCCCCGCATTGTAGATGTAGTTGTGGGCGGGCATGCACACCCGGCCCGCCGCCTCCGCCAGGCGGGCGAGGTGGTCGATCTCCGCCCTTGTGTGCGACACCGGCTTTTCCACCAGCACATGCTTTCCGGCGGAGAGGCAGCGCCCGGCGATGTCCGCGTGCGTGGCGGTCGGCGACATCACGACCACGGCGTCGACGCCCGGGTCGGCGAGCAGCGCCTCCAGCGTGTCGTAGCGGCGCCCGCCGAGCCGCGCCGCAAGCGCGTCCGCGGCCCCGGCGTCGGGATCGACGACGCCCCGGAAGGTCGCGGCCACGCCGCGTTCCACGGCCTTGGCGTAGAGTTCGGCGACGGTCCCGGCGCCGACGAAGGCCAGCCCCGTCATCGCCCCGCCTCCAGCCCGTAGAACCGGGCGCCGTTGGTGCGGAAGATCTTGTCGAGGTCGGCCGGACCCAGGCGGGCGCCGAGGATCAGGCGCAGCGCGTGGATCACCTCGCCATACTCGGCTGCCAGCCGGCAGACGGGCCAGTCGCTGCCGTACATCAGCCGGTCCGGCCCGAACACCGACACCGCATGCTCGACATAGGGCGCCAGCGCCGCGGGCGACCAGGTCCCGTGGTCGGCTTCCGTGACCATGCCCGACAGCTTGCAATGGACGTTCGGGAAGGCCGCCACGCGCGCCAGCAGGGTCGCCCAGGGCTCCAGGCGGCCCGACGCGATCGGCGGCTTGGAGAGGTGGTCGACCACCGCGCGCAGGCCCGGGACCTGCTGCAGCGCCGTGATGACGTGCGGGAGGTGGCGGGGATAGGTCAGGAACTCCAGCGGGAAGCCGGTCGCGGCCAGGTGGCCGAGGTTCTCCAGGACGGTGGGCCGCAGGATCCAGGCATCGTCCCCGATGTCCTGGAGCATGGGGCGCACGGCCACGAACTTCGGGTGGCGGCGGTAGTGGGCGAGCCGGTCCGGGAAGCCGGGATCGTCCAGGTCGAGCCAGCCCGTGACACCGGCCACGAAGTCGGTCCCGGCGGCGATCTCCAGCAGGAAGTCCGTCTCCGCCTCGGTCTGCGCCGCCTGGACGAGGATCGTCCGCTCGACGCCGGCCTTGCGCAGCAGCGGCGCCAGGTCGTCGGCCAGGTAGTCCCGGCAGAGGACCGGCACCTGCGGGCCCATCCAATGGTAGTCGCCGCGGTCCGCCTTCCACAGGTGGTGATGACAGTCCAGCATGGCCTGCTCCTTCGCCGCCGCGCGGCCGGGATTTTCGGCCGCCGCCGGTCCCCGCGCTCCGTCGCGTAGCTTCAGATCACCGCAGGCCGCCGATCCGGTCAAGTGCTTTTTGCGCGCAAAAAGCATTTTAGGCTTGGCGCAGGTGCTCAGCTATGCACCTAATCGTCTGTCAGAACGCTTTTTGCATGCAATACGCAGGAGGGAGTGATGTCCAGGATATCCCGCGTGGAGGTCCACGAGTTCACCTACACGGCGGCGGACGTCGGCCTCGACGCCGGCAGGTTCGATCTCGTGTACCAGCCCGGCGGCCGCATGCCGGTTTCCAAGTATGCGATCGTCATCGAGACCGCGGACGGGTCGCGGGGCGAGTATGTGGGCCTCTGGGGCGCGACGCGCATGGCGCTGGGCCAGACCCTGACCCTGGCGGCCCAGCTGCCGGGCCGCGACGCCCTGCAGCGCGAGCTGATCTACGACGAGTTCAAGCGGGCGCTCCGCCAGTACGACCACATGGGCCACGGCATGATCGACATCTGCCTGTGGGACCTGGCGGGCAAGCGGCTGGGGGCCTCGGTGAGCACGCTGCTGGGTGGCTGGCGGCGCCGGCTGCCGACCTATGCCAGCACCGCCCACGGCGACCATGCGGGGGGCCTCGATTCGCCGGAGGCCTATGTCGCCTTCGCCGAGGCGTGCCTCGGCCTCGGGTACCGGGCCTTCAAGATGCACGGCTGGTATGAGGGGGATGTCGCCCGCGAGGTCGCCACCATCAAGGCGCTCGGCCGCGCCGTCGGCGACCGCATGACCCTGATGCTGGACCCGGCCTGCCAGCTGCGCACCTTCGCCGACGCGCTGGCGGTCGGCCGTGCCTGCGACGAGGCGAACTTCTTCTGGTACGAGGACCCGTTCCGCGACACGGGCGTGTCGTGCAAGGCGCATCAGCTCCTGCGCGAGCGGCTGCGCACGCCCCTGCTGGCGACCGAGCATGTGCGCGGGGTGGAACCGAAGATCGACTTCGCCATCGCCGGCGGGACCGACTTCCTGCGCGCCGACCCGGAGTACGACATGGGCATCACCGGCGTGATGAAGATCGCGCATGCGGCGGAGGCGCTCGGGCTCGACGTGGAGATCCACGCCAGCGGGCCGGCGCACCGCCACTGCATGGCGGCCATCCGCAACACCAACTTCTACGAGCTGGCCCTGGTCGGCCCCAGGATGGCCAACCCGCTGCCCAGGGTCTATGCCTGCGGATACTCCGACGAGCTGGAGGCCGTGGGCGCCGACGGCTGCTTCCCCGTGCCCGATGGCCCCGGGCTCGGCGTGCTGTATGATTGGGAGTTCATCGCCCGTCACCGGACCGCCCTGCATGAGTTCCGTCTCTGACCGCTTCGACTACGGTTCGGCCAAGCTGAACGAGATCGTGGAACAGGTCCTGCGCGCCGGCATCCGTGCCGGCCGCATCCCTGCGGGCGCGCTGCTGCAGGAGGCGCGCCTGTCCGACCAGTTCGACCTCAGCCGCGCGCCGGTGCACCAGGCGCTGCGCCGGCTGGAGCAGGACGGGCTGGTCGCCAAGGCCGAGGGGCGCGGCTATGTCGTCGGCGGAGCGGACGCCGCGGCGGTCCGGCCGCTGGCGGAGCTGGATATCCCCGAGGCCGCCCGCGAGGCGTTGCGGTCGCGGGCCGGCTGGGAGAGGATCTACAAGCAGGTCGAGCGGGACGTCGTCGGGGTCATGGCCTTCGGCCGCTACGGCGTGGTGGAGCTGGCCCTGGCCGAGGCCTACGGGGTCAGCCGGACCATCACCCGCGACGTGCTGGGGCGGCTGGAGGAGCGGGGACTGCTGGAGAAGGTGCAGCGCAGCCACTGGGCGGTGCCGCAGCTGACCCCGCGGCTCATGCACGAACTCTACGAGATGCGCCGCCTGCTGGAACCCGCGGCCCTCCTGGACGCCGCGGACGGTCTCGCGCGCGAGGAGGTGGCGGCCATGCGCGACCGGCTGCGCGCCGCGGAGGCCCGCTATCCCGACGTGAGCGTGGAGGAGCTGAGCGCGTTCGAGCACGACCTCCACATCGATCTCGTCGGGCGCTGCTCCAACCCGCGGCTGCTCTCGGCGATACGCCAGAGCCAGACACCCCTGGTGGCGACCGCCTACCTGTTCCAGCAGTATCTCGGCATCCCGCAGGACGAACCGTTCCTGGTCGAGCACCGCCTGGTGCTGGAGCACCTGCTGGCCGGCGCGCCGGGGGCGGCTGCGGCGGCGCTGGAGGCGCACATGGTGTCGGCCCTGCGCAAGGGCCTGGGCCGGCTGGAGTTCCTGTCCAGGCTGCCGCACCCGGAGCCGCCCGCCTTCCTTCAGCGGTTGGGCTGACCCCGCGGCGTCGCCTGATTTCAGGTGACATAATCAATCACAATCGATAAATATCGCTCATTTCCAGCCGTCTGCTGGATCGGGCGCCGCTGCTCCCGACCCCGGGCCGGCCAGGCAACGAGGGAGACGCCCATGACCCGGTCCCCGTCCTTGCGGCCGAGCGCCGCGCGCGCCGTAGCGATCAGCGACTTCCGGGACCTGGCGCGGCGCCGCCTGCCGCGCTTCCTGTTCGACTACATCGACGGCGGTTCCTTCGACGAGCTGACGCTGCGGCGGAACACGTCCGACCTCCAGGCCATCGCCCTGCGCCAGCGCGTGCTGAAGGACGTCTCCCGCATCGATCTCTCCACGGACGTGCTGGGTCAGCGCTGGGAGCTGCCGGTGGGGCTCGGGCCCATCGGGCTCGCCGGCCTCAACGCCCGGCGGGGCGAGGTCCAGGCCGCGCGGGCGGCGGAGGCGGCCGGCGTGCCCTTCTGCCTGTCCACGGTTTCCGCCTGCTCCCTGACGGAGGTCCGCGCCTCGGTCGCCGAGCCCTTCTGGTTCCAGCTCTACATGGTGCGCGACCGGGGCTTCGTCCGGGACATGCTGCACCAGGCCGCGGACGCCGGCTGCCGGGTGCTTCTGTTCACCGTGGACATGCCGGTTCCCGGCACCC
>DASPKT010000112.1:0-35032 GCA_035627915.1 Azospirillaceae bacterium
ACAATGCCGAGGTGCGGCTGCCCGACGACCTGCTGGCGGCCCTCGGCCCCCTCGCCCGCCCGGCCGCGTCGGCGGCCGCGCGGCTGGTCCCCGCGGCGGCGCGCCTGGGCGGCCTCGCCGACGCGCTGCGGGCCTCGCTGCTGGCGCCCGCGGAGGAGCGGCTGCGCGCCCTGGAGGCCGAGGTGGAACGGCTGCGCCAAGCCCCGCCGGATCGGCGTCGGCACGGGCGGGAGGCGGCATGAGCGCCCCCCTCTCCCTGGTCTGCCCGGCCGGCACGCCGGCGGCGCTGGACGCGGCGCTGGAGGCCGGCGCCGACGCCGTCTACTGCGGCTTCCGGGACGAGACCAACGCCCGCAACTTCCCCGGCCTGAACTTCTCCCGCGCGGAGATGCGCGATGCGGTCGCCCGCACCCATGCGGCGGGCCGCGCCCTCTACGTCGCCATCAACACCTTCCCGACCGCCGGCCGGATGGAGCCGTGGCTGGCGGCGGTGGACGACGCGGCGCGGCTGGGCGCCGACGCCATCATCCTGGCCGACATCGGGCTGCTGTCCGTGGCGGCGGAGCGCCATCCCGGCCAGCGCCTGCACCTCTCCGTGCAGGCCGCCGCCTCCACCCCGGAGGCGATCCGCTACTTCCACGAGGCGTTCGGGGTGCGCCGCGTGGTGCTGCCCCGGGTGCTGACCCTGGCGGAGATCGCGGCGCTGAACCGGGAGTGCGGGATCGAGACGGAGGTCTTCGCCTTCGGCGGCATGTGCGTCATGGCGGAGGGGCGCTGCCAGCTCTCCTCGTACGTGACGGGGCAGTCGCCCAACACGCACGGCGTCTGCTCCCCCGCCTCGCACGTGCGGTACGAGCAGCGCGACGGGCGGCTGCTGTCGCGGCTGGCCGACGTCACCGTGGACGGCTTTTCCACCGGCGAGCCGGCGGGCTACCCCACGCTGTGCAAGGGCCGCTTCGCCGCCAACGGACGGCTGGGGCACCTGTTCGAGGACCCGGTCTCGCTCGACATGCTGGGCTCCATCCCGCAGCTGGTCGCGGCCGGGGTCCGGGCCCTGAAGATCGAGGGACGGCAGCGCGGCAAGGCCTACGTGGCGCGCGTGGTGGGCGAGTTCCGCCGCGCGGTCGACGCGGCCCTGGCCGGCGGCAAGGCGGCGGCGCCCGCGGGCGCGCTGGCGGACCAGACTGAGGGGCGGCGGTCGACGCAGGGCGCGTTCGACCGGCGCTGGCGCTAGGAGGCGACGATGCGGCCGGGCCGCCTGACACTTGGACCTGTCCTGTTCAACTGGCCGGCCGACCGGCTGGCCGACTTCTACCGCCGCATCGCCGACGAGGCGCCGGTCGATACCGTCGTCCTGGGCGAGGTGGTCTGCGCCAAGCGCTTCCACATGGCGGACGCCCTGGGCGACGCGGCGGAGCGGCTGTCGCGCGCCGGCAAGCAGGTGATCCTGGCGACACCGGCGCTGGTCATGCAGCCGCGCGAGCGTCAGGCGGTGCGCGCGCTGGCGGGGCAGACCGACCATCCCGTCGAGGCCGGCGACGCCACCGCGCTGGCCCTGCTGCGCGGCCGGCCGCACGCCGTCGGCCCCTACGTCCAGGTCTACAACGAGGCGACGCTGCGCCGGCTGGCCGCCGACGGGGCGACGCGGGTGTGCCTGGGCCCCGACCTGCCGCTGGAGGCCGTCGCGGCGCTGGCCGAGGCCGCCCGCGCGCTGCCGGGGCTGCTGCTGGACGTGGTCGCCTTCGGGCGCCTGCCGCTGGCCATCTCCGCCCGCTGCTACCACGCGCGGGCGCACGGGCTGCACAAGGACGGCTGCCAGTTCGTCTGCGAGCGCGACCCCGACGGCATGGAGGTGGAGACGCTGGACGGCATGCCCTTCCTGGCGGTGAACGGGGTGCAGGTGCTGAGCGGCAGCTACTGCTCGCTGCTGCCGGACCTGGCGCGGCTGCGCGCGGCGGGCGTGCACGGGTTCCGGCTGTCCCCGCACGACACCGACATGGTGGCGGTGGCCCAGGCCTACCGCGGCGTGCTGGACGGCGCGCTGCACCCGGCGGAGGCGCAGGCGCGCCTGGCCGCGCTGCTGCCGGCCGCCCGCTTCGCCAACGGCTTCGTCAACGCCCGGGCGGGGCGCGCCTGGCTCGCCACGCAGGAACGGGCCGGCGCCGAGTAGGCGCCCGGCGGAAGGAGGAAGGGCATGACCACCATCGCGGAACGCCTGGTCGACGGGCTGGTGCGGCACGGCGCGCGCGCCGTCTTCGGCATCCCGGGCGACTATGCCCTGCCCCTGTTCGCGGCGCTGGAGCGCGACGGGCGGCTGCCCGTCCACTGCCTGGCGCACGAGCCGGCGCTGGGCTTCGCCGCCGACGGCGCCGCCCGCAGCGCCGGGGGCCTGGGCGTGGCTGCCGTCACCTACGGGGCGGGCGCGCTCAACATGGTCAACGCGGTCGCCGGCGCCTATGCCGAGCGCTCCCCCCTGGTCGTGGTCTCAGGCGCGCCCGGGCAGCGCGACTGGGCGGGGCCGCTGGCCCTGCACCACCAGGTGAAGGACGCCGGCAGCCAGCTCCGCATCTACCGCGAGGTGACGGCGGCGCAGGCGGTGCTGGACGACCCCGCCACCGCCCCCCTCCTGATCGCCGCGACGCTGCGGACCGCGGCCGAGCAGTCCCGCCCGGTCTACCTGGAGGTCCCGCGCGACCGGGTGGACGCCCCCTGCGGCCTCCTGCCTCCATCGCCCGAGGCCGAGCCCGACGGGGCTGCGGCCGGCGCCGCGGCGCAAGCGGTCATGGCGCTGCTGCGCCGGGCCCGCCGCCCGGCCCTGATGGCGGGCGTGGAGGTCCGCCGCTACGGGCTGGAGGATCAGGTCGCCCAGCTGGCGCGCCGGCTGGGCGTGCCCGTCGTCACCAGCTTCATGGGCCAGGGGGTGCTGGCCGGCCGCGACGTGCCCGTCGCCGGCACCTATCTGGGCCGGGCCGGCGATCCCTTCGTGCGGGAGCTGGTGGAGGAGTCCGACGGGCTGCTGCTGCTGGGCGTGATCCTGTGCGACACCAACTTCGCCCTGGCAGCGCGCCCGCTCGACCCCGCCCGCTGCGCCCATGCGCTGGGCCGCACCGTGGCGGTCGGCGGGGAGCGCCACGAGGGCGTGTCGCTGGCGGCGCTGCTGGCGGCGCTGGAGGCGCTGCCGGCGCCGGTCCCGGCCCCGCCGCCGCGCCGCCGGCCGCCCGCCCCACCCTCGCCGTCCGTCGCGGCGGACGCGCCCCTCACCACCGACGGGCTGGCGGCGGCGCTGGACCGGGCGCTGGCGGCCTATCCCGGCATGGAGCTGGTGTCGGACGTCGGCGACTGCCTGTTCGCGGCGGCGCAGATGCGGCCGCGGCCGGTGATGGCGCCGGCCTTCTACGCCGGCATGGGCTTCGCCGTCCCGGCGGCGCTGGGCGCCCAGGCGGCGACCGGCCGCCGCCCCCTGGTGCTGGTCGGCGACGGCGCGTTCCAGATGACCGGGATGGAGCTGGGCGCCTGCGCCGAGGCCGGGTGGGACCCGCTGGTGGTCGTGCTGAACAACGGCGGCTGGGGCATGCTGAAGGCGATCGACCCCGCCAGCCGCCACGTGGAGCGGGCCGGCTGGGACCACGCGGCCATGGCCGGGGCGCTGGGCGGCGACGGCTACCGGGTCGCCACGCGCCGGGAGCTCGACGCGGCGCTGGCCCTGGCGCTGCAGCGGCGCGGCCGGTTCCAGCTGATCGAGGTGATGCTGGCCCCGGGCTCGCTGTCCAGCACGCTCGCCGCCTTCACCGCCGGCCTCCGCGCGGCACCCGCCGCCGCGATCCCCGCCCGGGAGGTCCCGGTGCCCGCCTGACCGTCCGCGGCGCGCCGCGCCGCCAGCCTGGAGGATGCGCGCCATGGGATCCGCGTTGGACATGCAAGCCGCGCTGGGCCGCGCGATGGAAGGGTTCGCCGAGTTCCGCGACAGCCACCGCGGCCGGCACCGCGGCCGGCACCGCGAGCTGCCGGCCGACGCCCCGGCGCCTAAGGTGCTGGTGATCGGCTGCACCGACAGCCGGGTCGACCCGGCCATGCTGACCTGCGCCCGGCCGGACGACATGCTCGTCATCCGCAACGTCGGCGCCATCGTCCCGCCCTACGGGCGCGACGGGCGGCCCCACGGCACCTCCGCCGCCATCGAGTTCGCGGTGCGGGTGCTGGAGGTGGAGCACGTCATCGTACTGGGCCACGGCGGCTGCGGCGGGGTCCGGGCCCTGGCCGCGCCGCGTCAGGGGTTCGAGTTCCTCGGCGACTGGATGGAGACGATGGCGCCGGTGCGCGCCGCGGTGGACGCGATGCGCCTGCCGCCGGCGACGCGGCTGCAGGCGCTGGAGCTGGGCTGCGTGCTGCGCTCGGTCGCCAACCTGCTGACCTTCCCCTGGCTGCGTGAGCGGGTGGACGAAGGCCGGCTCGCCACGCACGGCTGGTTCCTCGACCCCCACACGGGCGAGCTGCTGGCCTATGACCGCGGCGAGGGCCGCTTCCTGCCGACGCCGAACCCGCTGGGCCCGGCCCGGATCGAGGTCGGCGCCTGCGGCCCGCACTGCGACTGCCACCGGCAGCCGGGCGGGGCGGCGGGGGCTGCTCCCGCCACCTGACCCGGGCCGCCCGAACCCCGGGCCGGGCAGCTTGTCTCAGGCCACCTCGCCCAGTTCGCCCACCAGGCCGGTCACCGTCTCCGACAGCCCGTCCACCCGGGCCCGCAGGCTGCCGGCCAGGGTGCCGACCCGGTCGGCGGTGGCGCCCGCCGCGTGGCAGGCCTCGGCGACCGTGGCGCTGCCGTCGGCGGCCGCCTTGGTGCCCTCGGCGGCGGCGACGGCGTCGCCGGTGATGCTGCGGCTGACCGCGGTCTGCTCCTCCACCGCCGCGGCGATGGCGGCGTTGACCCGGTCCAGGTCGAAGATGGTGTCGGCGATCTCCTCCATCGCGGCGACGGCCTGCTGGGTGCTGGCGCGGATGGCCGCCACCTTGGCCGACACCTCCTCGGTCGCCCGGGCGCTCTGGGCGGAGAGGTTCTTGACCTCGCCCGCCACGACGGCGAAGCCCTTGCCGGCCTCGCCCGCCCGCGCCGCCTCGATGGTGGCGTTCAGCGCCAGCAGGTTGGTCTGGGCGGCGATGTCGGCGATGGCGCCCAGCACCTCGTTGATGCTGGCGGTGGTGTGGGTCAGGCTGTCGATGGCGCCGCGGGCGTGCCGGGCCCGCTCGGTCGCGCGGTGGGAGACGGCGGTGGAGCGCGCCACCTGGCTGCTGATCTCCTGGATGGAACCGGCCATCTGGCCGGTGGCGTCGGCCAGCGCCTCCGCCCGGTCGGCGGCGGCGCGGCTGGCGTCCTGGACCGTGCCGGCGATCCCGGCACCGCGCGACACCGCGGCCCGCAGCGCGTCGGCGTCGGCCTCGGCCTGGTGGGCGATGCCGGCGACCTCCTCCACGAGGCGGCCGATCTCCTCCTCGATGCGGGCGGCGACGCCGCCCAGCGCCGCGGTGCGCTCCTCCCGGGCCCGGGCCTGCAGCGCCTCGCGCTCGGCGGCGGCGCGCTCCAGCCCCTCATGGGCGGCGCGGGCGTCGCGCAGGGCCGCCTCGCCCTGCCGGAAGGCGGTCGCCATGACGTGCGCCAGCGCGGCCAGCAGGACCGTCTCGAACAGCACCAGCCAGACATGGATGGCGAGGCGCAGCGGCTCCGGCCCGCCCGGCATCAGGTGTTCCGGCATCAGCAGGGCCGCGGCCAAATGGTGCAGGACGACCCCGCCCGCCGCCGCCAGGACCGCGCGCACGTCGCAGAAGCCGGCGGTGACGGCCAGCAGGACGTAGAAGTAGATGTGCAGGTCGACCTGCCAGGGATGCCCCTGCAGGGAGAGCTGCACCGCCGCCCCCGCCATCGGCAGCAGCAGGGCGACGGCGTAGCGGCCGGCCGCCCGGCCGCGCCAGGCCCGCCAGAGCCCGGCCGCCGCCAGGAACAGCACGCCGCTCACCAGCGTGCCCCAGCCCCTGACCTCGCCCAGCAGGACCAGCTCCGCCGCGACGGAGACGGGGATCTGGAGCCCGAGGAGGCCCAGCCCAACCAGGGAGGTGGCGCTGCGCACGCGCGCCAGGGGATCGCCGGCGTCGTCGATCAAGGACATGGAACCGCTCCTGCTGCATCTGACATGCCCCAGCCTTACCCAAACCGATCGCGCCGCGCCTTGCGCCACATCAAAGTTTGCGTCCGGTCCCCGGTTGGAAGTCCGCGCCCCGACAACCGGAAGGATATGCCGGGCCCGCGCGCCCGCCCGGTCAGCCGGACCGCCGGCGGCAGTGGCCGGTCCCGCCGGAGATCCCGCGGCCGGCCGCGCGGAACCGCCGGGGCGGGATTACCCCCGTCGGGCCGCCGGCTTGATCCACGTCAAGGGCGGCCCCCGGGAGTTCGACTAGGGTGGGCCGGTGAACCATCCTCCCGAGCGAAGGCCGACCGATGTCCCGCCCCACTCCCACCCGCCGCCAGGAGGCCCTGTTCTTCGCCTTCCTGGCCTTCGTGCTGGTGCCGGCCCTGTCCGTCGCGGTCGTGGCCGGCTACGGCTTCTGCGTCTGGATGTACCAGCTCCTCGCCGGGCCGCCGGTCGCGTGAGGGGAGCGCCCGCCATGACCGCCGTTGAGACCACCCGCCGCGCCTTCCTCCGGGGCGGCACCGCCCGCCGCCCGGCGGTCCGGCCGCCCTGGGCCCGCCTGGACGCCTTCACCGACCTCTGCACCCGCTGCGGCCGCTGCGCCGCCGCCTGCCCGGAGGGCATCCTCGCCGCCGGCGACGGCGGTTTTCCCGAGGTGGACTTCCGGAACGGCGGCTGCACCTTCTGCGGCGCCTGCGCCGACGCCTGCCCGCAGCCCCTGTTCGAGCGCGCGGCGGCGCCCTGGCGCCTGCTGCCCCGCATCGGCGCCGCCTGCATCGCCGCCGGCGTCGTCTGCCGCAGCTGCGCCGACGCCTGCGCCGAGCGCGCGCTCACCTTCCCGCGCCGGGCCGGCGGCTCGACGCCCGTCCTGGACGCCTCCGCCTGCACGGGCTGCGGCGCCTGCGTCGCCGTCTGCCCGGTGGGCGCGGTGGCGATGGGCGGGGCGGCGATGGCCGAAATGGCGATGGCCGGGGAGGCCCGGGCATGACGGCGCTGCTCCACATCGCCAGCGTGGTCGTGCAGGCCCGCCCGGACCGGCTGGACGCCGTGCGCGGCCTGCTGGCCGAGCTGGGCGGCGAGGTCGCGGGCTGCGATCCCGCGGGCAAGCTGGCCGCGGTGCTGGAAGCGCCGACGGACCGCGCCCTGGTCGACGGCATCGACCGCATCCAGAAGCTGGAGGGCGTGGTCAACGCGCTCCTCGTCTACCACCACGCCGAACCTGTCAGCTCGCTTGAAGAGGTGATCCCATGTCCTTGACACGCCGCGATTATGTGAAGGCCAACGCGGCCGCCGCCGCGGCGCTCGCCGCCGGCCTGCCGCTGCCCTCCGCCGCCACGCCGCTGCCCACCGGCGATGCCGCGCGCATGACCTGGTCGAAGGCGCCCTGCCGCTTCTGCGGCACCGGCTGCGGGGTCATGGTGGGGGTGAAGGACGGGCGCGTCGTCGCCACCCACGGCGACCAGCAGGCGGAGGTCAACCGCGGCCTCAACTGCGTGAAGGGCTACTTCCTGTCGAAGATCCTGTACGGCTCCGACCGGCTGACCCGGCCGCTGCTGCGCATGAAGGACGGCCGCTACGACAAGGAGGGCGAGTTCACGCCCGTCACCTGGGACCAAGCCTTCGACATCATGGCGGAGAAGTGGAAGAAGGCCCTGAAGGAGAAGGGCCCGACCGCCATCGGCATGTTCGGATCGGGCCAGTGGACGGTGTGGGAGGGATACGCCGCCGCCAAGCTCTACAAGGCGGGCTTCCGCTCCAACAACCTGGACCCCAACGCGCGGCACTGCATGGCCTCGGCCGTCGCCGGCTTCATGCGCACCTTCGGCATCGACGAGCCGATGGGCTGCTACGACGACATCGAGCAGGCCGACGCCTTCGTCCTCTGGGGCTCCAACATGGCGGAGATGCACCCGATCCTGTGGACCCGGGTGACCGACCGCCGCCTCTCCGCCCCCCACGTCAAGGTGGCGGTGCTGTCGACCTACGAGCACCGCTCCTTCGACCTGGCGGACATCCCGATGGTGTTCACGCCACAGACCGACCTGGCGATCCTGAACTACATCGCCAACCACATCATCCGCACCGGTCGCGTGAACAAGGAGTTCGTCTCCAAGCACGCGGTCTTCATGCGCGGGCGCGACGACATCGGCTACGGGCTGCGCCCCGAGCACGAGCTGGAGAAGAAGGCGAAGAACGCCGCCAAGGCGAACGAGGCCGACCCGATCAGCTTCGAGGAGTTCGCGAAGTTCGTCTCCACCTACACGCTGGACTACACGGCCGAGCTGACCGGCGTGCCGAAGAACCGGCTGGAGGCGCTGGCGGAGCTGTACGCCGACCCCAAGGTCAAGGTCGTGTCCTTCTGGACCATGGGCTTCAACCAGCACACCCGGGGGGTGTGGGCGAACAACCTCGTCTACAACATCCACCTGCTGACGGGTAAGATCTCCGAGCCCGGCAACAGCCCCTTCTCGCTGACGGGCCAGCCCTCGGCCTGCGGCACCGCGCGCGAGGTCGGCACCTTCTCCCACCGGCTGCCGGCCGACATGGTGGTGACCAACCCCGAGCACCGCGCCCACGCCGAGCACATCTGGAAGCTTCCTCCCGGCACCATCCCGGAGAAGCCGGGCGCCTGGGCCGTCCAGCAGGACCGGATGCTGAAGGACGGCAAGATCAACGCCTACTGGATCATGGTGAACAACAACCTGCAGGCGGCCCCCAACGCCGCGCAGGAGACCTGGCCCGGCTACCGCAACCCCGAGAACTTCATCGTCGTCTCCGACGCCTATCCCACGGTGACGGCGCAGGCGGCCGACCTCATCCTGCCGACCGCCATGTGGGTGGAGAAGGAGGGCGCCTTCGGCAACGCCGAGCGGCGCACCCAGGTCTGGCACCAGCTGGTGCCGGCGCCGGGCGAGTCCCGCTCGGACCTCTGGCAGCTCATGGAGTTCTCCAGGCGCTTCAAGGTCGAGGAGGTCTGGCCGGAGGAGCTGCTGGCGAAGGCGCCGGAGCTGCGCGGCAAGACGCTGTTCGACGTGCTCTACGCCAACGGTCAGGTGAACCGCTTCCCCGTCTCCGACTGCGACCCGGCCTACGGCAACGACGAGTCCCGGCATTTCGGCTTCTACGTCCAGAAGGGCCTGTTCGAGGAGTATGCCGAGTTCGGCCGCGGCCACGGCCACGACCTGGCGCCCTTCGACACCTACCACCAGGTCCGCGGCCTGCGCTGGCCGGTCGTGCAGGGGCAGGAGACGCGCTGGCGCTTCCGCGAGGGCACCGACCCCTACGTGCCGAAGGGCGAGGGCATGCGCTTCTACGGCCACAAGGACGGAAAGGCCCGCATCTTCGCCCTGCCCTACGAACCGGCGGCGGAGAGCCCGGACGCGGAGTACCCGTTCTGGCTCAGTACCGGCCGCGTGCTGGAGCACTGGCACTCCGGCTCCATGACCATGCGGGTGCCGGAGCTGTACCGGGCGGTGCCGCAGGCGCTCTGCTTCATGCATCCCGACGACGCCAAGAAGCTGGGCGTGCGCCGCGGCTCGGAGGTCAGGGTGCAGTCGCGCCGCGGCGAGGTGCGGGTGCGGGTGGAGACGCGCGGGCGCAACCGGCCGCCGCAGGGGCTGGTCTTCGTGCCCTGGTTTGACGCCGAGGTCCTCATCAACAAGGTGACGCTGGACGCCACCGATCCCATCAGCAAGCAGGCGGACTTCAAGAAGTGCGCCGTGCGCATCGTCCCGGCGTGAGGAGAGCCGCCATGAAACGCATCCTCCCCCTGATCCTCGCGGCGGCGCTGGCCGGCACGGCGGCGCGGGCCGCCGACGGCCCCGGCCTGCGCGGCACCGACTTCCCCACCGTCAACGAGGCGGCGCCGATCGCCAAGGAGACGGCCGACGACGTGAAGCGCGAGCGGAACTACCCGGACCAGCCGCCGGTCATCCCGCACGCCATCCGTGACTACCAGCTCGACCTCAACACCAACAAGTGCCTGACCTGCCACGGCCGCGAGCACACGGGCGAGAGCCAGGCGCCGATGATCTCGGTCACCCACTTCCAGGACCGCACCGGCCAGACCCTGGGGGCGGTGGCGCCGCGGCGCTACTTCTGCACCCAGTGCCACGTGCCGCAGTCCGAGGCGCAGCCGCCGGTCGGCAACATGTTCAAGGACGTCGACACGGTCATCCGCGACGGCCGCGCCGGGGGAGGCGGGAAATGAACGGGCTGCTGCGGCTGGCGCGCGCCCTCTGGGCCCTGTTCTCCCGGCCGGCCACCCACCTGGGTCTGGGCTTCCTGACCCTGGGCGGGTTCCTGGCCGGCGTCATCTGGTGGGGCGGCTTCAACACCGTGCTGGAGGCCACCAACACCGAGGCGTTCTGCATCTCGTGCCACGAGATGAAGGACAACGTCTATGCCGAGCTGAAGACCACCATCCACTTCACCAACCGCTCCGGCGTGCGCGCCACCTGCCCGGACTGCCACGTGCCGCACGACTGGACCGACAAGATCGCCCGCAAGATGCAGGCCTCCAAGGAGGTCTGGGGCAAGATCTTCGGCACCATCGACACGCGCGAGAAGTTCCTGGAGAAGCGGCTGGAGCTGGCCGGGCACGAATGGACCCGGCTGAAGGCCAACAACTCGCTGGAGTGCCGCAACTGCCACAGTGCTGAATCCATGGACATCACCCGCCAGGGCGCCCGCGCCGCCGCCGCGCACGAGACCTACCTCTTCACCGGCGAGCGCACCTGCATCGACTGCCACAAGGGCATCGCCCACCGCCTGCCCGACATGGCCGGCGTCCCGCCGGGCTGGGAGGGGCCGGCGGCACACTGAGGGACGCGGCCGGTCGGGGTCACCTGGCGGCTTGACCGCGGGGCCGCCCCCGATCAACCTCTCTATTGGAGTTAGCCCTTCCGATCGGGTCGCGGGGCGGGATCACGGCGCCTCGGCGCGCATCCCGGGATCGAGACACGTCGAAGGGCGGGAGGAACGGACCATCCCAGGTAAGGCTGCACGACCGGCGGGCACGGTTCCGCATCGCAGGCCCCGTGGAGGGGCGCGTCTGCCGGCCCCCGTCCTGACCGTGCTGCTCCTGGCCGCGCCGGCGGCCGCGGAGGAGGAGTTGGGGGAGATCGTCGTCCTGGGGCGGGGCGAGGCGCGCCAGGTCCAGACCATCGCCCCCCGCGACATCGCGGCACCGCCGGGCACCAGCCCCCTGAAGGCCGTCGCCAAGCTGCCCGGCGTGAATTTCCAGGCGGCCGACCCGTTCGGCGCCTACGAATGGGCGGTGCGAATCTCCGTCCGCGGCTTCTCCCAGAACCAGCTCGGGTTCACGCTGGACGGGGTGCCGCTGGGCGACATGTCCTACGCCAACGCCAACGGCCTCCATATCAGCCGCGCCATCTCGCCGGAGAACATCGGCCGCATCGAGCTGTCCCAGGGCGCCGGCGCCCTCGACACCGCCTCCACCTCCAACCTCGGCGGCGCCCTCCGGTTCTTCTCCATCGACCCGGCGGAGGAGCCCGGGGTGCTGGCGTCGCTGGGCGTGGGCGGGGAGCGGATGCTGCACGCGATGGCGAGGCTGGAGACCGGCACCCTGCCGGGCGGCGGCGGCCTCTATCTCAGCCTGGACCGGCTGGGCATGGACAAGTGGAAGGGCGAGGGCCGGCAGCGCCAGGTGCGGGCCAACGGCAGGTTCGTGCAGCCGCTGGGAGAGGCTGTCCTGTCGGGCTTCCTGAACTGGTCGGACCGGCACGAGAACGACTACCAGGACCTCTCCCTCGCCCTCATCCACCGCCTGGGATACGGGCTCGACAACATCTCCGACGACTGGGCCACCGCCGTCGCCATCGCCGACGCCTACCGGAACGGAACCCCCTTCCCGGCCCCCTACCTCACCCCCGACGACGTCTATTTCGACGCCGCCGGCAACCGCCGCGACCTCATCGGCGGAACCTCCCTCGCCTGGCCGCTCACCGACGCCCTGGAGCTGCGCGCCACCGCCTACGGCCACGACAACAAGGGCCTCGGCACCTGGTTCACCCCCTACACCGCCACCCCCGCCGCCGAGGGCGGGGCGCCCGTCTCCGTCCGCTCCACCGCCTACGACATCGCCCGCCACGGCGCCATCCTGGGCGCCGCCTACGCGGCCGGCGACCACACGCTGGATGCCGGCGTCTGGTACGAGGACAACGACTTCGTCCAGGCGCGCCTGTTCTACGGGCTGGAGCGGGCGGCGCCGAACCGGCGGGCCGACGCGTTCCAGGACGACCCGTTCCTGACGGAGTGGCGCAACGCCTTCGACACGGACACCCGCCAGTTCCACCTCCGCGACACCTGGCTGGCGGCCGACGGGCTGAAGCTGACGGCCGGCTTCCGCTCGGTGGAGGTGCGCAACCGGTCCAGGACCCTGGTCGGCACGCCGGTGGAGGGCCGCATCGCCGCCCGCGACGGCTTCCTGCCGCAGCTGGGCGCCAACCTGCGCCTGGAGGGCGGCGACGAGCTGTTCGCCGGCTACAGCCGGTCCCTGCGCGCCTTCGTCAGCTCGCGCACCGACGGCCCCTTCTCCACCACCCAGACCGGCTTCGACGCCATCCGCGGCCGGCTGAAGCCGGAGACGGCCGACACCGCGGAGGGCGGCTGGCGGCTGCGGCGCGGGGCGGTGGACGCGGTGCTGGCCGGCTACCGCGTGCGCTTCCACGACCGGCTGCTGGCGGCCCAGCTGGGCCCGGCGATCCAGGGCAACCCGTCGGCCCTGGCGAACGTCGGCGGCGTCACCTCCACCGGCATGGAGGCGGCGCTGCTGTGGCGGTTCCTGCCTGGCTGGTCGCTGTTCGCCTCCTACGCCCACAACCGCTCCCGCTACGACGACGACACAAGCGACGGGACCGGGCGCGTGGTGGCGCCGACCAAGGGCAAGACCGTGGTGGACGCGCCCCGCCACCTCGCCAAGGGGACGCTTGCCTACGAGGCGGGGGCGCTGTCGGCGCGCGTCTCCGTCTCCGCAGTGGGCAGGCGCTACTACACCTACCTCAACGACGGGTCCGTCCCCGGCTACGCGCTGGTCGACGCCGGCCTCGGCTACAGCCTGGGCGGGGTGGAGCTGGAGGCGAGCGTCACCAACCTGCTGGACCGCCGCCACGTCGCCACGGTCGGCACCAACGGCTATGTCGATTCCGATCCCGCCGGCCTGTTCCAGACCCTCCAGGTCGGCTCCCCCCGGCAGGTCTTCCTGACGGCCCGCCTGCGCTTCTGACGCGGCCTCCCGGGGAGCCCGTCAGAACCCCAGCAGGGACTGGAGCGCCGGCGAGGCGGCGGGGTCCAGCACCATCCGCCGCAGGTCGGACAGGGAGACGCCGGTGTGGCGCCGGTAGATGTCGTCCACCGCGCCGTCCGCCAGCATGGCGCCGATCGCCTCGTCCATCCGCCCGGCCGTCTCCGCCGCGGCCGGGTTGAACAGGGGATAGACCTTGACCTCGGCCACCGGCGGCAGCAGGGGGCGTACGCGGGCCTTCAGCGCCTGCGCGGTCTTGGCGAGCGTGACGAGGTCGCCGAAGGCCAGATCCTGCCGGCGGCTCTGCAGCGAGAGCAGCTGGCTCTGCTCGCTGGGCAGGCGGACGAGGACCAGCCGGTCGTCGCGCAGCACCTCGTCCACGTACCACCAGCCCTGGATCAGGTTGACCGTCCGCCCGGAAAATTCCGCGATGTCGGTGAAGCGCTCCAGCGGGTCGTCGGCCCGCACCCAGAACCCCTCGTAGGAGAAGATGTAGGAGTGGCGGCCGGAGACGTAGCCGGCGCGCGGCACCGCGTCCATGGCGGCGTCGAAGCCGCCCCGCGACGTCTCGGCCAGGCAGCGGGCCCAGGGCAGTCCGGTGAAGGTCGCCTCCCGCCCGATCCGCCGCGCGGCCTCGGTCAGCACGTCGACGGAGATGCCCTCGGGCCCGTCCGCCCCGGTCACGTAGGGGACCCAGTCGCTGTAGCAGAACCGGACGGGTCCCGCCGCGGCACCGGTCTGCGCTCCGGCGGTCGGCGCGGCGAGGAGGAACAGGCCGGCGAGGAGGCGGCAGCAGGCCTGTGCAACGCTGTTCGACACCCACAGCCTCCGTCACCCCGGAGCCCGGCGGCCCCGCCTGGACGATAGTATTATTCCGGCCCGCGCGTCGCCAACAAAGTCCGCACGCGTCACGGGCCCGCCGGCGCAGGAATTCCCCCCCGCCTCCGCAAGGTCATGCCAGGAAGTGCCCAAGTTCCCCCGGCGCCCCGCGGCTGCCCCGCCGGAACCTGCACCGGCACGCGGCCGCCGCCGGCCGGGGGTGCCGGAATTCCGCAGGCCTCCAGGGAACTCAGCACTAATGCCGATGTTGTTCGCATATCTGCGGCTGGCGGGCCCGCCCCGCCCGCCGCGGCATTGCCAGACCTTCCTTCGGTCATCCGCAGACTTGGGCCCTGCCTCCCCCGAGGCGGGGCCCTTTTCCTGCCGGCCGGTTCAGGCGGAGGCCCGCCGCGGCCCGGCTACCATTTGCGGCGGACCTGCAGCACCGCGGCGACCAGGGACAGCTCGGCGTGGGACAGCGACTCCGTCCCGCCGTCCGGCGCTTCCAGGCGGAGTTCATCCTCCGTCGCCTCGCGCACGGTGCGCAGGGCCGCGCGGCCGTCGGCGCGGCGGACGAAGGCGACGTCGCCCTGCACCAGCGGGCTCCCCACCACGCAGAAGCAGACGTGGCCGGCGACGATGCCGGCGGCCTTCAGGGCGTTGTCGGGCGCCATGACGGCGATGGTGGCGGACGGGGAGGCGCCCGGCAGGGCCGGCAGGCGCACGGCCAGGGGGGCGGCGGCGTACCAGCCGGCCTCCGGCGCCGGCACCAGCCCCTGCACCTCCAGCCCGGTTCCGGCCGCAGCGGCGGCGTTGCGGGTCGGCCCGGTGCCGGTGGCGACCCAGTCGAGGCTGACCCCCTGCGCCGCGGCGAGGCGGGCCACGACCGCGAAGGGCGGGGCGCTGGTGCCCGCCATGTAGCGGGCGATCTGGTCGACGCTGACCCCGGCCGCCGCCGCGGCGGCGCGCCGGGTGGGGAAGAGGTCGATGATGCGGGTCAGCCTGGCCGGCAGCCCGTCCTCCGGCCCCGGCGGCCTGTCCACTGTCCGTTGCACCAAGTCCGTCTCGACTGCGACACGCATCCGACCACCCTGCCCGCCAAAGGTTCCGGCAGCCACCCCGGGAACCCGGTCTGCGATGATAGGACCGGGGTCCGGGCCGGGCAGCGGGCGCCTGCGGGCATACCCCTTATGCCCCGCCCCCTTCCCCGGGTGTCGCGGAAGCCGGCGTCCCGTGTTCTCCTCGTCCCGGTTCGCGCGGGCGCGGCATGAAAGCGGTCCCCGCATGTTCAGGGTGCCGGCGGCCGGGAGGCCGCGCCGGTTCCGGCAACGGTCAGGGAGGGAACGATGGCGGCGCAAGGGGCCATGGAGGGACGGCTGGACGCGCGTCCGCCGGCCGGGGCGCCCGCCGCGGCCGGCCTACCGCCCGGGCTGCACCGGCTGGGGCTGGCGGAACCGCGCGACGGGCTCGTCTACGTGCCGGCCTCCGCCCCGGCCGACGGCCCCGGGCCGCTGGTGCTGCTGTTGCACGGGGCGGGCGGCGACGCGGCCGGGGTCCTGCCGCTGCTGTACGCCGAGGCCGACCGCGCCGGGGCGGTGCTGCTGGCCCCGGACTCGCGGCGGCGGACCTGGGACTTCATCGTCCGCAGCTACGGGCCGGACGTGGCCTTCATCGACCTGGCGCTGGAGGCGGTCTTCGCGTCCCGCTGGGTGGACCCCGCCCGCATCGCCGTCGCCGGCTTCTCCGACGGCGCCTCCTACGCGCTGTCGCTGGGGCTCATCAACGGCGACCTGTTCACCCACGTGCTTGCCTTCGCGCCGGGCTTCATGGCGCCGACCGACCTGGAGGGCCGCCCCGCCGTCTACGTGTCGCACGGGACCGACGACCCGGTGCTGCCGGTCGATGCCTGCAGCCGCCGGCTGGTGCCGCGCCTGCGCGAGGCCGGCTACGCGGTCCGCTACCGGGAGTTCCAGGGCGGCCACGCGGTGCCGGCCGCCGTCGCGGCGGAGGCAATGGACCTGCTTCTGGCCGGCCGGGCAGGACGCTCGGCATCCCCTTCAAAATCTGCTTAAGCCCAATGTCCCCCCTCCCCGCGGGCGCGCCTGCGGTACCGTTCACCGCTCGAGGAGGAGCAGGCAATGAACGCCCCGCATCCCGATCCCGCCGCCGGCCGGAACTACATATTGCGGTCCCTGTCGCCCGAGGAGGCGGCGCTGGTCCGGCCGCACCTGGAATGGACCGACCTGCCCTACAAGACCGTCTTCTTCCGGGCGGACGAGCCGATCACCCACGTCTGGTTCATCGAGCGCGGCTGCGCGTCCCTCATCTCGACCACGCCCGAGGGCGACGCGGTGGAGGTCGGCACCATCGGCAACGAGGGGCTGGTCGGCACCCCGGTCCTGCTGGCGGCCGATTCCGCGCCCGCGGACTGCGAGATGCAGGTCCCCGGAGCCGGCTGGAGCATGCCGGCCGACGCGATCCGGGAGGCGATGCGGCGCAGCGAGCCGCTGCGGCACCGCCTGCTGCGCTTCGTCCAGGCGCACTTCAACCAGGTCGCCCAGAGCGCCGCCTGCAACCGGCTGCACACGCTGGAGGAACGCTGCGCCCGCTGGCTGCTGATGACGCGGGACCGCACCGGCAGTTCCTTCGGCCTCACGCACGAGTACCTGGCGATCATGCTGGGGGTGCGGCGGGCCGGGGTGACGGTGGCGCTGGGGGTGCTGCAGCAGGCCGGCATGATCCGGGCCGGCCGCGGCAGCATCACCATCCTCGACCCCGAAAGGCTGGAGGAGGCGGCCTGCGGCTGCTACCGGCAGGTGCGCGGCGAGTTCGACCGGCTGGCCCCCGTTCCGGGCGCCCGGGACTAACCCCTGGGGTCGGCCAGCTCGCGCCGGACCGCCTCGTAGCACTCGCAGGCGGCACCCTCCAGCCGGCGGCGGTCCAGGACGGTGATGGTGCCGCGGTCGTGCGCGATGGCGCCCGCCTTCTCCAGCGTGCTGACCGCCACCGTCACGCCCGACCGCCGCACGCCCAGCAGCGTGGCGATCAGCTCGTGGGTGATGGGGATGTCGTCGCCGCTGATCCGGTCGTGCAGCATCAGCAGCCAGCGCGCCAGCCGTTCGCCCAGATTGTGCCGGGCGTTGCAGGCGGCGGTCTGGGCCACCTGGACGTGCAGCTGGGTCATCGCGCGCAGCAGCACCGGCAGCAGGGCGCCCTGCCGCCCCAGCTCCGCACGCAGCTTCCCCGCCGTCATCCGCAGCGCGCGGCCGGGGATCTGGACCAGCGCCTGGGTCGTCGATGTCTCCGCCCCCAGCGCCACGGACAGCCCGACCAGCCCCTGCCGGTCGAGCAGCCCGACCTCGATCTCCTGCCCGCCCTCCAGCGGGACCAGCACGGAGACGACCCCCTCCTCGATGAAATAGACGTGGGCGATCGGCTCGCCCGCGTCGTGCAGCACCTGGCGGTGGGACAGCGCCACCGGCTCGAGCAGCGCCAGGAGGCGCGTCCGTTCCTCGGGCGGCAGGGCGAGCAGCAGGCGGTTCTGGACGGCGTCGGACGGGCTGGACTGGGGAGGCTGGAGCACGCGGTATCTCTTACGGGCGGCAACGGCCATCGGCATGGCAGGGATCGGACGCGCGGCGCGCCCGGGGCGCGCCGTGCGCCCATGTTGGAACGCCGGGAAAAGCGGTGTCTGTACGGGGGCGCACAGAAGCCCGGCGCCGTTCCCTCAATGCAACGAGGGAGCCGCGGCCCGCGGCGGCACGGCCCCCGCCGGGACGGGGCGGTCCGGCGCCTGCGCGGCCGCGGGCGCCAGCAGGCGCAGGTTCAGCTTCAGCGCCTCCACGTCGAAGGGCTTGGCCAGCACCGGCTCGTCGCCGGGCGGCAGGTCGGCGGGATCGGAGCCGGTCAGCCAGAGAAAGGGCACGCCGGCGGCGTGCAGGGCCTCGCGGACGCCGAGCCCGGGCCCGTCCGACAGCCGGAAGTCGAGCAGGGCGAAGTCCGGCGCCTCGGCGTCCAGCAGGTGCAGAGCCTCCGCGCCGGAGCGGGCGGGGCCCACCGCCTCCATCCCCAGGCTGCCGACCAGGCCGGCCAGCAGGAGGCCGAGCATGACCTCGTCCTCGACGATCAGTACGCGCGGTCGCATCGCCATCCTCCGGTCGAGTACGACACTATCCGGTCCCGGGCTGAGGCCGGTCTGTACGATGGCGCACCGAAGGTTCCCGGGCGAAAGGGTTACCCGGATCGTATGTACGTTAGCGTACGGAAATTAAGGGGGACCGGATGCTTCGGCACCGCCGGCCGTGTTGCCGGGGTGAGCCGATGCAAGGGGTTCCGATGTACATACTCATCGTTGAGGACGATTCTCTCATCGCCATGGCGCTGGAGGCGATCCTCACGGACGCCGGCCACCGGGTGCTGGGGGTGGCGCACAGCAGCGCGGAGGCGCTGGCTCTGATCGACGACGCCGGCGCCGGGGCGGAGCTGCCGGACCTCGTGCTGCTGGACATCGACCTGTCCGACGGCCGCGGCGCCGGGATCCGGCTGGCGGAACAGATGCGGCGGCGCTGGGGCATCCCGGCACTCTTCGTCACCGCCCAGGCCGGTTATGCGCAGGACAACCGAAGCCTGGCGCTGGGCTGGCTGCGCAAGCCCTATGACGGCACCATGCTGCTGGCCAGCATCGAGGCGATGCGGCGCCTGCTGGAGGGCGACGGGCCGGTCACGCCGCCGCCGGGACTGGAGCTGTTCGCCCGGCCCCCGGGACGGGCTCAGGGCTGGTGAAGCTGGCTTTCCCGCACGACGCGCTCCTGGCCGCTCGCCACGTCCTTCACCCGGTACTGCAGCTCCACGCCCAGCGGCGGGAGCAGGCGCGTGACCTCGAACAGGCCGGCGGCCTTCAGGAAGTCGAATCGGCCGGGGCTGTAGACCAGGCTCTCGCCGATCTTGAACTTGTGCAGCTGCATGCGGTGTCTTTCTCGGAAATGGTCGGGTGGGGCGGCGGCGCTCAGCCGGGCCGGCTCCAGGAGGCGCCGGCGCCGCCCGTGCGGTCGGGCGTGCCCACCCCCTGGGCCTCGATCCGGCCCTTGGGATGGCGGCGGCGGAGCGCCTCCATCACGCGGTCCCGCTCCTGCCTTCCCTGGGTCGTCACGCGCTCGACGGCGCGGCCCTCGTGCAGGACGGTGACCGTGTAGGAGAGTCCTGAATTCATGGCCCCGGCCTCCCGCAGAGTGATTCCCGGCAGGATCGCCGGCTCCATCAAATCACCCCGGGAAATAAAACGGTCCTTACGGAGCCGAAATCATCCACCCGCCCGTGCGTTCGATGTCAGGCAACATGGACCCCCGCCGGTGGATATTCAACGGATAAAGCGCCCCTACCCGGTTTTTCCAGGAAAGCCGGACCTTTTCACCATGATTGCGGAGCCAGAACACATCGGCGCCGCCGCGCGCCCCGCGGCGGCAAGGGGACGGCAGGGGAAAGCCGGACTGGACGGATAGCCCTGGAATAGTCGGGCGGCACCGCCCGAAACTCCGAAGAGGCGGCAGCCGGTCCGATATCGCGTGATATCTTGCCGACCGTTCGGCACCGAAAGCGTAACGATGGGGATGGCCGCTATGGATGGCGTCGGAATTCTTGTGGTGGACCCGTGCAGCCTGTTCCGGGCGGGGCTGCGCCGCATCCTGCCGCCCGACTTCACCATCGTGGCGGAGGCCGCCGACGCCGACGCCGCGGTCGCCCGGGTCGGCAGCCTGGGCCTTGCCGGCCGCGTCTCGCTCGTGCTGCTGGACACGACGGAGAACCGGAACCTCCGGCACGACATCCAGGCGCTGGGCGCCGCCCTGCCCGGGGCAAGGATCGTGCACCTGACGGGGACGCCGACGGCCGGCCGGCTGCTGGCCGTCTTCGAGGGCGGCGGCCAGGGCTGCCTCAGCAAGGACCGCTCCGCCGAGGCGCTGGCGCAGGCGCTGCGGCTGGTCGCCCTGGGCGAGAAGGTCTTCCCCTCCGACCTGCTGGGGCTGATGTCGGAGGCGGGCCGCGTGAACGCATCGATCGCCCGGCCGAGCGGCCTGTCCGGGCGGGAGACGCAGATCCTGCACGCCCTGCTGCACGGCGACAGCAACAAGGCCATCGCCAACGCGCTCAACATCACCGAGGCGACGGTGAAGGTCCACCTGAAGAGCCTGATGCGCAAGCTGAACGTCACCAACCGCACGCAGGCCGTGGTCTGGGCGATGGCCCAGGGCATGGTCGCGGAGTCCAGGACCGGTCCGGGTGCCGCACCGGCGGCCTCGATCGCCTCCTAGCGGCCTCCTGACCGCCTGGGGGCGCCCGGCCGGGCGGGGGATCAGCCGGCCGGCCGCGCGGGCGCGGGCGCGCGGTCGGCCGTCTCGTCCAGGCGCAGCCGGGCCGCATCGCGCCAGCGTTCCTGCACGACCCGGTCGCGGCGGGACCAGGGGACCCCGGTCGGGTTCGCCCCGTCGTACATCGACTCGGCCAGCGCCTCGACGGCGAATTTCTCGGACATCACGGGCCTCCCGCTTCGGGATGCCCGGCCGGACCGGGCTGGGATCGTCTCCCGGCCGCTCGCTACGTCACCCGGGGCTATTCACGGCGACGGGAGGACCCGCGGCGCGTAGGCGGCCCTGCTCGCCTCCTGATAGGACAACACTTCGGCGTCGTGCTCGGCCCGCAGCCGCGCGTAGGCGGCAGCGTCGCCGATGGCGGCCCGCATCGCCTCGCTGAGCGCCGCGATGCGCGCGCTCGAGGCGTCGAGCCGCCGCTGCAGCGCCTCGTCCATGGGGCGGTAAGCCGGAATGGCCGTATGCGCGGACCGGGGTGCCGGGGACGCGGCCTCCGCCGCCATGGCCGGCGCGCCCGCCGGGAGGGCCAGCAGCGCCGCCAGCAGCGCCGCGGTGCGGGTGGTCACGACGCGGCCGTCCCGCCGGCGGCGGGCTCCAGCCCGTCGACCACCTCCTGCCAGAAGGTGATGCGCTCGGTCTTGCCGGTGCGGCGCGCGTCCGCGAGGTAGCGCCCGGCCACCTCGCCGGCGGTCGTGCCCCAGAGGTTCCGCAGCGCCACGACCTGGCGCTGCACGGGATCGTGGGATCGTTGGGACTGCATGGGCCGGGACCTCGCTTCTGCCGGTGGAACGGGAATGCGCCCCGGTCGGGGCCCGGCCGCCGCGCCCTGCCGGCGGCGGGGGCGGCGGCCGGTCGTCGCGTCAGCGCCGGCGGGGCGGCGGCCGGCGGGCGGCGCCGCCCGGGACGGGGCCGCGCTCGTCCTTGTGGCGGTAGGTGATGCGGCCCTTGTCCAGGTCGTACGGCGTCATCTCCACCGTGACCCGGTCGCCGGCCAGCGTGCGGATGCGGCTTTTCCGCATCTTGCCCGCGGTGTAGGCGATGATCTCGTGGCCGTTCTCGAGCTTCACCCGGAACCGGCCGTCCGGCAGGGCCTCGTCGACCTTGCCCTCGAACTCCAGGAATTCTTCCTTCGCCATGGGTCCTCCTGAAGGCCGGCGGTCCGGCCGTCGTCAGAGCGAAAATTGAGGGGCAGAAACGACAAGGGCGGCGGCATGGATCGCATGCCGCCGCCCCGTCTGGATCGCCTGGGATCAGAGCGCGCGCAGGTTCGCGGCGGCGGTCTTGCCCTTGCGCGGATCGCGCTCGACGTCGAAGCTGACCTTCTGCCCCTCGTTCAGCGAGTGCATGCCGGCGCGCTCGACGGCGGAGATGTGGACGAAGACGTCAGCGGTGCCGTCCTCGGGCTGAATGAAGCCGAAGCCCTTGGTTCCGTTGAACCACTTGACAGTGCCGATGGCCATGGTGGGGTCTCCTGGGATGGTTCCCGTTCGGAGTTGCCCGGCGCGGGAATGCGGACGGGCATCAAAGTCACGACGGGTAGGTCCGGCCAGGCCGGTCGTATTCCCAGAAGCAAGTTCGATACAGCCAACATGGGCCCGCGGCGCCCCGATTACAAGGGCGATTCCGGAACCACCCGGCCGGCCATACCTCTCCCGCGCCCGTTGCGGAAGCGGAACGAACGGCTCCGGGACGGTGGCGGCTCGGGCCGACGCTTGCCGGCGGATCGCGGCCGCGCCCCTGACCGGGCCCCATGGAAAGCCCTGATCCGTTCTGTCAGGAACGCGCCGCAAGGCACTGTTCTGATTGGCTAGCGCAGCCTCACCGTGGCACTGGCCTTCTGGCCGGCGGCGTCGATGACGGTGACCTCGGCGAAGCCGGGGCCGTCGGGCTGCCACTGGGCCGGGCCGGGCGCCGCGTCGGCGACGGGGTTGCCGTTCACCAGCCATCGGAAGGGCGGCGCGCCGCCCATCGCCTCCAGCGGCAGCGGCTCCGGCGCGGGCGTGCCGGCGGACAGGTCGACCTCGCTGCCGTCCGGCGGGAAGGCGACGGCCAGGGGCGGCAGGCGGGCGGCGCCCGGCGCGCGGCCGGCGGGATCGACCTCGAAGCGGCGCATCGGCTCCGGCAGCGGCCGGCCCGGCCCGGCTTCGACGACGCCCGCCGGCGGGGCCGGCGCGCCCTCCCGCTCCGGCAGCAGGTCGGCCAGGCGGAACAGCAGCGGTGCGGCGACGTCGCGGCCCAGCGCACCCGGCCGCGGCGTGCCGTCGGGCCGGCCGACCCAGGCGACGATGGTGTGCCCGGCAGTGAAGCCGGCCACCCAGGCGTCGCGAAAACCGTAGGAGGTGCCGGTCTTGTAGCCGACCGCCGCCCTGCCTTCCCCGCCGTCGGCGCCGGCGTCGCTGCGCCCGTCCGGCGGGGGCGTGCCGCGCAGGATGTCGGCGGCGTACCAGGCGGCGACGGGGCCGACCAGCGGGACCCCGGCCGGCTCAGGGCCCCCCGGCGTCAAGCGCAGGGGCAGCACCGTCCCGCCGTCGGCCAGCGCCGCGTAGAGCAGCGCCAGGTCCTCCATCCGGATGCCGACGCCGCCCAGCGCCAGCGGCAGGCCGGCGGAGGCGGCGTCGCCGCCCGGCACGTCCAGCCGGGCCCCGGCCTCGCGCAGCCGGCCCAGCGCCTGCACAGGGCCCAGCCGCGCCAGCAGCGCCACCGCCGGCACGTTCAGCGACATCTGCAGCGCGTCGCGCACCGTCACGCTGCCGCGGAAGCCCCCGTCGAAATTGCGGGGCCGGTAGCTGCCGAAGGCCATGGGCAGGTCGTCGATGCGCGTCTCCGGGTGCAGCGGCAGCCCCTCGAACGCCAGGGCGTAGATCATCGGCTTCAGCGCCGAGCCGGGCGAGCGCACCGCCTGCACCATGTCGACCTGCCCCGACGCCCCGGCGAAGCTGCCGCCGACATAGGCCAGCACGGCGCGGCTGCGCGTCTCCACCACCAGCAGCGCCACCTCCGCCTCCGGCTCCAGCCGGGCGCGCGCGTCCGCGGCCACCGCCTCGGCCAAGCGCTGGAGTTGAGGGTCGATGGTGGTGGCGATCGTGGCGCCGCGCGGGCCGGCGCGGCGCAGCCGGTCCGCCAAGTGCGGGGCCAGCCGCGGCAGGGGGCGGCGCAGCTCCGGCACCGGCTCCTCCATCGCTTCCCTGGCCCGGTCCGGCGCCAGCAGCCCCGCCCCCGCCAGCCGGGCCAGCACCGCGTCGCGGGCGCGGCGGGCCGCCTCGGGGCGCAAATCCGGGCGGCGCGCCGTGGGCGACTGCGGCAGGGCCACCAGCAGCGCCGCCTCCGCCAGCGTCAGGCGCGACGGCTCGCGCCCCAGATAGGCCAGCGACGCCGCCCGGACCCCCTCCAGGTTGCCGCCGAAGGGCGCCAGGGTCAGGTACATCGCCAGGATCTCGTCCTTGCCGTAGCGGGCCTCCAGCTGCAGCGCCCGCAGCATCTCCGCCAGCTTGGCCCCGAGGGTGCGCGGCCGGGGCTCCAGCAGCCGGGCCACCTGCATGGTGAGGGTGGAGCCGCCGGAGATGACCTCCCCGTGCCGCGCCGCCTGCCAGAGCGCCCGCGCCAGCGCCAGCGGATCCACCCCCGGGTGGCGGTCGAACCGCCGGTCCTCGTAGCCCTTCAGCAGGGCGAGGTAGAGCGGCGCGACGTCCGCCGGGCCGGCGTGCAGCCGCCAGGACTGGTCCTCCGTCAGGAAGGCGCGCAGCGTGCCGCCGCCGCGGTCCAGCACCAGGGTGGAGCGCTCGCGGTAGCGGGTCAGGTCCGGCGGGAACAGGGCGTCGGCCAGCAGGACGCAGCCCAGCAGGGCGGCGCCGGCCGCCGCCGCCCGGCGCCAACGCCGCCCCGGCCCGTGTCTCGCCAGCCCGTGTCCCGCCGGCCCGGCTCCCGCAGGCACGTCAGGGCCCGCCGGGGGCGGCGGGCGCGGTCACCGTCGCGGTGCCGGCCGCGGTGCGGGCGATGGTGCCGCTGTCGTACATGTCCTCCACCGTCGCCGGCGGCAGGACGAAGCGGCCGGGGGTGACCGCGCGGGCGATGTAGACGAAGCGGAACCGGCCGGGCGCCAGCCGGCCCGGGCCCTCGGCCTCCGGCTCCTCCCAGCCGTAGGCGGGCTCCCAGCCCATCTCCATCACGCCGACGAAACGGTCGTCCCGCCCCTCGCGCAGCGCCGCCCGGCTGACCTCGCCCGGCCAGCCCAGGTCGGTGGACCCGCGGTCGCCGCGCTTCAGCACCGTCTCGATCTCCCATCCCGCCGGCAGCGGGTCCACCAGGACTAGGGTCCGCCGTCCCCTGATGTCCGTCAGCCGGCCTTCCAGCACCACGACGATGCGACTGTTGCGGGGCAGGCTGGCGGGGTCCAGCGCGCCGCCGTCCAGGGTGCGGAAGCTCTTCTCCAGGGTGAGGCCGCCCTTGGCGACGGGGGGCGGCGCCTCCTTCGGTACGCCCTTCAGCATGACCGAGCGCCAGACCGCCCCCTCCCCCTCGTTCGAGAAGGCCATGCCGCGGGACAGCTGCTCCGGCGTCGGCTGGAACGCCAGGGCCGGCGCGCCCGCCGCGGCCTCCGCGATGCCGTCGACCGCGATGGCCGGTGCCGACTGGCCCTGCAGCAGCGCCTCCGCCGCCCGCAGCAGCCAGCCCTTCTGCTGGGTGTTCCAGGCCCAGGGGTCGGCCCGGCCGGCCTGGCGCGCGACCAGGTCGCCGGCGGCGTCCACCGTCGCCTGGTCGCCGACCGAGGCGGCCACCGCCAGGGTGCCGGCGGCGTCGCGCTCGGCCGAGCCGTAATGGTCGCCGCCCGCCTGCCCCAGCGCGGCGCGGGCGCGGGCGAAGGCCTCCTCCGCGCGGCGCCGGTCGCCGGCCAGCACCAGGGCGGCCGCCAGCTGCGCCTGCGCCAGCGGGCCGCGCAGCACCGGTTCCGGCGCAGGGGCGCCCGGGGCGGGTGGCGGCGCCCGGCGCGCCTTCTCCGCCTCCTCCGCCACGCGGTCGTTCAGGTAGCGCAGGTCGCCCAGCGAGGCGCGGCCGTCGCGGGCCAGCAGCCAGGCGCCGTAGGCGGCGGCCTCCACCGCCGCGCCGCGGCCGCCGACATTGTCGCCGACATAGCGCTCCACCCAGCCGGTCAGGGCCGCCAGGGAGGCGGGGGGCACCGCGTGCCCCGCCTTCGCCGCGCGCTGCAGGAAGTCCAGCACGTACATCTGCAGCCAGGGGCCGCCATAATCGTCGCCGGGGCCCCACAGGCCGAAGGTGCCGTCCGGCCTCTGCCGGTCCAGGACCCGCAGGATCGCGGTCTCGACCCGGAGGCCGGTATCGTTGTCGGGGCTGTCCAGCCCCAGCCGGCCGGCGACGCCGGGGAAGTCCAGCAGCGGCATGGCGACGCTGACGGTCTGCTCGGTGCAGCCGTAGGGATAGCGGTTGAGGTCGCGCAGCAGGCCGGGGACGTCGATGTTGGGCAGCCGGGAATAGCTGACGCTCAGGCTGGCGGTCCCGGGCTGGAAGGGCTCCAGCAGCGCGCCCGACACCTCGAACCGCTCGCCCTTCTGCTGCTGGCGCAGCTCCGACAGGACCAGCGGCGCGTGCGCCGGCCGCAGCGCCAGGTCCCAGTCGCGCACCAGCGACAGGCCGCCCGGCTCCTCCACCGCCAGCGTCACCCCGGCTATGCCGGCGGCCTTCGCCTCCAGCGCCAGCGGCAGCACCCGGCGCTCGCCCGCCGCCAGCGTCACCGCCCGGACCGGGTCCGCCACCGACAGCGGGCCGGTGGGGGTCACCGCCACCCGGTACTCGCCCGCCTGGCCCTCCACGTTGTGCAGCAGCAGGGTGGCGTCGGCGGTGTCGCCCGGCGCCAGGAAGCGGGGCAGCACCACCTCCGCCACGAGGGGGTCGCGGACCAGCATGTCCGCCTCGGCGCTGCCCATCCGCTCCGCGTCCCAGGCCACGGCCATCAGGCGCAGGCTGCCGGCGAAGTCGGGGACGTCCAGCGGCACCACGGCGCGGCCGTCGCGCACCTCCACCATGCCGCTGAACAGCGCCACCACCTTGCTGGAGTTCACGGGCAGCCCGGCGCCGCCGGCGCCCGCGTCGCCGCCCTGCCGGATGGCGCCCGCCGGGCCGGCGTTGCCGTCCAGCAGGCGGCCGTACTGGTCGCGCATCTCGACGCCCAGGCGCCGCTTGGCGAAGAAATGGGCGAGCGGGTCGGGGCTGTCGTAGCCGGTCAGGTCCAGGATGCCCTCGTCCACCGCGGCCAGGGTCACGAAGGCGGCTCCCTCGGCCCCCTTCACCGTCACCGGCACCTCCACCCGCTGGCGCGGGCGCACCCGCTCCGGCGCCTGGACCGCCACGGCCAGGGCACGGTCGGCGCTGTCCACCCCGATCCAGGCGAGGCCCACCGCGCGCACCGGGCGGTGGCCCGCCTTCGCCTCCACCGGCCGCACGAAGCCGACCAGCGCGTAGGCGCCGGCGCCCCAGGCCTCGTCCACCTCCACCTCGAGCGTCACCGGCTGGCCGGCATCCTCCGCCTCGACCTCCACCGCGCGCACCTCGTGCACCCGGTCGCTGGCGACGACCAGCTGCAACTGCCCGGCGAAGGGCGGGGTCACCCGCACCTGCACCGTCTCTCCCGGCCTGGCGGCGGGGCGGTCCAGGCCGACCGCCACCTTGTCGGGCGCACCCTCCCGGTCGGTCCCGCCGTACCAGCCGACGTAGAACTCCGTCTCCGCCAGGGCGGCGGCGCCCGCGTCCTCCACCTTCAGCCGGTAGGTGCCCCAGCCCAGCGTGCGGGCGATCCGGGCCGGGCGCTCCGCCGTCGTCGCCACCTCGCCGGAGGCAACCGGGACCTCCCGCCGCACGTCGCGCCAGCCCCAGTTGCCGCCGTCGCGGTACCAGACGAAGTCCCGGTCCACGCGCACCAGGGCCCAGCGCAAGCCCGGCCGCGCCAGCGGCCTTCCCTGGGGGTCGAGTGCGACAAGGTCGAACGCGGCCTCCCGGTCCTCCTGCGCGCGCCCGTCCGTGAACAGCGGGCGCAGGCCCAGATAGACCGGGCTGCCGCGCACCGGCAGGGCGGCCTGGTCCTTCGTCGTGCGCCCGCCCGGCTCCGCCACCTCGGCCGTCACCTCCAGCCGCATCGGCGCGGAGGGGGCCGGGATCGCGGGGACGTCGAGGGTGAGCGACGCCCTGCCCTCCGCGTCGGTGCGCACGGGCGCGATCTCCCCCGTCGTCGACTGCACGTCGCCGGCCGGGCCGAAGGCGAAGTCGGCGAAGGCGGGGAACGGCTTGGGGTCGCGCGCCAGGGTGAAGGTGCCGGACGCGTCCAGGTCGGCGCCGGGGGCGCCGTAGAGGAAGCGCGCGGAGAGCGGCAGCGCAACCGTGTTGCCCGGCGCCCGCGGCACGTCCGCCGGCACCGGGTCCAGCTCCACCTTCAGGCGCGGCGGCACGAAGTCCTGGACCTCGAACCCGGCCTCGCCGATCGGGGTGGCGCTGCCCTCCAGCAGGGCGGTGACCGTCCAGGCGCCGCGCCGGGCGCCGGACGACAGGGCGAAGTCCAGCGCGGCACCGCCGGCCCGGGGCCGCACCGTGGCCCGGCCGTGCTCGACCCCGTCCGGCCGCCTCACCACCAGCGTCACCGGCACCGGGTCGGCCGCGCGGGCGTCGCGGGTGCGCAGCAGGAGCGCCGCGTGCACCGTCTCGCCCGGCCGGTAGATGCCGCGCTCGGTCCAGACATAGGCGTCGCGCTCGCCGCGGTGGAGGGCGCCTTCGGCACCCCGGTCGCTGAAGTCGAAGGCGGCCCGGTCCAGCTCCATCAGGGTGAAGTCGCCGCGGGCGCCGTACAGCATGACCGCCTTGGGCCGGGCGCCGCCCTTGCCGCGCAGCAGGCCGGGGGCGAAGCGGGCGAGGCCGTCGCCGTCGGTGCGCGCCTCGCCCAGGATGACGTTGTCCTGCGCCACCAGCACGGTGCGCACGCCCGACACGGCGGCGGCGGTGGAGAGCGAGCGCGCCACCACGGTCAGCCCGTCCGCCCCGCCGTAGGTGGTCGGCGCCAGGTCCGTCTCAACCAGCCAGCGAGTGGCGGAGCGGCCGCGCCGCGCGTCGTCCCACCAATAGCCGTTCTCGTCCAGCGGCTTCAGCGCCGCGTCCTCGGCGATCACGAGGTAGACGCCGGGGGTGCGCTCCGGCACCGCCTCGGCCAGGGGGAAGGAGGTGACCACGGCGGCGTTGGGCCGCGGCTTCACCTCCATCTCGCCGGTCCAGACCAGACGTGCGTCGTCCCGCTCGATGCGCTCCAGCGTGTAGTTCTCGGGATCGGAGGCGAAGTCCAGCCGCGCCGCCAAGCGGTCGCCGGCCCGCAGCACCCTGATCCGCAGCTTCGACACGTTGACCGTCTCGATGCCGAGGCCGGCGCTGCCGGCGCGGGGCAGCACGAAGCCGGAGCCGGCGATGCGCACCACCGGCGCCAGGCTGGGCACGGTGGCGCGGAAGCTCATCGCCTCCGCCAGCGCGCCGCCGTCGGCCGCCGGCAGCCCCGCCCGGACCGTCACCTCGTAGCGCTGGCCGGGCAGCAGCCCCTGCAGGCAGAGGGACTTGCCCTTCGCCGTCACCGCCACGTCGGCCGCAGGCTCCACCGTCACGTAGTCGCGCAGGGTGACGCCGTCCCGCTTCACCGCGGCGTCGAAGCTGGCGCAGTAGCCGGGCGGGCTCTGCTCCAGGTCGGGGCCGTGGCCGGCCGGCTGCATCGCGGCGGCGGGCGGCATCGCGGCGGCGCCCAGCAGCGCCGCCAGGGCCAGGACGCGGCGCGTGAACTCGGCCCGGTGGAAGATCATGGTCGCCCCGCAAGGATCGTCGCGCGCGGCGGGCGGAACCCCCGCCCCCTTCGCCGCACGAGCGTACCCCGTCCCGCGGCTCCGCGGAAGGCACAGGGGTGCCGGACGGGGCCGGCGGCGGCGCTACGGCGCGTCCGGCCCCTCGTTCAGCACGGTCCAGTAGAGACCGGCGCTGCGGATCAGGTCCTGCAGGGCCTCGGTCTCCACCGGCTTCACCAGGAAGCTGTTGGCGCCCAGGTCGTAGGCGCGGTTGACGTCGGCGCTCTCCCGCGACGAGGTCAGGACGACGACCGGCGTGCGGGCCAGCCCCTGCGGCTGGGCGCGGAGCCATTGCAGCACCTCAAGGCCCGAGCGGCGCGGCAGCTTCAGGTCCAGCAGCACCAGCGCCGGGACCGGGTTCGCCGAGCGGTCGGCGAAGGCGCCGCGGCCGGAGAGGTAGTCCACCGCGGCATCGCCGTCCGCCACCAGGCGCAGCGGGTTCGCCAGCTTCGCCCGGGTGAAGGCGCGCCGGATCAGGAGCTGGTCGTTGGGGTCGTCCTCGACCAGAAGAATGGGCTTTACCGCCGCCTCAGCCATCACGCCGCCTCCGCCTTCACGTCGCCTCTTCCTTCACGCGGCCTCCGCCTTCACGCGGCCTCGGGCAGTTCGATCCAGAAGCGGCTGCCGCCCCCGGCCCCCGGTTCCATGCCGGCCGCGCCGCCCATCCGCTCCACCCCGCGCCGCACGATGGCGAGGCCGATGCCGGTACCGGGGTAGTCGGCCACGCCGTGCAACCGCTGGAACACCTGAAAGATGCGGTCGCGGTGCTCCGGCGCCACGCCGATGCCGTTGTCCTCGACCCAGAGCCGGACCCGCCCCTGACCGCGGCGCTCCGCCATGACCTTCACCCGGGGGGGAACGCCGGGGCCGACGAACTTGACCGCGTTGGAGACGAGGTTGGCCACTACCTGGGTCAGGACCGCCCGGTGCCCGGCGACGATGGGCAGCGGCGCCGCCACCTCCACCGCCGCCCCGGTCTCGCGCAGCGCCGCCCCCAGCTGCGCCACGGCGTCGGCCACGCAGGCGTCCAGCGGCACCGGGGCCAGGGCCAGCTCCTCCCGGCTGATGCGGCTGTAGGCCAGGAGGTCCTGGATCAGCGCGTCCATGCGCAGCGCCGCCTCGGCGATGCGCCCCAGATAGTCGCGCGCGGTCGCGTCCAGCTGCGGCCCGTAATCCTCCCGCAGAGCGTCGCTGAAGCCGGACATGGCGCGCAGCGGCGCGCGCAGGTCGTGCGCGACGGAATGCGCGAAGGCCTTCAGCTCCGCGTTGGCGTCGGCGAGCTGGCGGGTCCGCTCGGCCACCCGGTCCTCCAGCACCCGGTTCAGGCGCCTGACCTCCTCCTCGGCCCGCTTGCGGTCGGTGATGTCGCGGGCGACCCCGACCAGCCCCGCGACCGCGCCGTCCGCGCCCAGCAGGGGCGACTTGGCGGTCAGGTAGACGCGCGGCCGGCCGGCCTCCGGGATCGTCTCCTCCACCACGACGGTCTCCTGCCGCTCCAGCACCGCCCGGTCGACGCGCTCGATGACGGCGACGGCGTCCGGCGGCAGGAAGTCGGCGTCGCGCCGGCCGGGGATCGCCGCGCGGGCGACGCCGAAGATCTCCGCCGTGCGCTGGTTGGCGAGCAGGAAGCGCCCCTCCCGGTCCTTCACGAAGATGGGGTCGGCGGCCTGGTCGATGACGGACAGGAGCAGCCGCTCGCTCTCGCGCAGCGCCGCAGCGCTGGCGTGCGCCGCCTCAAGGGCGCGGCGCTCGTCGTCGAAGTCGACCGCGGTGCCGATCCACATGACGATGGCGCCGCCCTCATCGCGCAAGGGGGCGGCGCGGGTGCGGAACCAGCGGTAGCTCCCGTCCCGGGTCCGCAGCCGGTGCTCCACCTCGTAGGGCTCGCCCGCCGCCAGGGAGCGCGTCCAGCGCTCGGCCGTCTGAGCGACGTCGTCGGGGTGCAGGAACCGCTCCCAGCCGGCGCCCAGCACCGACTCGGGCGGGGTGCCCGTCACCTCCCGCCAGCGCGGGTTGGCGTAGTCGAGGGCGCCGCCGGGGTTCGCCGTCCAGACGATCTGCGGGATCGTCTCCGCGAGGAAGCGGTAGCGGCGCTCGGTCGCGCGGATCTCCGCCGCCGACGCCTCCACGATCCGGGCGCGCTGCCATGCCAGGTGGCCGGCCCGGAGCGCCAGGCCCAGCACCAGCGACAGCGCCGCGCTGACCGCCAGCACCAGCTCCGGCAGCGGCGTCCCCGCCTCCGGCGGCAGCCAGACCGACACGCGCCAGCCGATGCCGCCCAGCTCATAGTCCAGCGCCGCCGCGGCGGGTCCCTCGGGGCTCCCCTGCGCGAACACGGGCGCGCCGGCGGCCTCGACCCGCACGGCGTGCCCGGCGCCGACGCCGGCCAGCAGCCGGCCCAGCAGCGCCGCCGGATCGATCGCGGCGTAGACGTAGCCCGCGTCGCGGCCGGCCACGGCGATGGGCGCGATGGCGAGGATGCCCGTCCCGCCCTGCACCAGCCTCACCGGCGGCGAGAGGACCGCGGCGCCGGTCGCCCGCGCCCGGGCATAGGTGCCGGCGCGCACCGGCTCGGCGTTCACGCGCACGCCCAGCGCCGCCTCGTTGCCGCGCCGCGGGCTGACCCAGGTCACCACCAGGTCGGGCCCGACCCAGCCCATGGCGCGCATGCTGGGGAAGCTCTCCTGGTTGACCGCCGCCTCCAGCTCGAACTCTTCCCGGGTGCGCGAGCCGTGCAGCTCCCAGCGCCGGGCCATGCGGGTAACCGCCAGCAGCCGCTCGCGGAAGCCGCCCGCCACCACGTCGCGCACGCCGGCCGCCTGCGCCAGGGCCAGCGCCCCGGCATGCCGCGCCTCGCCGGCGCGCAGGACCTGCCAGAGCAGGACGGACGCCAGCAGCGCCGCCAGCGAGGCGGCCACCGGCAGCCAGCGGCCGGTGCTGCCCCGGACCGTCGGGGGCGGCGGGCCGCTCATGCCGGGGAGGCGTCCGCCGGCAGGAAGGTCACCGTGACCCGGGTGCCTCCCTCGCCGGACGCGACGTCGATGCGCCCGTCGATCTGGGTCAGGAGCTGCGGCACCACGGCGGAGCCGATGCCGCCCTCCCCGCAGCCGCCATACAGGTCCGCCGGCGCGCCGACGCCGTCGTCCTCCACGGTAAGGACCGCCGCCGGCCGGCGCACCGCCAGGGACAGGAGCACCCGCCCGGCGCCGCCCCGGGGGAAGGCGTGCTTCAGCGCATTGGTCAGCAGTTCGGTCGCGATCAGCCCGACCGGGATCGCCCGCTCCACGTCGAGGCACAGGGGCTCCGCCTCGACCTCGATCCGCGGCCCCCGGTCGTCGCCCTGGGTTGCGGCCAGCGCCGCGGCGAGCTCGCGCAGGTAGCCGTCGAAGCCCAGCGTGCGGAAGTCGTCGCCGCGGTAGAGCCGCTGCTGGATCAGCGCCAGGGCGCGCAGCCGCTCCCCGATCTGCAGCAGCGCCGCGCGGCAGCCCGGCTCCGCCGCCCGCTGGGCCTGCAGCAGCAGCAGCGAGTCGATCGCCTGGAGGTTGTTGTAGACCCGGTGGTAGACCTCCCGCAGCAGGGTCGTCCGCTGGTCGATCAGGGTCCTGAGGGCGGTGACGTCGGTCAGCACGCCTTCCACCTCGCCGCCGGCCTCCGGCACGGGGATGGCGTCCAGCAGGGCCGACGCGGTGCCGCCCGGCCGGGCGAAGGTCAGTTCCACCCCCTGGAGCGGCGCCGCCAGCCCCTCCGGCGGCCAATGCTGCGCCAGGCGCGGGCAGAGGTCGCGCAGGTTGACGGCCCCGGCCTCCCCGGGGGCGCGGCCCAGCAGGCGCCACAGCGCCCCGTTCGCCTCCAGCAGGCCGCCGTCCGGCCGGGCGGTGAACAGGCCGACGCCGGCGGCGCCCTGCAGGGCGGCCCGCCGCGCCTCCGCCCGCCGCCGCGCCCGCCTGTCGTGCACCTGGCGCATGACGCCGGTCACCGCGGTGACCAGCCGCCCCAGGCGCGCCGGGTCCTTCAGCACGAAATCGTCCAGCCCGGCGCGCATCACGTCGATGGCGGCCTCCTCGCCGAGCGAGCCGCTGAACATCACCACGCCGCAGTCGGGATACAGGTCGCGCACGCGGCGGAAGACCTGGATCCCGTCGCCCCAGCCCAGGGAATAGTCGGTCACCACCACGTCCGGCTCGAAGCCGCGGAGCGCCTCGTCCAGCGCCTCCGGCTCCCCGGCCTCGGCGAAGCTCGCGTCCGGGATGTCGCGGGCGAGCGCGCGGCGGGCCAGGATTCGGTCGTTCGGGTTGTCATCGACCAGGAGGATGCGCATGCGGGACCCGCGTTCGTGCCTCGGCGGCGGGGCCGGCGCCCCTCTCCCGCCTACAACACGGCGGCGGCACCTTCGGCCATGGCGCGTCGCGCGGGATGTCCGGGCCCGGGGACGCGCCGGGGTCCCGCAGGGGGGCGGCACTACTTGTCGTGCATGACCACCAGGCCGGAGCGGGCGCCGGCCTCCAGCCGCTCCAGGTGCAGGCGGACCGGCCCGTCCTCCGGCCGTTCCTCCGCCAGGCGGCGGAAGGCCTCCAGCGCGCCCGGGTCGCCCGCTTCCATCCGGGCGTAGGCGTCCAGGTAGGCGCGGTGGAAGTCCGAGCCCGCCTCGGCGGCCGTCAGCGGCACGCCGCCAATTGCGCAGCACGGAAGGCTGCACGCCAAGTTCCCGCGCTACCTGCTCCAGAGGCCGTCCGCTGTCCCGCAGCAGCGCCACCGCTTCCATCTTGAACTCGTGCGTGAAGGACCGTCTCGTCGGCATCAGACACCTTCCTGCTCCAACCGGAGCTTAACTGCGGTGTCCACCAAACCGAGGAAGGATCAGGTTCCACCTCATTTCGGAGGCGTTTTCAGGGGCAGGGTTACCGCGGCGAGCATGCCCAGCAGCGCCCGGCGGAACCGGCGGGATTGCAGGGCAGGTGATGGCGTGCAGGTTTCCAATGGTCGTCCCCTTCCCGGTTCGCGGAAGAAATCGGGCAGCCCGGCCCCGCGGCAGGCGGGGCCGGACTGCCCGGAGGTGCCGCGGAGCCTCCAGGGAGAAGAGGCGCGCCGCGGTCGGGAGACCGATGCTCAGGCCCGCTCGAACACGGCGGCCAGCCCCTGGCCGCCGCCGATGCACATGGTCTCAAGTCCGTAGCGGCCGCCGCGGCGGTGCAGCTCGTGCAGCAGGTTGGCCAGGATCCGCCCGCCGGTGGCCCCGATCGGGTGGCCCAGCGAAATGCCCGAGCCGTTGACGTTCAGCCGGTCGAGGTCGGCCCAGCCCCAGCCCTTCAGCACCGCCAGCACCTGCGGCGCGAAGGCCTCGTTGAGCTCCACCAGGTCGATGTCGTCCCACTTGAAGCCGGTGCGGGCGAACAGCCGCTCGACCGCGGGCACCGGACCGATCCCCATCCGCGACGGATCGCATCCGGCGGCGGCCCAGCCGACGAACCAGCCCATCGGCTCCAGGCCGAGCTCGGCGAGCTTGTCCTCGGCCACCACCAGGCAGGCGGCGGC
>DASPKT010000113.1:0-24766 GCA_035627915.1 Azospirillaceae bacterium
CTGCGCCACGCCTTCGCCACCCACCTGCTGGACCATGGGGCCGACCTGCGCTCGGTCCAGAAGATGCTGGGCCACGCCGACATCGGCACCACCCAGATCTACACCCATGTCGTGGGCGAGCGGCTGCGGCGCACGGTGGAGACCCACCACCCGCTGGCGCGCCGGAAGCCGGAAGCGGAATGATCCGCGGCGTCCAGGTCCGGACGTGCCGCCGCGGCCGGCGACGCGCCGGCGCGTGAGTCGCTCTCCCCGGAAGGGGAGCCTTCACCCTCCGGCGGCGGCGTCGTAGTCTGGCGCCGCAGAGCAACCGCAGAAGGCCGCGCACGGCGGCCCGCCCCCACGGAGACGCACATGGCCCAGACCTTCCACGACCTGCCCGGGGTCGAGCTCCTCGGCGAGCCGAAGCCCGGCTTCGAGGCGATCCTGACGCGCGACGCCATCGCCTTCGTGGCGGAGCTGGAGCGGGCGTTCGGGGCCGAGCGGCGGCGCCTGCTGGGCCTGCGGGCGGAGCGGCAGAAGCGGCTGGACGCCGGGGAGAAGCCGGACTTCCTGGCGGAGACGGCCCACATCCGCGCCGGCGACTGGACCATCGCACCCCTTCCGGCCGATCTGCAGGACCGCCGGGTGGAGATCACCGGGCCGGTCGACCGCAAGATGATCATCAACGCGCTGAACTCGGGCGCTAAGGTCTTCATGGCCGACTTCGAGGACAGCAACACGCCGCTCTGGACCAACCAGATCGAGGGCCAGATCAACCTGCGCGACGCGGTCCGCCGCACCATCGACTACACCGACCCGGGCACGGGCAAGCAGTACCGGCTGGGCGACCGGCCGGCGGTGCTGAAGGTGCGGCCGCGCGGCTGGCACCTGGAGGAGGCGCACGTCCTGGTGGACGGCCGCCCGATGTCGGGCGGGCTGTTCGACTTCGGCCTGTTCGTCTTCCACAACGCCAGGGAGCTGCTCTCCCGCGGGTCCGGCCCCTACTTCTACCTGCCGAAGATGGAAAGCCACCTGGAGGCGCGGCTGTGGAACGCCGCCTTCACCCTGGCGGAGACGCGGCTCGGCATCCCGCACGGCTCGATCCGGGCCACGGTGCTGATCGAGACGATCCTGGCCGCCTTCGAGATGGACGAGATCCTGTACGAGCTGCGCGACCACTCGGCCGGGCTGAACTGCGGGCGCTGGGACTACATCTTCAGCTTCATCAAGAAGTTCCGCAACGACGCCGGCGCCGTCCTGCCCGACCGGGCGGAGGTCACCATGGCGGTGCCCTTCATGACCGCCTACTCGCTGCTGGCGGTGAAGACCTGCCACCGGCGCGGGGCGCCCGCCATCGGCGGCATGGCGGCCTTCATCCCGGTCAAGGACGACCCGGCCGCCAACGAGGCCGCCTTCGCCAAGGTGCGGGCGGACAAGGAGCGCGAAGCCGACAACGGCCATGACGGCACCTGGGTGGCGCACCCGGGGCTGGTGCCGGTCGCCCTGGAGGTGTTCGACCGGCTGATGCCGACGCCCAACCAGATCCACCGCACGCGCGACGACGTCAGCATCCGCGCGTCCGACCTGCTGGACATCCCGGCGGGCCATAAGACCGAGGCCGGGCTGCGCCAGAACGTGGCGGTCGGCATCGGCTACCTGGAGGCGTGGCTGCGCGGCACCGGCTGCGTGCCCCTGTTCAACCTGATGGAGGACGCCGCCACCGCGGAGATCAGCCGCACCCAGGTCTGGCAGTGGCTCAAGCACGGCGCCCGGCTGGACGACGGCCGCGCCATCGACCGGCCGCTGGTGGAGCGCGTCATCGCCGAGGAGCTGGCCGCCTGGTGCGCCCGCGTCGGCGACGCCCGCTACGGCGCCGGCCGGTTCGAGGAGGCCGGCCGCCTATTCGCCGAACTGGTCTTCACCGACGACTTCGTGGAGTTCCTGACCCTGCCCGCCTATGAGCGCGTGGTGAAGGCGGGCGGGTGAGGGGGGGCGGCGGGGGGCCGGTCTAAGGGTGCGGCCGAGGTGTGGTGCGTGCTTCGACAAGCTCAGCATGAGGGGCGTTGGGTGCCAGGCCCGGTGCAGGCAGGGAGCTGCAGGATATTCCTCAGCCTGAACCTGTCGAAGGCCGCACCACGTCACCGCTTCCTTCTTCCAGGAGCAGCACAACATTCCTCAGCCTGAGCCTGTCGAAGGCCGCACACCATCCCCGCTGCCAAAGACCCACTGCCGACCACCCCACCCCCGACCCCAGGAACGCCCATGGCCCAGGACACCGCCGCCCCGACGCCCGCCGACTTCGCGCTGCTGCACCCGCTGCGGGTGCGCTGGGCGGAGGTCGATCCGCAGGGGATCGTTTTCAACCCGAACTACTTCGTCTATTTCGACCTCGCAATGACCGAGTATCTGCGCGCGGTTGGCTTCCCCTACCCGGATGGGCTGGCCGAGCACGGGTCCGACCTGTTCGCGGTCAACGCCAGCGCCAACTTCCGCGCCTCCGCCCGCTACGACGAGGAGGTGACGCTGGCCGCCCGCGTCGTCCACATCGGCACCAGCAGCCTGCGCTTCCAGCTGGCGGTGTTCCGGGGCGGGGAACTGCTGGTGGACGGCACCATGGTCTACGTCAACGCCGCGCGCGAGGGGGAGCGGCGGCCGATGCCGGTGCCGGCGGCCTTCATCGACCGCGTGACCGCCTTCGAGCGGGTGCCGCCGACCCGGAAGTGACGGGGGGAGGGCGACCCTTCGGGATCGTTCCAACTGTGCCGGTTGACAGGCGCCGAGCTGGTCGCACAGGCTCCCATGCTGCAGCGCAACCAAGAACGGCAGGGGAGAAACGATGAGCTTCACCACCTTTCCCGAGGCGCCCGCCCGGCTGAACCGCAGCGAGCTGGCCGTCCCGGGCATCAACACGAAGCTGTTCGAGAAGGCCGCCCGGTCCGCCGCCGACGTCATCTTCCTGGACCTGGAGGACGCGGTCGCCCCCGACGACAAGCCGCAGGCGCGCCGCAACGTCATCGAGGCGATCAACGACGTCGACTGGGGCAACAAGACCCTGTCTGTGCGCATCAACGGGCTCGACACCCACTACATGTACCGGGACGTGGTCGACCTGCTGGAGAACTGCTCCGACCGCCTCGACCTCATCATGATCCCGAAGGTCGGCACCGCGGCCGACGTGTACGCGGTCGACATGCTGGTCACCCAGATCGAGCAGGCGAAGGGCCGCAAGAAGCGCATCGGCTTCGAGCTCATCATCGAGACGGCGCTGGGCATGGCCAACGTCGACGAGATCGCCAAGGCGTCGAAGCGGAACGAGAGCCTGCATTTCGGCGTCGCCGACTATGCCGCCTCCACCAAGGCGCGGCTGACCTCCATCGGCGGGCCGAACCCGGACTACGGCGTGCTGACCGACCGGCTGGAGGACGGCAGCCGCGCCTTCCACTGGGGCGACGTCTGGCACTACGCGGTGAACCGCATCATCGTGGCAGGGCGCGCGCACGGGCTGCGCGTCGTGGACGGGCCGTTCGGCGACTTCTCCGACGCCGACGGCTACCGCGCCCAGGCGCGGCGCGCGGCGGTGCTGGGGGCGGAGGGCAAGTGGGCCATCCACCCGAGCCAGGTGGCGCTCGGCAACGAGGTGTTCACGCCGTCCGACGCCGAGGTGACCAAGGCGCGGCGCATCCTCGACGCGATGGAGCAGGCCAAGCGCGAGGGCAAGGGCGCGGTGGCGCTGGACGGCCGCCTCATCGACATCGCGTCGATCCGCCAGGCCCAGGCGCTGGTCGCCAAGGCCGAGCAGATCGCCGCCGGCTGAACCGGTCCCGGGTAGGGGAGGGGCGGCGCCCGGCCGCCCCGATCCCTTGCCTCCCCGGCCTCAGTGCAGGCTGAGCGGCTCCATGTCGTGCTGGCGCACGCTGGCGAAGGCGACCTGGCGGTCGGCGGCGACGGCCAGCGGGGTCCCGTCGGCGGCGTGGATGGCGAAGCCGGCGGCGCCGTTCACGACGACCGGCCGGACATAGGCCACTTCCTTCACCCCGAAGGCGGCGAAGTCCTGCGGCGACAGGCGGCGCAGGAACTGGGCGGCGTCGATGGCGGTGTTGCTGTTCTGGTCCATGGGGATCACTCGCTTTCCGCAACGTGATGGTTAGGGCATGCCGGACGGCCCTGCCCGCTGGAACGGACCCGCGCTTCTGCCGCGGGCCCCGGCGACGTCAGCCCTGCTTTTCGGGCGACACGTCGATGGTCTGGGGACCCTGGCCGCCGGAGTCCGCGGCGGGGGTGCCGATCTTGATGGTGCGCACCTTCGGCTCCGGCATCGGGCGGCGGAGGTCGATGTGCAGCAGCCCGTTGTCGAGCGACGCGCCCAGCACCTCGATCCCGTCGGCAAGCACGAAGCTGCGCTGGAACTGGCGCGCCGCGATGCCGCGGTGGAGATAGACGCGGGAGCGGTCGTCGGCCTGGCGGCCGCGGATCACCAGCTGGTTGTCCTCCGTCTGGATCTGGAGGTCGTCCGCGGTGAAGCCCGCCACGGCCAGCGTGATGCGCAGGCCGTCGTCGCCGATCTGCTCGATGTTGTAGGGGGGATAGCCTTCGGCGGCCGACTTGGAGATACGGTCGAGCGTGCGCTCGAAATTGTCGAAGCCCAGCAGGAACGGGCTGTTGAACAGGGACACTCGGGTGGTCACAGCATCCTCCAGAGTTGAGCGAGCTGTCAGGGGCCCGGCCCGGGCCCCGTCGGGCGGCCCGCAACGGCACCGCCCACGCATGAGATGGTTATCCGTTTCCCCGTATCAAGACAAGCGGGCCGGTGGCGGCACCGCGTCCGCGTGCCCCGGAGGGCGGAACCCGAGGCGGGGAGCGGGGGTGCCGGGACTTTCCCCAGAATCTGTGGATAACTCTGTGGGGGAGTCGTGCCCGGCCCAACCGCCGCCGGGCGGAGTCCCGCATGCCTAAAAAATAGGCAATTCCGGCAGGCCCAAGGAATTCCTACCGATTCGCGCCATGGCGCGCGCGGGCGGCATGGGCGTGCGGGGTGCGACGATTCGCCGATGGCGTACCCCGTTCCGCAGCAGGGCCTGTGGATTCTCCGAATTCGCGCACGCCGTCCCGGGGCTCCGGGGGCTTGGCGGACAAAGAAAAAGGGTCCGGCCGCTGGGGCCGGACCCTCCAACCGGGGGTCGAACTGAGGGGCGGGACGTCGGCCCCCGGTCATCGTGGCGAGGCGCCCGGCAATGCGGGCGCCTCGCGGTCTCATGCGGCGTGGGCGGCGACGGGCGGGTCGCGCCAGAACCAGGCCGGATCCTTGCAGATGATCTGGAACACGATCTCCGACACGGTGCGGATCGCGGTCTCCCGCGGGCAGTCCGGCTGCCGCTCCCGCATCAGCGCGACCGCGGCCTCGAACGCCTTGTGGTCCAGCTCCCCCCGTGCCCGGAGGTCGCGATACACCCGCTCGATCGAGCGGTGCTGTGCCGGAAAGCAGGTAACCTCGGCCATCCTCTCGCTCCTGTCGTTGGGTGGTTCATCCTTTCGGTGATGAGCTTGCCTTCGTCAGAGTGACATTGTCAAGACTTCACTGTACACGTCATGCTTTCTTAATTATCAACGAGTTGCGGGCGCTGCTGTGATTGTGGTCACAGGGCGCGGAGCACGCATCGCGTGGGTGCGTCATCCCGCCGCACCCTTTCGAGCAGGATCGGCCGGGGTAGGCGGGCAGGGCAGGCGGACGGGGCCCGCGGGGCCATGCCCTTGATCCGGGCCCGGTGCCATGGTTGGATGCGCCGCAATCCCGTGGCCCTGCCCTCCGGAGCCTTGTCCCATGCGCCTTTTCCGTCCGTTCCTGCCGCTGGTCCTGCTGCTCCTGGCCATGCCGGCCGCCGCCCAGGCCCCCGGCTTCGGCTTCGCGGGGCAGGAGCCGATCCTGCTGGACGTGGCGGAGATCGAGGTGGTGAACGAGTACACGGCGCCGCTGAAGGACCCGAACATCGAGCACCAGATCGCCGTCACCCCGGCGGAGTCGGTGCGGCTCTGGGTGCAGGACCGGCTGCGGGCGGGCGGCAGCGCCGGCCGCGCCCGCGTCGTGATCCGCCAGGCCAGCGTGGTGGAGGTCCCGCTGGAGCGCACGGGCGGCGTGCGCGGCTGGTTCACCAAGGACCAGTCGGAGCGGTACGAGGGCAGGCTGGAGGTGGAGATCCAGGTGGAGCAGCCGGGCAAGGGCTTCTCCGGCTACACCTCGGCCGCGGTCACCCGCTCCACCACGGTCGCCGAGGACGTCAGCGTCGCCGAGCGCGAGAAGGTCTGGCTGACCCTGGTGCGCGACATGGCGCGCGACCTGGACGAGCGGCTGACCGCCGGCATCAAGGCGAACCTGTCGCCCGTCACCATCCTCTGACGATAACCAGGCCATCCGGAAACGGAAACGGGCGCCCCCGGGAGGAACCGGGGGCGCCCGTCGCTTTTCGGGGGCGTGCGGCGCCCTACTCGGACCGGTGGACCGGGTTGCCGATCATGGCCAGGAACTCGCGCCGGGTGCTGGGGTCGTCGCGGAAGGCGCCCAGCATGCGGCTGGTCACCATGGTGACGCCGGCCTTGTGCACGCCGCGGGTGGTCATGCACTGGTGGGCGGCCTCGATGACGACGGCGACGCCCAGGGGCTGCAGCACGTCCTCGATCGTGTTGGCGATCTGCGCCGTCATCTTCTCCTGGATCTGCAGGCGCTTGGCATAAGCCTCGACGACCCGCGCCAGCTTGGAGATGCCGACCACGCGGGTGCGCGGCAGGTAGGCGACGTGGGCGCGGCCGATGATCGGCACCATGTGGTGCTCGCAATGGCTCTCGAAGCGGATGTCGCGCAGCACGACCATCTCGTCGTAGCCGTCGGTCTCCTCGAAGGTGCGCTTCAGGAACTCCACGGGGTCGACGCCGTAGCCGGAGAAGAACTCCTCGTAGGAGCGCACCACCCGGTCGGGCGTGCCGCGCAGCCCCTCGCGGTCGGGATCGTCGCCGGCCCAGCGCAGCAGCGTGCGCACGGCGGCCTCGGCCTCGGCGCGGCTGGGACGGCCGGCGGCGCCGACGTCGTTCACGGCCTCGTTGGTCTTGGATGCGGTCACGGGATCGTTCCTTCTCGATGCTCCCGCCTGCCCGGGGCGGCGGGTTTCCTCCCGGCGGCACCGGCGGCTGCGCCGCCGGGCTACCCCTTCCTCACAAAGGTGGCCTTCCCGCCCCCTGAATCAACAGGAAGCGACGCAGGGGGGCCATTTCCGGCCGGCATGGCCGCCGCGGCGCGGCAGGTGGGGAATGACCGGGGGAGGGGGGATCAGTTCAGCCGGACCGGCTGGTGCGGGCTGTCCAGCGAGAAGGCGGGGATGCGCACCTCGAACTTCTCGCCGTCGCGCCGCTCCATGCGGTAGGTGCCGACCATAATGCCGGACGGGGTGGAGAGGGGGGTGCCGCTCGTGTACTCGAACGACCCGCCGGGCTCCAGCACCGGCTGCTCGCCCACCACGCCCGGCCCGTGCACCTCCTGCACCCGGCCCAGCGCGTCGGTGATGCGCCAGTAGCGCGAGCGCAGCTGCAGCGTCTCCTCGCCCAGGTTCTCGATGCGGACATGGTAGGCCCAGACGAAATGGTTCTCGCCCGGAGAGGACTGGTCCTCCAGGTAGACGGGCTTCACCGTGACCCGCACCGACCGTGTCGTCTCGCTGTACACCGCACCGCTCCCGGCCCCGCACGGCGGGGCATGCCGCGGCGGGATCGCCCCGCCGGCACTTCCAGTATAGGCGCATCGGCGGCCGGCTGCCAGGGGTGGGCCCGCCGCCGTCGACCCAGCCATGACCCCACGTCACAGCCCCTTGGCGCCCAAGGGGAAATTCGGTCTTGCACGCGGGGGGCGTTGGCCCCATAAGAGTCGTCAGTCGCAACAACCGACGGTCCGCGCAATGTCGCGCCAGCTCTCCCTCCGACGACGACCCTGGGGTCGCCCGCATTGCGGGCGGCAGGGCCGTACCTCGGCCGGACGCTGACGCGGGATCGCCCTAGGGTCGAGAACGTTCCAGCCCCGGCCGCACGGCGCCAGACGGCGCCACCATCGCACCACGCCGGGACAGAACGACCAGATGGACATCACGCTTGAGCTGCCGGAGCATGCCGGCGCCATCGAACAGCTCCTCGACACCTCCTTCGGACCCAAGCGCAATTCCAAGACCGTGTACCGCCTGCGCGGCGGCGTCGACCCGCTGCCGGGGCTGTGCTTCGTGGCGCTGGACCCGGACGCGCCCGGCCACTCCGCCGCCTGCCCGAAGCTGGCGGCGACGCTGCGCTACTGGCCGGTGACGCTGGGCGACGCCAAGGTCCCCTCGCTGCTGCTGGGCCCGATCGCGGTGGCGCCGGAGTACCGGAGCCTGGGCCTGGGCGCCGCCATGATCCGGCAGAGCCTGGAGCGGGCGGCCCAACTCGGCCACGGCAGCGTGATCCTGGTCGGCGACGCCCCCTACTACCAGCGCTTCGGCTTCTCGCGGGAGCTGACGCTGGGCCTGGGCCTGCCCGGCCCGGTCGATCCCGACCGGTTCCTGGGGCTGGAGCTGCGGGACGGCGCGCTGGCCGGCCTCACCGGCCTGGTCGGCAAGGGCCCTGCTGCCCCCAAGCGGCGCCCGGCGACTGCCGCCGGCGGCCTCGCCGCCCCGGCGCGGCGCCCGGCCCGGAGGGCGGTTCGCTGACGCAGCCTCGACCGAGGGGTAGCCACCACGGCGCCGCTTGAACACGCGTCCGGAAAGCCCTATAAACGGGGCGCGGCGCGGGTGTAGCTCAATGGTAGAGCAGAAGCTTCCCAAGCTTACGACGAGGGTTCGATTCCCTTCACCCGCTCCAATCCTTCCCTGACATCGCACTTCATGCACTCACCGCCCCGGCGCCCCTTCGGCCCCGGCGGGCCGCCGCGCGTGCGTCCGGTGCGCCGAACCCTTGCGCGACAATCCCTTAGGCGAATGCATCCCTGCCGTGCGCCCGGCGTTGCGTGGAATCCACGGGGCGGGTGCGGAATCCCTGCCGCTCCGGGCATCGACTGAGGCATAGTGGTGGGCAGGGGGACGGGGCGGGGGCCGCTTCCCCGGTCGGCGACGCCATCCCCGCGCGAGGACCGTCCGCCCCCCGATGCACAGCCCCAAGCAAGGCCCCAGGTCAGGGTCCACCGCGACCACCGCCGCTACGGCCACGATCCCGGCGCCCGCTCCCGCGGAGGCCGACGCGCCGGCCGGGATTTCCGCCGCGCGGCTGAACGCCTGCCGCACGGCCGCGGGGGCGGCGGCGCTGCAGCGGGCGATCCGGGCGCTGACCCCCGAGGAGGTGGCGAAGCTGGCGCGTTCGCTGGAGTTCGAGGCGGTCATCGAGGGCGCGCCGCCGGACCTGCTGGCGGCGCTCCGGCCCCGGCTGCGCCAGCTGCGCCCGCCCCGCCTGCCGTCGCTGGAGCGGCGCTGCTGGGCGCCCCTGCAGCGCTTCCTCAGCGACCGCGAGGCGCCGGAACCGGGCGCGCCCTGGATCGTGCCGCGCCGGGTCGTGGTGCGGCTGTGGGACGAGATCGCGCGGCGCCACCCCGAGCTGCTGGACCAGTTGCGCCGACGCTTGGTGGTGGCCCTGTTCGACGACGACGCGGCGGGCCAGGACGAGGTGTCCACCCAGGTCGGCGACCTCGCCGCCTTCTTCGTGAACAACACGGCGGTGAAGGCCGTCCCCGGCCTGAACGAGGACGACGCGCCGGCCGTGCGCTTCATCGCCCGGGTGCTGAAGTGGCACCGGCTGATCATGCCGAACGTGCGCTACTACCAGCAGGTGGCGGCGGCGCAGGCGGCGCGGTCCCAGGTCGACGCGCTGCGCCTGCACACCAACTGGTACACGGTGTACGAGCGGCTGGACGAGCAGTTCGACCTCTACCTCATCTACCTGTTCGAGATGACGCCGTCGCCGGCCGACGTGATCGACGCCTTCCCCTTCTACTTCGACACGCTGGAGAAGGCGGACGGGCTGGTCATGGACTGGCTGGCCTACCGGTGCGAGCGGCTGGCCCAGGGCATCGCCGACATCCTGGCGAAGCCGCTGCGCACCCTGCCGTCGGACACGCTGTTCGAGCTGTTCCTGCTGGTCCAGCAGCTGGCGAAGCTGACCGAGCGGATCGGGCGGCTGCCGGTCTTCGCCCGCAACCGCAAGGGCCGGCCGCCGGCCGCCACGCCGTTCGACGGGGTGATGCGGCGGGTGCCGGGCGACGGGCTGGACCGGGCGGTGGACTGCTTCCTGGACGACCTGCACGACCTGCTGAACGGCACCCCCGACCGGCAGGAGCGGTCGGCCCGGCTGCTGCCGCGCTTCGCCGTCGCGCTGCCGGTGCTGCTCGGCCTGTTCGATACCGGCGACAAGGCCAGCCGCGCCGCCCGCGCCCGGTTCCGGCTGGGCGAGATGACGCTGGAGACGGTCGACCGCTTCAGCCGCAACACCACGCTGGCCCCCCAGACCCGCCGCGACCTCGGGCTGAAGGCCCTGCCGGCGGTGGAGATGTGCCGCCGCTTCGGCCTGTCGGAGGACGCCGAGGGGCTGGCCCGCCGCCTGCGCCGCTGATCCGGAACCATCCCGCGACCATCGCCCCGGCGCCCTGTTGGCACCGGTGGCCGGGGCTCCGGCCCCACGGCTTCGACCGGGGCGGCCGCCCGGAAGGCGTGTGACCGGCCGGGCCCTCTCCCGGAACCCGGAAGCGGTCCGCCTGTTGTGCACGGGACGACATCCTTTCGCACAAGAGCGACGCACCGGAGGAACGACATGGCCGATCGGTCTGACAATTACGGTACCGGCTACCGCGGCACCGGCTCCCAATCGCAGTATGGCGGATCGGGCTACGGCCGTGGCGGCATGGGCGGCAGCGGTTCCATGGGGGGCGGCTCCATGGGGGGCGGCTCGATGGGCGGCGGCTCCATGGGCGGGTCCATGGGCGGCAGCTCGCGCGGGGCGGCCTTCGGGCGCAGCGGGCACGAGCGCGGCTTCGGCGCGTCGGGCACCGGCACCGCCCTGCAGCTGGCCCCGCTGGTGGTGGGCGGCGCGCTGGCCGCGGTCGGCATCCGCCGCGGCGGCTGGCTCGGCTACGGCATGGCGCTGGCCGGCCTCGGCGTGATGCAGCAGGCCTTCACCGGCAAGCCCGACATCGCCCAGTGGACCGGCTTCGGCGCCGACCACGACAGCCGCGCCGTCACCGTCACCCACACCGTGACGATCAACAAGCCGGCGGAAGACCTCTACCGGTTCTGGCGCAACTTCGCCAACCTGCCGCGCTTCATGAACCACATCGAGCGCGTCGACATCATCGACGACCGCCGCTCGCACTGGGTCGCCAAGGCGCCGGCCGGCCTGCGGGTCGAGTGGGAGGCCGAGGTCACCGACGAGCAGGAGGGCCGCCGCATCGCCTGGCGGGCCATGGAGAACGCCGACGTGCCGAACTGGGGCCACGTCGAGTTCCGCCCGGCCCCCGGCGGCCGCGGCACCGAGGTCCACGCCGTCATCCGCTACGAGCCGCCGGCGGGCGCGCTCGGCCGCGCCGTCGCCCGCATCCTGGGCGAGGAGCCGCAGGTGCAGATGCGCGAGGACCTGAACCGCTTCAAGCGGCTGATGGAGACCGGCGAGGCCGGCACCGGCGACAGCGCCACCAGCGCCCGCGCCGGTTCCTCCATGACCGGTGCCTCGGCGTCCGGCTCCACGTCCGGTTCGTCCCTTTCCGGCGGCTCCACCGGCGGCGGGACGACGGCCGGGGCGGGAACCGCGGCCGGCGCCAGCACCGGCGTCAGCGGCGACATCTGAGCCGGGACGGCCTGCGGCTGATCCGACGAGGGGGCCCGCCCGGCGACGGCGCGGGCCCCTTTCCGTCTCCGGCCGCCGGGCCTTAGGGCATCCCACAGGCGGGGAGGGCAGCGATGGACGTCGTCTATGTCTACCAGGGCGGTCGGGACGAGGCCCTGGAGCGGGAAGTCAGGGAGATGATCCCCGGCGCCCGCCAGATCTGCGCCACGCCGGGCATGGGCGGGATGACCGAGGTCACGATCCGGGTCCCGGACGGCGGCGACCTCTACGCGGTCCAGCTGCTGCGCGGCCGGGCCCGCATCATCGACGCGTCGCGCGGGTCGATGGGCGAGGGCGCGTGAGGCCACGGGGCGGCCGTTCCATGGTCGCAAGGCCGCTTCACAAAGGAAGAGGGTGCGGACTGCCGTCCCCTCTCCCAGGGGGAGAGGGACAGGGTGAGGGGGTACGGGGGTCCAGGACCGGGCGCCTGTGACAAGGAGCTTCTTCCTGAAGCGTCTTACCCCCTCCCCGGCCCTCCGGGCCACCCTCTCCCCCTGGGAGAGGGGAAATTCCAGCGGGAGGTGAAATCCCGGCAGCCGTTCACGCCGTGACCGGCGCCGGCGCCGCGGCGGCCAGAACCACGCGGTCGCGGCCGGCCTGCTTGGCGGCGTAGAGCGCGCGGTCGGCCCGCTCCAGCGTCTGCTCCGCCGTCTCCCAGGGACCGGGCCACTCCGCCACGCCGACGCTGGCGGTGGCGATCAGGGCCGTCTCCTCGTGCCGGATCGGGGTGCCCCGCATCAGCATGTGGAAGCGCTGCGCCGCCACCATCGCCTCGTCCCCGCCGGTCATCGGCAGCAGCACCACCAGCTCCTCCCCGCCGTAGCGGGCGGCGACGTCGGTGGAGCGCAGGGCCGAGGACAGGCGCGCGGCCGCCTCGCGGATGACGGCGTCGCCGGCGGCGTGGCCGTGCCCGTCGTTGATGCGCTTGAAATGGTCCAGGTCGATCATGATGAGGCTGAAGCCGCCGCCGTAGCGGAAGGCCCGCTCCCGCTCCGCCGCCAGCAGCTCCATGAAGCGGCGGCGGTTCACCAGCCCGGTGAGGGGATCGTGGGTGGCCAGGTGCTCCAGCCGCCCGTTCGCCTCGGTCAGGTCGCGGGTGCGCTCCGCCACCTCGTTCTCCAGGAAGCGCTGGCGCCGCCGCAGCCAGGAGGTGCGGGCCTGCACCAGCCCCAGCACCGTGCCGGCCACCGCCAGCGCCGCCGCCACCCGCGCCCACAGCGTCTCGTGCCAGGCGGGCAGGACGCGCACCGGCAACGCCAGCTCGCTGGGCTGGGCGCCGTCGGCGATCCAGCCGCGCACCCGCAGCGTGTAGCTCCCGGCGGGCAGGTTGGTGTAGACGGCGGCGCGCCGGCTGCCGTCCGTCTCGGTCCAGCCCTCCTCGAACCCTTCCAGCCGGTAGGCGTAGCGCACCGTGTCGGGGGCCACGAAGTCCAGCAGGGCGAACTCCGCCTCCAGCCGCCGGTCGCGCGGGGGCAGGGACACCGCGGCCGGCACCGGGGTGCCGGAGACCGCCGCCGGGGCGGCGCTGCCGGCGCGGATGCGGGTCAGCACCAGCCTGGCCTCGGACTGCCGCTCGGTCAGCAGCTCCGGCCTCACCACGGTCAGCCCGCCGAAGCCGCCGAACAGCAGGGTCCCGTCCGGCAGCACCGCGGCCGAGGCGTTGATGTAGTTGTTGACCCTGAGGCCGTCGCCGCGCCCGTAGCGGCGCACCTTGCCGGTCGCCGCCTCCACCGCCGCCAGCCCGTCGGAGGTGCTGACCCACAGCGTGTCGCCGACCGGCAGGATGGCGCCGATGTAGTCGCTGGGCAAGCCGTCGGCGCGGGACAGGGTGCGGAACACCGGCGCCCTGCCCGGGACCCAGCTCTCCAGCATGCTGAGCCCGCCCACCGTGCCGACCCAGAGGCGCCCGCGCGCGTCGCGCGCCAGCGAGTTGATGTAGTCGTGCGGCAGCGAGGTCGGGTCGCCCGGGATGCGGCGGACATGCGTGACCTTGGCCGAGCCGGCACCCGGCATCAGCACGTTCAGCCCCAGCGCCGTGCCGATCCAGGTCCGCCCCTCCGCGTCGCGCAGCACGGCGCGCACCTGGTTGTCGGACAGGCTGGCGGGATCGCCGGGGTCGTGGCGGAACGCCGTCTCCGATCCCGTCGCGGGGTCGTAGCGGGTGACGCCGAAATAGGTGCCGATCCAGATCGCGTCGCCGGAATCGTACATGCCGATGATGTCGCGCCCCTCGGTCGACTTCAGGCGCAGCGGCGTCATCGCCAGCGTGTCGGGGTCGACCCGGAACAGGCCGATGGACCCGGCCAGGACGCTGCCGTCCGGGCGCCAGAGCAGGCGCTGCACCTCGCGCGCGGGTGGGGCCGGGCTGTCGGCGGGGGCGCGGCGCACCTCGCCCATGGCGGGGTCCACCCGGTCCACCCGGCCGCTGTCCAGCCCGAGCCAGACGCGGCCGTCCGGGTCGGCGGCCAGGCTCCAGACGTCGTTGCCGGAGAAGCGGTCGCCGCGGTCGGCCAGCGACACGGTCAGGATGCCCTGGTTGGAGGGGTTGTTTCGCTCCAGCCCGCGCTGGGTCCCGACCCAGACCAGGCCGGAGCGGTCGCGCAGGATGGCGCGCAGCAGGTTGCCGTTCAGCGAGGCGGGCACGGCCGGGTCGTGCAGCAGCCGGCGGAAGGTGCCGGCGGCGGTGTCCAGCTCGACGACGCCGCCGCCGTAGGTGGCGATCCACAGCTCGCCCGGGCGCACCTCGGCGAAGCCCCGCACCACGTGCTCGCGCAGGTCCGACCCCCGGCCGGTCAGGCCCGGCACCGGGACGGCACGCCCGGTGGCGTCGATGCGGGCCACGCCGGCGCGCTCCGAGCCCACCGAGACACTGCCCCTGCGGTCCTGTGCCAGCGACCAGACGCCGCCCGTCACCACCTCGGCGGCCTCCCCCTCGCCGGCGACCGGCTCGAACCGGGCGGCCCCGGCGCGCAGGCGGTAGAGGCCGCGGTCGGTGCCGGCCCAGACGTCGCCGGCGGCGTCGCGCAGGACGGCGAAGACGGTCTCGCCGCCCAGCCCGCCGCCGTCCGCGTTCGCCGGGCGGAAGCGCTGCGCCACCTTCAGGTCGGGCCCGAGCCGGTCCAGGCCCTGGTGCGTCCCGACCCAGACCCCGCCCGCCCCGTCCGGGGCCAGCGCGTAGACCTTGGGGTGGCTGAGCCCGTCGGTGCCCGGGGCCACGGCGGTGAAGCGGTCGGTGGCGGGGTCGTAGAGGGCGACGCCGCCGTTGTTGGTGCCGGCCCACATCCGGCCGTTCTCGCCCGGCACCAGCGCGCGGACGTAGTTGTCCACCAGCGAGCCGGGATCGGCGGGGTCGTTCAGGTAGGTCCGGAACCGGTATCCGTCGTAGCGGGCCAGCCCGCCCATGGTGCCGACCCAGAGGAAGCCGGTGCTGTCCTGCGCCAGCGAGGCGATGGCGTCGTGGGGCAGCCCGTCGCGCAGCGTGCTGGCGTCGAAGCTGACCACCGCCAGCCGGTCCCAGCCGCCCGCGGCCGCGGCGTCCGGGGCCGGCCCGGCCAGCAGGCCGAAGGCCAGCGCCAGCAGCGCCCGTCCCGCCCGTCCATGCCGCCGTCCCGTCGCCATCCGCCGCACCCGTCCTGCCCGCCGCACCCGAATCGGTGCCCCGGCGGGGATGGTACCACCTCCGATGCGTCCGCGGCAGGACATCGGCGGCGAGCCTGCGCCGAGGGGGCGGCAGGCCGGGACGCCGCAATCCGCGGCGTCATTCCCCGATCCGAGCGCAAGCGGGAATGGAAGCCAGTTGAATCCTCCCGTGCGCCGACCAATATGGAAGCCATCTAGAGTCCACACCTGGCTTTTCGGGGAGAACCATGGCTACCGGACCTTACAATCGGTACGCGACCACCGGCCGCGCGATCGATCAGGCCCAGTTCGACGCGGGGCTGCGGCAGCACATGCTGCGCGTCTTCAACTACATGACCGTCGGGCTGGTGATCACCGGCCTGGTGGCGTTCTTCGGCTCCAGCTCGGCCGCCTTCGTCAACCTGATCTTCGGCACCCCGCTGAAGTGGGTGGTGATGTTCGCGCCGCTGGCCTTCATCTTCTTCGGCTTCCGCCCGCACACCATGTCGGCGTCGACATTGCAGACGATGTTCTACCTCTTCAGCGGGCTCATGGGCCTGTCGCTGATGAGCGTGTTCCTGGTCTTCACCGGGGAAAGCATCGTCCGCGTGTTCTTCATCACGGCGGCCACCTTCGCCGGCACGGCGCTGTACGGCTACACCACCCGCGCCGACCTGTCGAAGTTCGGCAGCTTCCTGTTCATGGGCCTGATCGGCATCGTGATCGCCAGCCTGGTGAACATCTTCATCGGCTCGAGCGCGCTGCAGTTCGCGATCTCGGTCATCGGCGTCCTGGTCTTCACCGGCCTGACCGCCTACGACACCCAGAACATCAAGCAGCAGTACGCCGAGGGCTGGGGTGAGGAGAGCAACAACAAGCTCGCCGTGATGGGCGCGCTGTCGCTCTACCTGAACTTCATCAACCTGTTCCAGATGCTGCTGTCGCTGCTGGGCCAGCGCGACGAGTAAGCGGGACGGGGCCTTCACCGGCACCGACGGAGGCCGCCCGGGCTCACCCCCGGGCGGCCTTTTTCTTTGCCGGCCGCAACGGGGAGGGCGGCCGGCGGTTGGCGTCGGACGGAGTGGCGGGGACGAGACCATGGGCGGAGCTGACCGGGAAGCCGGTAAGGAGCGGGACCGGCGGCGGTTCGAGCGGCAGTTCGAGCGGCTGCAGCGGCGCATGCCGGGGCGCAGCGGCGCGTGGCTCGGCCGGCTGCGCTGCCCCGCCGCCGTCTGGGTGCGGGTGCCGGTCGCCCTGCTCCTGATCGGCTGCGGCTTCCTGGGCTTCCTGCCGGTGCTGGGCTTCTGGATGGTGCCGGTCGGCCTCATCCTGCTCGCCATCGACCTGCCCTTCCTGCGCCGGCCCATCGGGCGCGGGCTGGTCCGGGCGGAGTGGGCGTGGCGGGGCCTGCGCCGGCGCTACCGCGGCCGGGCCGGGCAGGCCCCGCGCCATGCCGGCCCCCACCGGGGGGCCGCGCGCAGCTATCCCACCGCGGGCGGGCGCTAGAGGAAGCCCTCCAGGGCCCGCAGCACCTCCGCCGGCCGCTCCTCCGGCAGGAAATGGCCGCAGTCCAGCGCCTCCCCGCGCAGGTCGGTGCAGATGCGGCCCCAGACCGCCAGCGGGTCGTAGGCCCGCCCGACCAGCCCGCGGGAGCCCCAGAGGAACAGGGTCGGGCAGGCGATGCGACGGCCGGCCGCCTCGTCCTCCGCCTCGTGCGCGAGGTCGATGGTGGCGCCGGCCCGGTAGTCCTCGCACACGGCGTGGATGGTGGCGGGGTCGCGGAAGCAGCGGCAGTAGTCGGCCAGCACCGCGTCCGGCACCGGTTCCGCCCCCGGCGACAGGCCGCGCAGGGCGGCGCGCACCAGGAACTCCGGGTCCAGGCCGATATAGTGCTCCGGCAGGGGCTGCGGCTGGATCAGGAAGAACCAGTGCCAGTAGGCGGCCGCCACCTGCTTCGTGACGGTGCCGTAGACGACCGAGCTCGGCACGATGTCCATCAGGCAGAGCTTCTCCACCCGGTCCGGATGGTCCAGGGCCAGCCGGTGGGCGACGCGGGCGCCGCGGTCGTGCGCCGCCAGGCGGAAGCGGCGGTGGCCCAGCGCCTCCATCACCTCCACCATGTCCTGCGCCATGGCGCGCTTGGAATAGGCTGCGTGGTCGCCGCCGCCCTGTCCGCCGGCATTCTGGGGCTTCCCGCTGTCGCCGTAGCCGCGCAGGTCCGGCGCCACCACGGTGAAGCGCTCCGCCAGCGCCGGCGCCACCCGGTGCCACATCAGGTGCGTCTCGGGGAACCCGTGCAGCAGCAGCAGCGGCGGCCCCTCGCCGCCGGTGACCAGGCTGATCTCCGCCCCCGACGCGGCGACGCGCCGGCGCGCGAATCCGTCGAAATAGCCCTGCATGGCCCGGTCCTCCCCTGGCTTGTCGTTGCCGGCAGGATAGCAGGGGCGGGCAGGAAGCGCGCCAGCGCGTGTGGGCGGTCCGGATATGTACGCTTGACGTAAATAACCGGACCACCCATCATTCCCGGATGATCAGATCCTTCGCCGACAAGCGCACCGCCGCCTTGTTCAAGGGCCTGGTCACCAAGGGCACCCCGGCCGACGTGGCGCGTCGGGCGACCGCGAAGCTGCTGCTGATCGATGCCGCCGCGGAGCTGTCCTTCCTGGAGTCGCCGCCGGGCAACCGGCTGGAGGCGTTGGGCGGCGACCGCGCCGGGCAGCACAGCATCCGGGTGAACGACCAGTGGCGCATCTGCTTCCGCTGGGCCGGCGGACATGCTTACGACGTTGAGTTCTGCGACTACCATTGAGGAGGGCCGCCATGGGCATCGGCCGTGAGGAGCTGGAGGCAGGCCGGATCGACTTCGCGGACGTCGTCGAGGAGGCGCCGGCATCCGTGCCGGCGCCGGGCGATCTGCTGCGCAGCGAGTGGCTGGAGCCGCTGGGGATCAGCCCCTACCGCCTCGCCAAGGACATCGGCGTGCCGGCGAACCGCATCACCGGCATCCTGAACGGCACCCGCGCCATCTCGGCCGACACGGCGCTCCGCCTGGCCCGCTACTTCGGCACGGACGCGCAGTCCTGGCTCAACCTCCAGGCCCGCCACGACCTGGAGAAGGCGCGCGCGGACCTCGCGGCGCGCCTGGACGCCATCCGGCCGCACGCCGCCTGACGGACGCCTCCCGCCCAAATGAAAAAGGGCCGGCCCCTCGCGGGACCGGCCCTCCTTCGGAAGCGAAGGGGTAACGGGACTTCTTAGAAGTCCATGTCGCCCATGCCGCCCATGCCGCCGGGGGCTCCGGCCGGGGCCTTCTTCTCAGCCTTCTCGCCGACCATCGCCTCGGTCGTGATCAGCAGGCCGGCCACCGAGGCGGCGTCCTGCAGCGCGGTGCGCACGACCTTCGTCGGGTCGATGACGCCGAACTTGAACATGTCGCCGAACTCGCCGGTCTGGGCGTTGTAGCCGAAGCCGGTGTCCTTCTGGTCCAGCAGCTTGCCGACCACGATGGAGCCGTCGACGCCGGCGTTGAAGGCGATCTGACGCACCGGGGCCTGCAGGGCCTTGCGGATGATGTCGATGCCGACGCGCTGGTCGTCGTTGGTGAACTTCAGGCCATCCAGGGCGCGGGTGGCGTACAGCAGGGCCACGCCGCCGCCGGCGACCACGCCCTCCTCGACCGCGGCGCGGGTCGCGTGCATCGCGTCGTCAACGCGATCCTTGCGCTCCTTCACCTCGACCTCGGTGGCGCCGCCGACGCGGATGACGGCCACGCCGCCCGCCAGCTTCGCCAGGCGCTCCTGCAGCTTCTCGCGGTCGTAGTCCGAGGTGGTCTCCTCGATCTGCGCCTTGATCTGCACGATGCGGGCCTGGATGTCGTCCTTGGCGCCGGCGCCGTCCACGATGGTGGTGTTGTCCTTCGTGATCGAGACGCGCTTGGCGGTGCCCAGCATGTCGACGGTCACGTTCTCCAGCTTGATGCCCAGGTCTTCGGAGATGACCTGGCCGCCGGTGAGGATGGCCATGTCCTCCAGCATCGCCTTGCGGCGGTCGCCGAAGCCCGGGGCCTTCACCGCCGCGACCTTCAGGCCGCCGCGCAGCTTGTTGACGACCAGGGTCGCCAGGGCCTCGCCCTCGACGTCCTCGGCGACGATCAGCAGCGGACGGCCGGACTGCACGACGGCCTCGAGGACCGGCAGCAGCGACTGCAGGCCGCCCAGCTTCTTCTCGTGCAGGAGGATGTACGGGCTCTCCAGCTCGACCGTCATCTTCTCCGCGTTGGTCACGAAGTACGGCGACAGGTAGCCGCGGTCGAACTGCATGCCCTCGACGATGTCGATCTCGGTCTCGAGGCTCTTGGCCTCCTCGACGGTGATGACGCCCTCGTTGCCGACGCGCTCCATGGCGTGGGCGATCTTCTCGCCGATGTCGGTCTCGCCGTTGGCGGAGATGGTGCCGACCTGGGCGATCTCGGCGTTGGTCGAGATCTTCTTGGAGCGCGACTTGATGTCCTCGACGACGGCGGCGACGGCGAGGTCCACGCCGCGCTTCACGTCCATCGGGTTCAGGCCGGCGGCCACGGCCTTGGCGCCCTCGCGGACGATGGCCTGGGCCAGCACGGTCGCGGTGGTGGTGCCGTCACCGGCGAGGTCGGCGGTCTTGGACGCGACCTCGCGCACCATCTGGGCGCCCATGTTCTCGAACTTGTCGGCCAGCTCGATCTCCTTGGCGACGGTGACGCCGTCCTTGGTGATCCGGGGAGCGCCGAAGCTCTTCTCGATGACGACGTTGCGGCCCTTCGGGCCCAGCGTGACCTTCACCGCGTCGGCCAGGATGTCGACGCCGCGCAGCATCTTGGCGCGCGCATCGACGCCGAACTTCACTTCCTTGGCAGCCATGTTGATCGTCCCTTCAAGAAATCAATAGGTTGGGAGATGGGTCGGGGTCGCTCAGGCGGCCTTGGCGGCGGAGGAACCGCCCTCCAGCACGCCCATGATGTCCGACTCCTTCATGACCAGGTACTCGGTACCGTCGATCTTGATCTCGGTGCCGGACCACTTGCCGAACAGCACGCGGTCGCCCACCTTCACGTCCAGCGGATGCACCTTGCCCTGATCGTCGCGGGCGCCCGGGCCGACGGCGATGATCTCGCCCTCCTGGGGCTTCTCCTTGGCGGTGTCCGGGATGATGATGCCGCCGGCGGTCTTCTGCTCGCTCTCGACGCGGCGCACCACCACTCGGTCGTGCAGCGGACGGAACTTCATGGTTCTCTCCCTCGAATAGGCAAAAGGGTTCGGATGAGCCTGGGTGTTAGCACTCACCCGCGGTGAGTGCCAGCGACATAATCCATGCCTTTCGGGGAATCAAGATGGAGCACGCGCAATTCCGTTGCGAAGTCGCAGCGGTAACGCGCAATAGCGTGGCAGCACTCGCCCTTATCTGCTGCTAACGCCTTGAAAACAAAGGAACAATCCACTTCACAAACTGTTCCTTGGGAGTCATGCTGGCACCAATACGAAAGGAGAATGCCGGGAAGAGCTAACCCGGCCGAGGGATCGCCAGCGGGTCAACGGCAACGGAGCAGTGGCATGGCAGATCTTGCGCGTCAGCTTCAGGACTACCGCCTCACCACGGCGGAGATCCTCTATCACATGCCGGACCATCCCGGCCTCCTGCAGACCTATGTCTGGCAGGACCTGGACATCGCCCCGCGCTTCCCGGTCCTGCACCGGTTCCTGACGTTCTGGAGCGCCACCCTGGAGGGCAGGCTCCACTCCGTCCGGGTCGCCAGCCAGGAACTGGTCAGGCCGGCCGAGGCACGCTTCGTGGCGATGGAGCTGCGGCTGCACTGAGCGGGGGCGCCGCGAGGGCGGCGCGCAGGCTCAGCAGCAGGTAGGCGCCGGCCAGCAGCGACGGCACGGCGAGGAAGCCGCCGTGGCGGGCGTCGTCCACCGCCGCCGCGGCCAGGAGGGCGGCCGTCCCGCCGCAGGCGAGCGCCAGGGCGGCGCCGCGGACCGGCCGCGCCGCGTCCCGGGCCCACAGCCCCGCCGGCAGCCGCGCGTGCCGCAGCGCCAGGCCCGCGGCCGCGAGCAGCAGGGGAAGGGCCAGCAGCAGCAGGGCCGTGTCGGGGATCAGGACGGCGCCGATGCTGTCGGACTGGTGGTGGTAGTAGCCGCGCTCCATGTCCTCCAGCACCCGGAACCAGAGCGCCGGCACCAGCGCCAACCAGGCGGCGGCGAGCAGGAACAGGAAGCCGCGCCGGCTGCCGGGCGTGCGCGCCTCCGCCCAGGACCCCGGCCGCCAGAGCCGGAAGCGCAGGACCCCGGCCAGGAGCACGCCGCCCAGAAAAAGCAGGCCGCGTCCCATATCCTGCTTCTCCCACTTGTCGCTGCGCAGCCGCTCCATGCCGTCGCCCCAGCGCTGCCGGAACGCCTCGCGGGACTCCCCCGGTTCCGGGACCGCCCAGAACAGCTCGGGCACGCCGGTCCCTACATAGGGCGGCGTCTTCGCGGCCCCGGCGCAAAGCAGGCCGCCCCAGGCGGCCAGCAGCAGCGGCAGGCCCAGCGCCAGGACGGCCAGGCCAGCACGGATCGCGCGCCGCATGGCCCTCACACCCCCTCGTAGCCGATGACCGCGTCGAACTCCGCGAAGGCCGGGTCGACCTCCGTTCCGATCGGGTCGAAGCGGCCCAGAACCTTGCGCACGAAACGCTGCGCCACGAGCAGCTTGCGCCGGTCGCCCAGCTTCAGGTCGGCGGTCGCCTCCTCGCACAGCAGGGCCGCGGCCAGCGTGTCGGACAGCAGGTCCAGCAGGCGGCGGCCGTGGCGCGGCCCCTCCTGCGGGTTGCGGCGGACATAGGCGAGGGCGCGGCGGCATTCCTCCAGCGCGCCCTCCAGGATCTCCGCCGTGTCGCCCAGGCCGGGCGGCAGGTCGGCCAGCACCGCGCCGACGCGGGCGAGGAAGCTCTGGTCGCCCGGCCGCTTGCCCGCGACCAGCCGCAGCAGCTCCAGCGCCTGGATGTTGGCCGGTCCTTCCCACACCGCCACGACCAGGCAGTCGCGGTAGAGCCGCGCGGTCGGGAACTCCTCGGTGTAGCCGTTGCCGCCGACGATCTCGACCGCGGTGCGGCAGGCCCGCACCGCCTGCTCCGCCGTGCGGTACTTGGCCAGCGCCGTGGCGACGCGCAGCCAGTCCTCCCCGCCGCCCCCGTGGTCCGCCAGGGCGGCGTCGAAGGCGAAGACGCTCTCGAACGCCAGCGCGGCGGACGCCTCCAGCTCCATCTGCATGTCCAGCAGCTGGTCGCGCACCATGGGGTAGCGGCGGATCGGCTGGCCGAAGGCGTGCCGCTCGGTCGCCCAGCCCAGCGACTCCACGAAGGCGCGGCGGTGCAGCCCGGCGGAGCCGACGGCGTTGTGGATGCGGCTGTACTCCAGCGCCGCCATCATGGTGCGCAGCCCGTCCGGCGGCGGCGCCACCTCGTGGGCGACGCAGCCCAGCAGGTCCAGCTCGGCGGTGGCGAGGCCGCGGGTGCCGGCCTTCTCCTTCAGCCGGCGGGGGCGGTAGTGGTTGGGGGTGCCGTCCTCCAGGTGGCTCGGCACCAGGTAGCAGCCCAGGCCCTTGCCGCCGGCCTCGGCCCCGTCCCCCTGCGCATCGGCCGGGCGCGCCGTCGCGAGGGCGAGGCCGGAGCCGGCGTTGCTGGTGAACCACTTGACCCCGTGCAGGCGGAAGCCGTCGTTGCGCGCCTCCGCCCGGGAGGTGGTGGCGCCGACGTCGGAGCCGCCGTGCAGCTCCGTCGCCCAGGTGCCGCCGGACAGGGCGCGGCCGTCCATCCGGATCATCTCGGGAAGGAAACGATCCTTGATCACAGCCGGTGCCAGCCGGTCCAGCACATAGGCGACGGCACCCGTCATGGTGACCGGGCAGTGGATGGAGATGTCGGCCTGGGACAGCATGTAGCCCATGGCGAAGCAGGCCGCGTGGCTGCCGGCGCCCTCCTCCGTATAGGGCAGGCCGACGGCGCCGCGGCGGTAGGCCTCGGCATGGCAGGCGAGGTAGTCGGGGTTGAACACCACCCGGCCCGTCCGTTCGCCCGAGGGGCCGTAGGCCTCCAGCTTCGGGTTGGCGAAGCGGTCGGTGTGCTCCGCCTGCGCCTCCAGCGGCCCGCCGGCCCAGGCGCCGAACTCCGCCAGCCGGGCCTCGTGCCGCTCCAACAGGTCGGGGTCCCGCCGCTCCAGCAGGTTCTGCAGGTTCAGGTCCGTCTCGAACAGGTTGGTCCCGCGCGCGGCGTTGCTCATCGTCCTCGTCCTCCCATGGCTGGGCAGGATGGGGGATGCGGCGGGCGGCGGGCAAGCCGCCCCTTCGGCAGCCCCTGTCAGATGGATTTGCATAAAATTTTATTCAATTGATTCGACTGTCCGGAGGTGCGACCGTGGCGGGAGCATCTCCACGGCGCGGGACAACCGCCATGACCTCGGTCCTCTCGGCCGGCCTCAGGCCGGTATTCACCCCGCCGGCAATGCCGGTCGGGACCCCGCCGGCCGGGCTCGCGGCGGACCGTGCGGGCGGGGCCGGCGCACCTGCGGGCCAAGCCGGCCTGACGCCCTTCGGCGACGCCGGCAAGCGCCTTGCCGCGACGGTAGGCGACCTGATGCGGACGGCCCGCAGCCTGCCCGCGGAGGACGCGGACGAGACGGTGCGCAAGTCCACCGCCGACGGCTTCCGCCGCGACCTGTCGGCCCTGCTGCGCGAGGTCGGCTTCAGCGAGGCGGGGGCGGAGGAGAAGGCGGCGGCCCTGACCGAGGGCGCCTTCTCCGGTGCCGCCGGCGTCATCAGCCTGTCGCTGGACCGCGTCGCCTCGCAGTCCGTCACCGAGCGCTACACGGCGGAGGGCACCGTCGCCGGCCGCGGCGCCTATTCCCGGACGGAGGAGCGGGCGGCGTCCGTCACCCTCAGCCAGTCCTTCGACCTGACCCTCGACCTCGGCAGCGGCGACCTCTCCATCGAGCGCAGCGAGACGCTGGTGCAGACCGAAGCGCTCCGGGTGGAGGAGGTGGCCGCCCGCGGCGCCGGCCTGCTTGGCCCCGGCCCCTCGGGCGGGGCGCTGGACCTGGAGGGGCTGGCCGCGAAGCTGAAGGAGGGTGGCGCCGGGGACGAGGCCGTGCGGACGCTGACCGCCCTCGACACGCTGCTGAAGGGGTTGCGGGACGGCCGCACCGGGGAGGGCAACCGCCTGTCCCTGGACAAGCCGGAGCAGGACCCGGACGGCCGCTCGCTGCGCCTGCGCCTCACGCTGTCGCGCGATGCC
>DASPKT010000114.1:0-20536 GCA_035627915.1 Azospirillaceae bacterium
GGAGAGGCTGGGCTCCGCCCGCTCGGGCCGCGCCGCCGCTTCCTCCCCGCCCAGGCTGGGGGCGCGGCGGGACAGGCCGCCGGCGGCACGGGCCGGGGCCTCCGGCCGGGCGGCGACCGCCGCCTTCAGCCCGGCCGCCCCGCGCGCACCGCGCCCGGCCAGCCCGGCGACGGCGCCGAACAGGCCGGAGACGGCACCGCCGATGCCGCCCAGGCCCGGCAGGGAGCCGGAGAGCGAGCCCGACAGGGCCGGCTTCAGCGAGCGCACCGGCACGCCCAGCGCCGACATCAGCAGCAGGAAGGCCGGGATCATCGCCAGGATGCCCAGCAGCAGCGGGCTGCTCCAGCCGATCGTGCCGTGCAGCAGCCGGTCCAGCTCCACCAGCAGGATGCGCCCGACCCCGCCGCCGGCCGCACCGCCCGCCGGCGCCGACAGGCCGGCGAGCGTCATGGGGTCACGGTGACGGCGGCGAGCGCCGCCAGGATGCGCCAGGTCCAGCGCCGGGGCGCCGCGTGCCGCATCACCCGCAGACCCCAGCCGGCGACGACGACCGCCATCAGCCAGGCCGACAGCCCCAGCGTCTGCACCAGCACGTCGGCGACGTAGGCGCCCGGCGTGCCCAGCAGGTTGGTGACCGGCGCCACCCCGTCCGGCACCGCGGTGTTCCAGGAGGGATCGCCCGGATCGTAGCTGAACAGGCAGGCGCCCAGCGCCGCCGCGGCGCCGACCACGGCCAGCCCGCCCATCTCCTTGGCGCGCTTCGCCAGGAACTCGGACGAGCCCTCGGGCAGCAGGCTGTTGCGGCCGCCGCGCGGCTTGCCCGCGGACCGGCCGCCGGCGGGCGGGGCGGCGCCGCGCGGGCCGGGGCGGCCGCCCTCGGGACGGCCGGCGTCGGGGCGTTTTGCGGCGAGACGGGTGGTCATGGCTCGGTCACTCGGCGTTCGTGTCGCGGCGGCAAGGATAGCAGGGAAGGCGGTGCGCAGGCGGGGGTAGCAGGTCGGCGCTTAAGAAAGTCATTCCGGACGGGCGGCGGCGAGCGGGGCCAGCAACTCCGCCATCCGCTGGCAGGCGCGCGCCACGGTCTCCGTGTCGTGCACCAGGGCCACGCGGATGTAGCGGGCACCCCGGTTGGTCCCGTCGGGGTCGGGCCGCGTCAGGTAGGCGCCGGGCAGCACGCGGATCGCCGCCTCGCGCCACAGCACCCGCGCCGCCTCCTCCCCGTCGCCGACGTCCAGCCACAGGAAGAAGCCGCCGGCCGGGCGGTAGAAGCCGAAGCGCCCGCCCAGCGCCGCCTCCGCGGCGTCGATCTTGGCGCGGTAGAGGCGGCGGTTCTCCTCCACATGCGCGTCGTCGCGCCACAGCGCCGCGGCCGCCGCCTGCGCCGGCAGGGGCATGCCGGCCAGGGCGTAGCTGCGCAGCCGGGCGAAGGAGCGCATCAGCGCGGGGTCGCCGGCGACGAAGCCGGAGCGCAGCCCGGCGGCGCTGGACCGCTTGGACAGCGACTGGAAGACCAGCAGGTTGGCGGTCCCGCCCAGCGCCAGGGCCGCCTGCATGGCGCCCGGCGGCGGGGCCCTGTCCCACAGCTCCGAATAGCACTCGTCCACCGCCAGCACGAAGCCGTGCCGCCGCGCCAGCGACAGCGCCTTCTTGAGGTAGGCGAGGTCGGCGACCGCCCCCTGCGGGTTGGCGGGCGTGCAGAGGTAGAACAGCGCGGTGCGCGCCAGCAGCTCCTCCGGCAGCGCGTCCAGGTCGGGCAGGAAGCCGGTTTCCTTCGCCGCCGGCAGGAACACCGGCTCCGCCCCCGCCAGCGCCGCCGCCCCCTCGTACACGGCGTAGAACGGGTTGGGGATCAGCACGGCCGGCTGGCGGCCCGCCTTCTCCCGCGGGACGGCCAGCAGGGCGGCCTGGAACAGCGCCTCGCGCGTGCCCGACGCCGGCAGGATGCCGTGGTCGCGGTCGACGAACCCGTCGGGCAGCCCGTATCGGCGGGCGAGGAAGCCGGCCACCGCCTCGCGCAGCTCCACGGTGCCCGCGACAGGCGGGTACTTCGCCCAGTCGGCCGCCGGGGCCGCCGCCAGCGTCTCCGTCAGCAGGGCCGGCGGGGCGTGCTGCGGCTCCCCCACCGACAGCGCCAGCGGCGCCACGTTGGCGCGCGGCGTGATCCCGGCCAGCAGGGAGGCCAGGCGGGTGAAGGGATAGTCGGACAGGGCGCCCAGGCGGTCGTTCGTCACCGCAGGCGGGATCGCGGCCTCGGGCACCATCGGCGGCAGCATCCATTTTCGCACGAAACGAAGCCGAGTTTAGCGCCGGGGGCCTGCCCGCACAAGGCCGGGGCGCCGCCGCGCCCCGGGCAAAAGCCACGATGAATCCGTGCCTTGTGGATGAATGCTGAGAAAGTTGGTGAAAACTTCGCTAACGCCTTGACCCGACTCGGGATTTTCTGTGGACGGTTCCGGCGCCGCCGGCCTCACAGCGCGTCGGCGTTGACCTCGCCCGTGCGGATGCGAACCGCCTGCGCCAGCTCCAGCACGAAGATCTTGCCGTCGCCGATGCGCCCCGTGTTGGCGGCCCGCTGGATCGCCTCCACCACGCCTTCCGCCTGCGCGTCCGGCACGGCGACCTCCACCTTCACCTTGGGCAGGAAGCTGACGGCGTACTCGGCCCCGCGGTAGATCTCCGTCTGGCCCTTCTGCCGGCCGAACCCCTTCACCTCGGTGACGGTCAGGCCCTGGATGCCGAGCCCGGTCAGCGCCTCCCGCACCTCGTCCAGCTTGAAGGGCTTGATCACGGCCATGACGAGTTTCATCGGGCTCCCCTTTCGTCCGTTGCCGCCCCCGCCGCGCCGGCGGGTGGCTCGGGGCCCACGGTCTTCAAGAAGCGTGCCGCGCCGCGGAAGGCGGATTCCGCGGGCGCGAAGGGCCGATGCCCGGCCGGACGGCCCTGCGCCTGGGCAGGCGCTGCCCAAAGCGTGGGCAGGCTGCGACCGCACGCGCCCTGGACAAGAGGTGCGCCAGCCGCGATGCTCCGGCCCATGGACACGCCCCACGAAGCACCCCTGACCGCCCCGGCGGCCGAAGTCGCCGGCACCCTGGACACCGAGGTCGTCATCGTCGGCGGCGGGCTCGCCGGGCTGACGCTGGCCTGCGCGCTGGGCACCGCCGGCGTGCCGACCGTCTGCGTCGACCGCGACGCCCCCTCCCGCCAGCTGGAGGAGGCGTTCGACGGCCGCACAACCGCCATCGCCCACGGCTCCATGCGGGTGCTCGACGGGGCCGGCATCTGGCGCTACACGGCGGACGAGGCCGGGCCGATCCTGGACATCCGGGTCACCGACCAGAACCGGCCGCTGTTCCTGCACTACGACCACCGCGACGTCGGCGACGACCCGTTCGGCTACATCGTGGAGAACCGCGCCATCCGCCAGGCGCAGTTCCGGCGGCTGGCGGAGCTGCCGTCCCTCACCCACCTGGCCCCGGCCGCGGTGGCCTCGATCGAGCGGACCGACACCCACGCCCTGGTCCTGCTGGAGGACGGGCGCACCGTGCGCGGGCGGCTGGTGGTGGGGGCGGACGGGCGCAACAGCCTGTGCCGCCGCACCGCCGGGATCGAGGTGCGCGGCACCAGCTATAACCAGCACGCCATCGCCGTCACCATCGAGCACGAGGAGCCGCACCACGGCGTGGCGGTGGAGCTGTTCCTGCCGGCCGGGCCCTTCGCCATGCTGCCGATGACGGGCAACCGCACCTCCATCGTCTGGACCGAGCGGGCGGAGCTGACGCCCTTCTACATGAAGCTGGACGAGACCCGCTTCACCGCCGAGCTGCAGGCCCGCGTCGGCGACTGGCTGGGCCGGGTGCGCCCGGTCGGGCGCCGCTTCAGCTATCCGCTGTCGGTCATGCACGCCGACCGCTACGTCGACCCCCGCCTGGCCCTGGTCAGCGAGGCCAGCCACGCCATCCACCCCATCGCCGGCCAGGGGCTGAACATGGGCATCCGCGACGTGGCGGCGCTGGCGGAGGCCGTGGTGGACGCCTGGCGCCTGGGCCTGGACGTCGGCGCCGCCGACGTGCTGGAGCGCTACCAGCGCTGGCGCCGGGTCGACAACGTGACCCTGGTCGCCGTCACCGACGCGCTGAACCGGCTGTTCTCCAACGACCTGGCGCCGCTGCGCCTCGCCCGCGGGATGGGGCTGGCCGCGATCAACGGCCTGCCGCCCCTGCGCCCCCTGAAGCGCCTGTTCATGCGCCACGCCATGGGCGTCGTGGGCGAGCTGCCCCGCCTGATCCGGGGCGAGCCGATCTGAGGGGCGGGGCGCTGCGCCCGGTGGAGGGCAGTGGGGGCGGCATGCGGCCTTCGACAGGCTCAGGCTGAGGGGCGTGTTGCTGCGCCAGGAGGAGATTGCTGTTCCTGCCCTACACGGGGCCTGGCATCAACCCTCCCTCAGGCTGAGCCTGTCGAAGCCCGCACCGCCTCACAGCCGCACCCTGCCGCACCCGGCCCAGCCCGGCACCCGCCGCACAAGCCCACCTCCGCCCCCCCGACACGGGTTGCGCCCCGCCCCGGTTTCGCCCAAGAATGCGCCCCGAAAACAATAAGATCGGGGGCACCATGCCACGCCAGAGGTTCGCACCGCGCCGCTCCGCCGGCGCCCGGCTGCTGCGGTGGGCCGGGGGGATCCTGGGGGTGCTGCTGCTCCTCCTGGTGGTCGCCGCGGGCGCGCTCTACCTGCACATGCGGGCCAGCCTGCCGCGGCTGGAGGGCACGCTGGACGTGGCCGGGCTGGGGGCGGAGGTCACGGTCGTGCGCGACGCCGACGGGGTGCCGACGCTGACCTCCACCGACCGCACCGCCCTGGTCTTCGCGCTGGGCTACCTGCACGGGCAGGAGCGCTTCTTCCAGATGGACCTGCTGCGCCGCCGCGCCGCGGGCGAGCTGGGGGCGCTGGTCGGGCCGGCGGCGCTGGCGCTCGACCGCCCCGCCCGCCTGCACCGCTTCCGCGCCCGCGCCGGGCGGCTGGCCGCGGCGGCGCCGGAGGAGGACAAGCGGCTGCTGAAGGCCTATGCCGACGGCATCAACGCCGGGCTGGACGATTTGGGCGCCGCCCCGTTCGAGTACCTGGCGCTGCGCCGCAGCCCGGAGCCGTGGCGAGCGGAGGACTCGCTGCTGACCCTGGTCGCCATGTATTTCGACCTGCAGGAGTCCGAGGGCTGGGACGAGCGGCGCCGGCAGCTCGCCATCGACGCGCTGGGACCGGAGATGGCCGCCTTCCTCTACCCGCTGGGCACCGACTGGGATACGCCGCTGGACGGCACCCGCCTGCCGGAACCGGCGCTGCCCGGCCCCGGCGCCGTGCCCGCCCCGCGCAAGGCCGCCGCGTGGGCGCCCGGGCAGGAGGAGCCGGCGCTGGCCGTCGGTTCCAACAGCTGGGCGGTCGGCGGGGCCCTGACCGGGTCCGGCGCCGGCATGCTGGCGAACGACATGCACCTGGGCATCCGCGTGCCCAACACCTGGTACCGGGTGCGGCTGGTGCTGAAGGGCGCCGACGGCGACGCGGAGGTGGACGTCACCGGCGTCACCCTGCCGGGCGCCCCCACGGTCGTGGCCGGCAGCAACGGCCGGGTCGCCTGGGGCTACACCAACAGCTACATCGACACCGGCGACGTGGTCGTGCTGGAACCGGCGGAGGGCGACGCCGGCCGCTACCTGACGCCGGAGGGCGCGAAGGCCCTGGAACGGGTTGAGGAACAGCTCTGCTCCGGCGGGGAGGCGTGCGAGACGCTGGTCGTGGAGGAGTCGGTCTGGGGCCCCGTGGTCGCCACCGACGCGCAGGGCCGCAAGCTCGCCTACCGCTGGGTCGCGCACGAGATCAGGCCCGACACCGTCTCCACCATGCTGGCGCTGGAGCGCGCCGGTACCGTGGCGGAGGCGGTCGGCATCGCCCACCGCTCCGGCATCCCCAACCAGAACTTCACCGTGGTGGACGCCGACGGGGCGCTGGCCTGGACCATCATCGGGCGCATCCCGAAGCGCTTCGGCCATGACGGGCTGACGCCCGCCTCCTGGGCGGACGGGGCGCGCGGCTGGGACGGGTTCCTGGCGCCGGAGGAGTACCCGCTGGTCCTGAACCCCGACGGCGCCCGCATCTGGACCGCCAACTCCCGCATGATGGGCGAGGCGGCGCTGGCGAAGCTGGGCTTCGGCGGCTACGCGCTGGGATCGCGCGCGCGCCAGATCCGCGACGGGCTGCAGGCGCGCCAGACCTTCGCCGAGGCCGACCTGCTGGCGATCCAGCTGGACGACCGGGCGACCCTGCTGGACTTCTGGCAGGAGCGGCTGCTGGCCGAGCTGAAGGCCCGGGCCGCCTCCGACCCCGACCTCTCCGCCATGGTGCGGCCGGTGGAGAACTGGGGCGGGCGCGCCACAGTGGACAGCGTCGGCTACCGGCTTGTCCGCGCCTACCGCGCCGCCTTCATCAACGGCGTCTACCGCGCCCACGCCGCCGCCGTGGCGGAGGCCGCGGGTGCCGGCAGCCGCGGCGCCCGCCGGCTGGTCTCGGAGCAGGCGGAGCAGCCGGCCCGCCGCCTGGCGGCCGAGCGCCCGGCGCACCTGGTGCCGCCCGGCCACGCCGACTGGGACGCCTTCACCGCCGCCGTCCTGGCCGAGGTGGAGGAGGACGTCGCCAAGGCGGGCGGGCTTTCCGCCTACAGCTGGGGCAACCGCAACCGCGCCGGCATCCGCCACCCCCTGACCGAGGCGGTGCCGCAGCTGGCCGGCCTGCTGAACCCGCCGGACGAGCCGATCGCCGGCGACGCCTACCAGCCGCGCGTGGCCGGCCCCGGCTTCGGCGCGTCGGAGCGGCTGGTGGTGGCGCCGGGCCGCGAGGCCGAGGGCATCTTCCACATGCCGACGGGCCAGAGCGGGCACCCGCTGTCCGGCTACTACATGCGCGGGCACGAGGCCTGGGTGGCGGGCCGGCCGGCGCCGTTCCTGCCGGGGCAGCCGGCCTGGACCCTGACCTTGCGTCCCGGCACGTGAGGCGGCTGCTGGCCGTCCTGGCGGTTGCGGTGCCGGCCTCGGCGGCGGCCGCGGAGCCCTGCCCCTTCGACGCGGCGGCCATGGCCTTCGCGGGCACCCCTGCCGAGCAGGCGGCCTGCCTGCTGCGGCCGGTGGGGCGCTGGGGCCGGGTGGGGGAGGTGCGGCCCCTGCCGCCCTTCCTGGCCGGGCTGCTGGCGGAGGGAAGGGTGGCGGTGGACGCGGCGCGGCTTTCCGCCTACCTGGCGCGCCAGGGCATCGACCCCGCGGATATCGGCGGCGACCCGGCGGGGGCCCTGTCGCGGACGGCCGACGGGCTGCCGGCGCGCTACTTCGTCATCCACGACACCGCCGCCCCCAACCGCAAGGCCCGGCCCTTCGGCCCGGCCATCGACGGGGAGGCGTGGAACGACCGGCAGCTCGGCTACTACCGGACGGCGCCCAAGGTGGCGCACCTGTTCATCGACCGGCTCGGCCGCTCCATCGCCCAGCACGGCTTCTCGGTGCCGTGGCGGGCCACCAAGGCGGAAGGGCGGATGGGCGTGCGGGCGCGCGGGCGCTTCCTGCACGTGGAGCTGATCCAGCCGCGGCGCAGCGCGCCGGACGGGCCGGAGGGCAACTTCGCCCTGGCGCCGGAGCCGGGCTTCACGCCGGCCCAGCTGCGCCGGCTGGCGCTGGCCTACGTGGCGGCGGCGGTTCGCGGCGGCGCCTGGCCGGTGCCGGCCTTCCACGCCGTGCTGGACGCCGGCATCCCGGAGGCCCACGACGACCCCCAGAACTTCGACCTGGCGGCCTGGTCCGCGGCGCTGGAGGCGCTGCTGGCGGAGATCGCCTCCGGGCCGGTCAGCCCTTCCGGGCCGGTGCCTGCGGCGGCACCGCCGGCATGAGCCAGTAGGCCGGCCCCCAGATCAGCGGGGCGGTCATCATCAGGGCCGGGACGGCCACGGCCGGCAGCAGGGCGAAGGGATAGAACATCGGTACCTCCCGTGCGGGCCCGCGAGGCCCGGCGATACGGACCGGCAGCCCCCTACCGGATGAGGCCGGAGGACCGCCTCTCACCCGTAAGAACGCTCCCCGACGGGCCCGGGGTTCCGCGGCCGGCCGGAATCTGCCCGGCAAGCCTTGCCGGGCGGCCGCGCCGGCACCTCCTCCCGACCATGGTTAATCCAATCCCCGCAATGACTTGGCGGCTGGCCCGGCGCTTGCCTGGGCATCCCTGTAAACTCGTCACACCGGGGAGTCCCATGGACGGCGGCAGCCTCATCTCCTTCCTCCGCACCGAAGTGGCCGACGCGGCCAGTTCCTTCGCCCGGCGCTACCGGACGGCCCATGCCGAGGCCGGGCTGGAGCGCCTGCACACACCGGCGCTGCTGGACGCCATGGCCGAGCACGGGCCGGCGGAGGTCGCCGCGCGGGTGGCCGGGATGAAGGACGGGATCACGGCGGAGAACGTGGACCGGGTCACCGGCAACCTGGTGCTGTCCTACCTGTTCCGCGACCTGAAGCCCCTGCTGGAGCGCCGCATGGCCGGCGCCCGCGCGTCCCGCACCGGCCCCTTCGCCGCCCCACCCTCCTGGCTGAGCGGCCCGGGCCGGCTGAACTGGCTGCGCGAGGCCAGCTGCGTCACGCTGAACGCGGTGCTGGAGGAATGGGCCGCCGCCCTGCCGCAGGGCCGCGTCCCCGCCTGCCCCTTCGCCCGGGTGGCGCGCGCCGCGAAATCCTTCTTCGCCGGTTCCCCCCTCTACCGCCGCGCCGACCACGACCTGCTGAGCATCTCCATCACCGGCAGCAACACGGCGCTGCACGTCTGCTTCAGCCTGGTGGAGGCGGCGACCTACCTGGGCCTGGACCTGCCGGCGGAGGAGTGGCGGCGCGTGCTGTGGCGCAGCCGCAAGGAGATCGCCACGCTGGCGTCGGGCAGCCTGGGCATGATCGTGACCTACCTGGACGGCTCGCACCTGCACCCGCACGGCAACACGGCGACCAGCCCGACCAGCCGCGAGCACTGCGCCTTCCGGCTGGAGGGGCGCGGGGCGGACGCGCGGCTGCTGCTGGACGCCGAGGCGATCCGGCCCTTCAGCACCGGCCACGACCGGCTCTACACGGGCTGCCCGGCCTTCCACGTGGGCGGGCTGATCGAGACCTACCTGGACTGGGTGCTGGACATCGCCGTCGCCCAGGGGCTGAACCGCCAGCCGGCGCCGATCCTGGTGCCGGCCGTCGTGGCGGTGCCGCCGCCGCATGCCGGCGCGCCGGCCTGGCGCCCGGCGGCGGGCTGAGCCGGGAACGCGACAGGTTGACCGCGGCGGGGCGGCGCGACAGGCTGGATACTCCATCCCGCCGTCCCCGCCGCCCCGGCCCGGAGCCCCATGCCCTTCGACCTCACCACCCCGGACCTGCTGGCGCTCGCCTGGTTCTTCCTGGCCTGGAGCGGCTTCACCGTGGTCCTCGACCACCTGCGGGTGGTGCCGCCGCCGCTGAACCGGCACATGAGCGGCATCCGCGGCGCCTGGATGCGCAACATGGTGGCGCGCGACAACCGGGTGATGGACAGCATGCTGCTGGGGCACCTGATCTCCAGCGTGTCCTTCTTCGCCTCCACCACGGCGCTGCTGCTGGCCGGCCTGCTGGGCGCGCTGGCGGCGGCGGAGGAGGCGCACCGGGTCATCTCCGGCCTGGGCTTCACGGTGCGCACGACGGCCGCCGTGTTCGAGCTGAAGCTGCTGCTCCTGCTGGTGATCTTCGTCTTCGCCTTCTTCAAGTTCACCTGGGCGCTGCGCCAGTACAACTACGCCTGCGCGCTGGTCGGCGCCGCCCCCTCCGGAAAGTCGCCGGAGGGCGAGGCGGCGGCGGCGGAGGCCGCCTCGGTGCTGTCGCTGGCGGTGCTGAGCTTCAACGGCGGGCTGCGGGCCTACTACTTCGCCTTCGCCACGCTGGGTTGGTTCGTCCATCCGCTGGCCTACGCCGTGCTGACCGCCGGCATCCTGGTCGTGCTGGTGCGCCGCCAGTACTTCTCCCCGGCGGCCCGCGCCGTCCGCCGCTACGGCGAGCTGGTCAGGAAGTCCTGAGGGGCGGGCCCGTCGCAGCGGGCGTCCAGCAGGCCCGGATAGTCCTCCGCCCGCAGGGGCGCCTCCGGCGCGCGCCAAGCGCCGGCACCGGCGTCCGCCGTTTGGCGCGCCGCGATCCCGGCCATCAGCCGCCCGATCCAGGTGGGGATGAGCCGCGCCCTCTCCTCCTGCCGTCCGTCCGCGCCCACCGTCCGCCCCCTGTCCCGGGACGGGCCCCGCCGGCCGCCCTCATCCGGTGGACAGGTTAATCGGTGCCCGCCGATGGCGTTGCCGGCCGCGCGTGAAGAATTGTAAAGCGGCCTAGACCCGCTCGGGCACCGGCGCGAACAGGTAGCCGGCGCCGCGCACGGTGCGGATCGGGTCCTCCGCGGCGCCGGCGGACAGCTTGGCGCGCAGCTTGCCCACCAGCACGTCGATGCTGCGGTCGGACGGGTTCCAGCCGCGGCCGTGGATGGCGTCCAGCAGCTGGTCGCGCGACAGGGTGCGGTTGGGGCGCAGCACGAACACCTCCAGCAGCCGGCTCTCCGCCGCGGTCAGCTCCACCAGCGTGCCGTCCGGCCGCGCCACCGTCTGGCCTGGCGGGTCGAACAGCCAGCCGCGGAAGCCGTAGCGCGGCGGCCCCGCCGGTTCGGCCGTGGCAGTGGCGGGGGCGGCGGGGGCAGGGGCGGCGGGGGCGGTGCGCGCGGCCATCACCCGCTCGCACAGGCGGCGGACGCGGACGCTGACCTCGCGCGGCTCGAACGGCTTGGTGACGTAGTCGTCGGCCCCGACCTCCAGCCCGACGATGCGGTCCACCGGGGCGCTGCGGCCGGACACGATCATGATCCCGGCCCGGGTGCGCTCGCGCACCGTGCGCACCAGGTCGAGCCCGCTGCCGTCCTCCAGCACCAGGTCGACCAGGAAGACCTCGAACGGCTGGCGGGAGGCCGCCTCGCGAGCGTCCGCGAGGGTGGCGGCGGAGACGACCTCCATCCCCTCCGCCTCCAGGCAGACCCGCAGCAGCTCCCCCACGGGCGCGTCGTCCTCGACCACGAGGACGCGGGGCCTGGGCTTGTCGGGGGCTTGGATCATGGGGCCACGATACCACGGAAGAGGGCGGCGCGAAGGGTGGCCGACACTTCTTTACATTCCGCTTACAGGCCGGCCCGAACGCCGGAGACGCGCGCGTGCGAGCATCCTTCCTGCCGGCGCGGGGAAGGCACCGGAGCAATCGATGACACCGGTGTGGAGTGGCTGGATGACCGAGTACGACCGCGCGGCGCAGATCGACGAGCTGGTGCGCCGCCTGCCCGACGCGCTGGCGGAGCGCCTCTACGGCGTCATCGCCCCGGCGGAGGCGCGCGGCGACGGGACGCGGGCGGTGGCCCACGCCCTGGTGGCGAAGCTGAACGGCTCCCGCCCCGCCGCCATCCGCCGTCTCTTCACCGGCCTGTTCGAGGCGTTCCTGACGCGGGAGACGCGGCTGCTCGGCGCCGCCGGGCCGGGCGGCGCCGGGCTGCTGACCCCGCTGGACGTGGGCGCGCTCTGGTCGGTGGTGGCGGACCGCGACGGGGCGCTCAGCGGCAGCGCCGAGGTGCTGCGGCTGCAGGCGCTGTGCGCCGACCGGCTGGTGTCCCGCGTGCTGGCGACGGACGAGGCGCTGGCCCTGCAGGACCGCATGCGGCGGGAGACGGCGCGGGCGCTGGCGGCGGCCCTGGCCTCGCCCGCGGCGCTGCGCTCGCTGCTCGACCGGCTGACCGCCTGGCGCGCCAAGGAGGCGGCGCGGACCCGGCTGGGGGTGGAGCCCCGCCCGTTGACCCGCGACGACATCGCGCTGCTGCTGGCGCTGCTGGAGAACCACCAGGAGGCCGCCGGGGCCATGGAGCGGGTGGCGCGCACCGTCGCCGGTTCCTACGGCCGCGCCCAGGCGCCGCTGCGGCTGGCCGACGGGCTCGCCCGCGTGGCGGACGAGGGGGCGGCGGCGCGGCTGGCGCTGCTGGTGCCGATCACGCTCGCCAACCGCCACCGCGCCTACGCCGCCGCCGCGGCCTTCCTGCCGGGGGCGGACCGGGAGGGGCAGGAGGCGCTGGTCGCCACGCTGGTCCGCCACCTGGGCGTCGTCTGCGGCCTGCTGGGCGACGGCGCCTCCGCCCTCGCCCGCGCCGACCGGCCGTTCCGTGGCCCGGCCCTGCTGCCGGCCGAGGCGCGCGCCGCCCTGGACGGCGACCTCGACCGGCTGGACCGGCTGCTGGCGGTGCTGGAGGAGTACGGCGTGCTGGAGCACGAGCGCTTCGGCGCGGCGGCCCGCGACCGGCTGGGCGACATGATCCGCCGCTTCGAGACAGAGCTGTACCCGTTCCTGCTGGACCGGGTCGCCGCCGCCTGCGGCCCCCGCCGCACCGCGGCCGAGGCGGAGCCGCTGGAGTGGATGCTGGGCTTCTGCATGCGCTGGCGCGACGTGCTGCGCCGCGGCCTGCATTGGGGCACCCGCTTCACCGACTTCCGCGAGCGCGTGACGGAGATGCTGCGCGAGGCGTTCCGCCAGTCCTTCGCGCAGGGGACCCCGCGCCCGGCCGCCAACCGCTTGGCCGAGGCGGCGCGCTTCGCCGCCCTGGCCGCCCGGCTGGGGGAGGACACAGGGAGCTGGATCACGCTGCTGGACCAGGGGGTGGTGCGCACGGTGCTGGAGCGGCTGCACGACGCCGCCCCCCTGTCCCCGGCGGAGGAGGGGCTGGCCTGCGCCGTCCTCTCCCTGGCCCGCGCCGAGCTGAAGCGCACCCGCCACTGGCGCGACGCCACCCTGGTGGAGCTGGACCGGCTCGCCGGAGGGCGCGTCGCGGCGTGAGGGGGTGGCCTGCGGCCTGCCATGGGCCGTGCCGCGGGTCTTCCCTTCCCCGTGATGCCAGCGGAGGCGGGCATCCAGGCATTCAGTCCGCGCGCCCGTCCGGGGGAAGGGTGCCCGGGGCGACGCCGGCGCCTCCCGCCCGGCGCCATAGCACGCTCATCACCTGGATGCCCGCCTCCGCGGGCATGACAGTCGGCGGTGTGGGGGTGGGCGCCCTCTCACCGAACGCGGCGGGCCGAACGCGGCGGGCCTGCCGGCAGAGGGGTGGGCGGCGGACGCGACGCCGCTGCCCTGGGCGCCCCCTCACCAGGCCGGGACGACGGCGCCCTTGAACTCGGTCTCGATGAAGGCGCGGACCTCGGGGGCCTGGTAGGCCTCCAGCAGGCGCTTCACCCAGGGCTTGTCCTTGTCGGCGGCGCGCACGGCGATGACGTTGGCGTAGGGGCCGTCCGGCGCCTCGGTGGCGATGGCGTCCTTCACCGGGTCGAGCCCCGCCTCCAGCGCGTAGTTGCCGTTGACCGCGGCGGCGTGCACGTCGTCCAGGGAGCGCGGCAACTGCGCCGCGTCCAGCTCCACGATGCGCAGCTTGCGGGGGTTGCCGGTGATGTCGAGCGGCGTCGCCTTCAGCCCCGCATCCTCCCGAAGCGTAAGCAGGCCGGCCTTGGCCAGCACCAGCAGCGCCCGGCCGCCGTTGGTGGGATCGTTGGGGATGGCGACCTTGGCGCCGTCGGGCAGCTCCGCCAGGCTCTTCACCTTGGTGGAGAAGATGCCCATGGGGAAGGTCACCGTGCGCCCGACCGACACCAGCTTGTAGCCGCGGTCGGCCACCTGGTTGTCGAGGTAGGGCTGGTGCTGGAAGGAGTTGGCCTCCAGGTCGCCGCTGTCGAGCGCCGCGTTGGGCACGACGTAGTCGGTGAACTCCAGCACCTCGACATCCAGCCCCTTCGCCTTCGCGAGGTCGCGCACGCGCTCCATGATCTGGGCGTGCGGGCCGGCGGAGACGCCGACGCGGACGGTCTCCGCCAGGGCGGTGCCGGCGAGGAGGGTGAGGGCCGCCGCGGCGGCCGCGAGCAGGGTGCGCATGGGAACTCCGGTGTTTCGGAACGACGGAAGGGATCAGCGGCGCGGCGTGCGCCGGTCGAGCCGGGCGGCCAGCGCCTCGCCCCCGGACTGCAGCGCCTGCACCACGACGATCAGGACCAGGACCACGGCGACCATCATCTCCGGCATGAAGCGCTGGTAGCCGTAGCGGATGCCGAGGTCGCCCAGCCCGCCGCCGCCGACGGCGCCGACCATGGCGGAATAGCCGACCAGGCTGACCGCGGTCAAAGTGAGGCCGCGGACGATGCCGGCGCGCGCCTCGGGCACCAGCACCTTGGCGACGATCTGGCGGGGCGAGGCGCCCATCGCCTGCGCCGCCTCCACCAGCCCGCGGTCGACCTCGCGCACCGCCGCCTCCACCACCCGCCCGACGAAGGGGATGGCGGCCAGCGTCAGCGGCACCGTGGCCGCCGCCGTGCCGATGGAGGTGCCGGTGATGAGCCGGGTCAGCGGCACGATGGCGACGACCAGGATGATGAAGGGGGTGGAGCGGGCGGCGTTCACCACCAGCCCGACCGCGCGCTGCACGCCCGGCCGGGGCATCAGGTCGCCGGGCCCGGTCAGCGCCAGGAACAGGCCGAGCGGGATGCCGGCCAGGCTGGCGAGCGCGCCCGCCACCAGCACCATCAGCAGGGTCTGCGCCGTGGCGTCAGCCAGCAGCGCGAAGAGCTGTTGCGTCATAGCCAAGGACCTCGATCTCGATGCCGGCGGCGCGCAGGGCGGCCAGCGCCGCCTCCTGCGCCGGCGCCGGGCCGGACAGTTCCGCCACGTAGGCGGCGAAGGGACGGCCGCGCAGCGGCTCGATGCGGCCGGCCAGCAGGGCGATCTCCGCCCCGGCGCGGGCCGCCGCCTGGAACAGCACCGGCCGCACCGCCGCCTCGCCCAGGGCGATGGCGCGCACCACGGTGGCGCCGCCCGGCTGGGGGTCGGGGCGCAGGCGCGCCGCGGCGTCGGCCGGCAGCTCCGCCCCCAGCTCGCGCGCCAGGAAGCTGCGGGTGGTGGGGTGGCGGGGGCGGGCGAACACGGCCTCCACTTCCCCCTCCTCGACGATGCGGCCGGCCTCCAGCACCACCACCCGGTCGGCGACCTGGCGGACCACGGCCATCTCGTGCGTGACCAGCAGCACGGTCAGCCCGAGCCGCCGGTTGATCCGCCCGATCAGGTCGAGGATCTGCGCCGTCGTCTCCGGGTCGAGCGCGGAGGTGGCCTCGTCGCACAGCAGCACTTTGGGCTCCGCCGCCAGCGCCCGGGCGATGCCGACGCGCTGCTTCTGGCCGCCCGACAGCTCCGCCGGGTAGCGCTCCGCCTTGCCCTCCAGCCCGACCAGTTCCAGCAGCTCCGCCACGCGCGGGGCGATGCGGGCCCGGTCCCAGCCGGCCAGCTCCAATGACAGGGCGACGTTGCCGGCCGCGGTGCGGTTGGCCAGCAGGTTGAAGTGCTGGAAGATCATGCCGATGCCGCGCCGCGCGCGGCGCAGCTCCGGTTCCGGCAGGGCGGTCAGGTCGGTGCCGCCGACCAGCACGCGCCCGGCGTCGGGCCGCTCCAGCAGGTTGACCGCGCGCAGGAGCGTGCTCTTTCCGGCGCCGCTGCGGCCGACGATGGCGAGGATGCTACCCTCCGCCACCGCGAGGTCGACGCCGGCCAGCGCCGCCGCGCCGGACTTGCCGGGAAAGGTCTTGGCGACCCCCTCCAGCCGCACCATGGGCGGCCGGCCGGGAGGCGCCGTCGTCTCCGGAAACGCTGGGGTCTGGGTATGGTCGTCGGACGGGGGCACGGCCCTGCACCAAGGAAATGCCGCGGCGGGGCCGGCGCGGCGCTTTAGCATTTGGTGACGCGGCGCAAGCTGCCCCTCAAACTGCCGCGGCCGCCCCGGAGGGCGACCGGGCAAACGTGGGATCGCTCCCCCGGTTTGGCAACGGAAAAATTCACGGAACTGACATGACGGCCGGCGCAAAGCACACGATACTTGTGTGAAATGCCGCAAGCTCCGGAACGGAAAGGAGTTTTTGCCCACCCGGCCGAAAGGGCCATGGAACTCGCGCGGGACGGTGAAATGAAGACCATGGACCGGCTGAACAGCGCACAGCAAAATCTGTCGCCCCGCCTGTCCCTTAAGACAGAAACGGGCGGGCCCGGGCTAATTTTGGTTTGACTAATGTCGTTGCGCGAATTAGGTCCGCGGCTATACTTTTTCGAGGCGGCGGAAGGCCCAAGAGACAGAAAATGTCCGACCGGCCACCGCCAATGCGGCGCCCTGACGGCGTCAATCGGGAGTCCAATAGGGGGAGTCAGGTTATGGTTCATGGTTTGAGCGCGCGCCGCAAGCGCGCGTCGTTCCGCTTCGCGCTCTGTTCGACGGCGGCGCTCCTCGGGCTCGCCGGCGCGGCGTCCGCCCAGGAGGCCGATACCTTCGCCCTGGAAGAGATCATCGTGACGGCGACCCGCCGCGCCGAGAACATCCAGGACGTGCCCTACAACATCTCGGTGGTCGGCGGCGCCGACGTGGCCCGCATGGGCATGGAGGACATCTCCGACATCGCCCGCGCCACGCCCGGCCTGACCCTGATCGACGCCGGCCCCCGCAACATCAACGCCACCATCATCCGCGGCCTGTCGGTCGACGCGCTGAGCTCGCCCGAGTTCGCCAACAACGGCACGGTCGCCAGCTACATCAACGACACCCCCGTCCTGACCCAGCCCAAGCTGATCGACATCAACCGGGTGGAGCTGCTGCGCGGGCCGCAGGGCACGCTGTACGGCTCGGGCTCGCTGGGCGGCGCCATCCGCTACATCGTGAACAACCCCGACCTGGACGACACCCGCGGCTCGGCCAAGGTGCGGCTGTTCCAGCTGGAGGAGAGCGACGGGCTGTCCTACGAGGCGTTCGGCGTGGTCAACGTGCCGATCATCGAGAACAAGCTGGCCGCCCGCCTGGCGGTCAACTACCTCGACGACAACGGCTTCGTGGACTACCCGCTGATCCTCACCGGCCCGCAGAAGGACGTCGACCACGAGAAGCGCCTGACCACGCGCGGCTCCGTCACCTTCGTCCCGCACGAGCGGGTGGAGCTGACCGGCAGCTTCTTTTTCGACAAGCTGGATGCCGGCGGCCGCACCGCGGTCAACCCGGACTTCACGGGCGACGACTACTCCCTGGGCCTGCGCTACGAGGAGCCGCTGAAGGCGCGCGACCGGCTGTGGGCGCTGGAGGCCAAGATCGACCTGGACGTGGTCGACCTCGTCTCCTCCTCCTCCTACGTGAAGCAGCAGTCGGCCGGCCAGCGCGACCAGACCGACCTGCTGCTGGGCTTCGAGTACGGCTACGAGGACTACCCGGAGTTCAGCGCCTTCACCCGCGAGGAGACCGACTTCGAGGCCTTCGTGCAGGAGCTGCGCGTCGTCTCCAAGCATGACGGCCCGATCCAGTACGTCGCCGGCGCCTACTACACCGACGAGGACGCCCGCGACATCTCCAAGGAGTTCGTGCCGGGCTTCCCCGCCTTCGCCGGCATCGACCGGCCCGACGAGCTGGAATACTTCTCCGACGACACGGAGTCGAACAAGGAATCGGCCCTGTTCGGCGAGCTGACCTACAACGTCACCGACGCCTGGCAGGTCACCGGCGGCGCCCGCTGGTTCCGCCTGAAGCAGGACGTGCAGGGCTGCACCGCCCTGCCGCTGATCCAGGACTCGCCCTTCCCCGCCATCGACTTCGACTGCGAGGGCGGCAAGAGCACGATCAAGGACACGATCTTCAAGCTGAACACGTCGTACGACTTCACCGACGACGTGATGACCTACGCCACCTTCAGCCAGGGCTTCCGCCGCGGCGGCGCCAACAAGGTGCCGGGCGGGGTGTTCGAGATCCTGCCGGAGGAGCGCAGCTTCGGCGCCGACAGCGTCGACAACTACGAGCTGGGCATGCGGTCGGAGTGGATGGACCGCCGGGTGCAGGTCAACGCGGCGCTGTTCTACATCGACTGGAGCGACATCCAGGTGTTCGGCCGCACCGTCAACGGCGACCTGCCCATCACCAAGAACGCCGGCAAGGCGCGCTCCAAGGGCCTGGAGTTGCAGGCGCAGTTCGCCGCGACGGAGAACCTGACGCTGACCGGCGGCTACGCCTATGTCGACGCTGAGATCGCCGAGGACTACGTCAACGGCGACGACGTGTTCGAGAAGGGCACCCGCCTGCCCGGCTCGCCGCGCCACGCGCTGAACGTGGCCGCCGACCTGGAGCAGCCGGCCGGGACCTGGGGCCGCCTGACCTGGCACGGCGACGTGTCCTACAGCTCAAGCATCACGACCTCGGGCATCCGGTCGGACGGCGACTATGCCAAGTTCGACGGCAACATCATCACCAACGTCTCGGTCTCGCTCGACCGCGACGACGGCTGGTTGGCCAAGCTGTACGTGAAGAACCTGTTCGACGAGTACGAGTATCTGGGCCAGCGCGGGGCCACCTCCTACGGGGAGCAGGGCCGGTTCTACCTGATCCCGCGTCCCCGCAGCTTCGGGATCGAGATTGGCAAGTCCTTCTGATCCGGAACGGCCTGCGAGCGGTGCGCCGGCGGGACCCGATCCCGCCGGCGCGCTGCTGTCCCGGGCCCAGCAACTGCTGCGCGCCCGCCGCACCGCCGAGGCGGTCGCGGACGCCCGCCGGGCGGTCTCCCTCGCTCCCGGCCGGGCGGATGCCTGGATGCTGCTGGGCGCGGCAGCCATCGAGGACGGGCGGCTGGGAGAGGCGGAGGGGGCGCTGGCCCGCGCCGCCGCCCTGGCGCCCGACCGGCCCTGGGTGCACGCCCAGCGCGCCCGCGCCCTGGTCGCCCTGGGACGCTGGCGGGAGGCGGCGGCAGCCGCGGAGGCCGCCGAGGCGCTGTCGCCCGCAGACCCGCTGGTGCGGGACACGCTGGGCTGCGCCTGGAGCCACATCAACCTGCCCGACCGCGCCATCGCCCATTTCGAGGCCGCCACCGCCGCGCGCCCCGACCGCGCGGACTTCTGGTTCAACCTGGCGGGCGGCCTGCGCTTCATGGGAAGGCTGGACGAGGCGGAGAGCGCGTACGAACGGGCGCTCAGCCTCTCCCCCTCCCTCGCCACCGCGCATCAGGCCCTGGCGCGCCTGCGCAAGTGGACGCCCGCCCGAAACCATGTGGAGCGGCTGGAGGTGCTGCTGGCGCGCACCCCGCCGGACGGCATCGACGCGGTGCGGCTGCGCTACGCCCTGTTCAAGGAGCTGGACGACCTCGGCCGCCGGGGCGAGGCGTGGCGGCACCTGTCCGACGGCGCCGCCCTGGCCCGCCGCAAGGGCGACTGGACCCTGGAAGGCGAGCGCGCCCTGGTCGCCGCGCTGAAGGCGTCCTTCCCCCGCGAGCACTTCGCCGCCGCAGGGGGTGTGCCGGAACGCGCCGGGGGGACGCGGCCGATCTTCGTGCTGGGACTGCCGCGCTCCGGCACCACGCTGGTGGAGCGCGTCCTGGCGCGCCATTCCCGGGTCCGCGCCATGGGAGAGCTGCAGACCTTCCCCCTGCTGGTGAAGCGCGCCGCCGGCACGCCCGGCCAGCGCCTGCTGGACGCCGCCACGGCGACGGCCGCCGCCGGCCTGGACTTCGCCGACCTCGGCCGCCGCTACCTGGAGGAGACCGCCTACCTGGCGCGGGGGGCCGCGCACGCCACCGACAAGCTGCCGCAGAACCACTACCTGGCCGGCGCCCTGCGCCTGGCCTTCCCCGGCGCCGCCATCGTGCATGTCCGGCGCTCGCCCATGGACACGCTGTTCGGCGCCTTCAAGCTGCTGTTCGGCCGCGCCTACGACTATTCCTACGCGCTGGAGGACCTGGCCGGGCACTATCTGGGCTACCGATCCCTGATGGCGCACTGGAAGGAGTGCCTGGGCGACGGCCTGGTCGAAATCCGCTACGAGGACCTCACCGCCGACCCGGAGCCCCGCATCCGCGCCCTGCTGGACGCCTGCGGCCTGCCCTTCGAGGAGGCCTGCCTGTCCCCGCACGAGGACACCGGCGCCGTCCTGACCGCCAGCGCCACCCAGGTCCGCCGCCCCATCCACCGCGAGGCCGTGGAAGCCTGGCGCGCCTACGCCACGGAACTGGAACCCCTGCGCCGCCGGCTGGAGGAGGCAGGGGTGGTGGACGCGGAGGGGCGGGAGATCGGGCAGGGCTGAAAAGCGGAAAGGCGCCGGGGATGAGCCCGGCGCCTTTTCTTCAGGGTCGAGGACGGCGCGTGAAATCCCTCACACGTCCAGGTTCGCCACCTTCAGCGCGTTCTCCTGAATGAAGTCGCGGCGCGGTTCGACCAGATCGCCCATGAGGGTGGAGAAGACCTCCTCGGCCTCGTCGGCGTGGCTGACCCGGGCCTGGAGGAGCGAGCGGTTCTTGGGGTCCAGGGTGGTCTCCCACAGCTGTTCCGGGTTCATCTCGCCCAGACCCTTGTAGCGCTGGATAGCGATGCCCTTCTTGCCGGCGTCCAGAACCGCTTCCAGCAGGTCGAGCGG
>DASPKT010000115.1:0-3539 GCA_035627915.1 Azospirillaceae bacterium
CGTCGCCGGGTCCACCTCCCAGATGGCGGCGCGCCCCTCCTCCTCCGCCATGCCGTGCTCGGCCACGTTGCTGTTGGAGCCGACGGTGGCGTAGAGGCGGCTGCCGTCGGGGCCGGCGGCGACGTTCTTGGTCCAGTGGTGGTTGCGCGGGCCGGCCGGCAGGTCGGTGACCGGCGTGCCCGGCGCCTCGATGCGCACGTCGCCCTCGCGGTAGGGGACGCGCACGATGCCGTCGGTGTTGGCGACATAGAGCGTCTCGCCCACCAGCGCCATGCCGAAGGGGGAGTTCAGCCCCTGCAGCAGGACGGAGCGGAACTCCGCCCGCCCGTCGCCGTCGGCGTCGCGCAGCAGGGTGATGCGGTCGGCGCTGGGGGTGCGGGCGCCGGCCCGCTCCATCACCAGCCCCATGATCCAGCCGCGGATGCCGCCGCCCTCCTTGGGCGGGGCGTTGGTCTCCGCCACCAGCACGTCGCCGTTGGGCAGCACCGTCATCCAGCGCGGATGGTCGAGCCCGGTCGCGAAGGCGGTCACCGCCAGCTCGTCGGCCGCCACCGGCGCCGCCCCCTCCGGCCAGCCGACCGCCTTGGCGATGTTCACCGTCGGCAGCGCCGTCTCCTTCGGCGGCGGCAGCTGCGGGTTCGGGCCGGTGCCGGCCGACACCGGCAGCGTCGCCTGGTCCCCGCAGGCGGTCAGCAGGGCGGCGGCAAGGAAGAGGGGAAGCGTCGGGGGCGCGCGCATGGGCCGGCACTCCGTCTCAACTGGGGCGTGCCCCTGCAACGGCCCTGCGGGAATCGGGTTCCGCCCCTGCCGCCGCCGCGCGCAGGATCAGCGGGGTCGGTCCTAGCCGCGGCCGCGCAGCTCCGCCACGATGGTGTAGGAGCGCAGGCGCGCCGCATGGTCGAAGATCATGGAGTTCACCATGATCTCGTCGGCCTGCGTCTCCTCCAGCAGCGCCTCCAGCTGCTCCCTCACGGCCTGCGGGCCGCCGACGACGGAGCCGCGGAGCTGGCTTTCCACCGCTATCCGCTCCCGCTCGTCCCACAGGGGGCCCATGTCGTCCACCGGCGGGCGCAGGCGCCCGGGCCGGCCGCGCACCAGGTTCAGGAAGGCCTGCTGGTGCGAGGTGAAGAGCCGGCGCGCCTCCGCGTCCGAGTCGGCGGCGACCACGTTGATGCCGACCATGGCGTAGGGCTTCTCCAGCACCTCGGACGGCTCGAAGCTGCGGCGGTAGATTTCCAGCGCCGGCAGGGTGTTGGCGGGGGAGAACTGGCGCGCGAAGGAGAAGGGCAGGCCCAGCCGCCCCGCCAGCCGCGCGCTGAACCCGGCGGAGCCCAGCAGCCAGACCGGCACGCCGGTGCCCTGGCCGGGGATGGCCTGGACGCGCTGGCCCGGTTGGGCCGGGCCCAGGAAGGCGCGCAGCTCCGCCAGCAGCTGGGGGAACTCCTCGCCCGTGGTGCCGAGGTCGCGGCGCAGCGCGTGCGCCGTCTCCGGGTCGGTGCCGGGGGCGCGGCCCAGGCCGAGGTCGATGCGGCCCGGGTAGAGGGTCGCCAGGGTGCCGAACTGTTCCGCCACGACCAGCGGCGCATGGTTCGGCAACATCACCCCGCCGGAGCCGACGCGGATGCTGCGGGTGAGGCCGGCGACGTGGCCGATCAGCACCGCGGTGGCCGAGCTGGCGACCCCGGGGATGTTGTGGTGCTCCGCCAGCCAGTAGCGGGTGTAGCCCAGCGCGTCGGCGTGGCGGGCCAGCTCGCCGGTGTTGCGCAGGCTGTCGGCGACGGTCCCGCCCTCCACGATGGGGCAGAGGTCGAGGACGGAGAAGGGGATGTCTTGGATGCCGGTCATGGGTGCCTGTTCCCGGATCGCGGGGCGGGGCCGGGATCATGCCCCGCCCGGGACGCCCGCGCTGTGACGGCGAACAGTCCGCGCGCCGGATCGCTCCGCCGCACGGTCCAGCCGCACCCGGTCAGGTGCCTCAGCCGCGCGAGGTCAGGCGGGACAGCCAGGGCCGGCGCCGGGACAGCTCGCGCTTGGCCTGGTCCAGCTTCTCCTCCAGGTAGTCCAGCTTGAACTGCAGCCCGTCGCGCCGCCGCTCCGCCTCCGCCAGCCGGGCCGCCAGATCGGCCCGCTGCCGCTCCGCCTCCGCCAGCCGGGCGTGCAGCTCCTCGGTGCGCTGGCGGGCCAGCGCCAGCTCACGGTTCATCGCCGACAGCAGCGCCGTCAGCCCGGGGTCGGCGGCGGACGGCTCCGCGGCGGCCTCCGCCGCCTTGGCGTCCTCCCGCTTCAGCAGGGCGGCGGCATCCTTCAGCGGCGTCTCCGAGGGCTGCATGGGGCGTCTCCGGGCAAGGGCGCGCCAGAGTGCCGACCCGCCCCGCGGCCGGGCAACCGATCAACCGGGTAGCGCAGGATTGTCACAGGGGGGCGGAGTGCTCTACGGCCTTCCCTTTCCCGTCATGCCCGCGGCGGCGGGCATCCAGGCATTCAGCGTGCTACGGCGCCGGGCGAGGGCGCATGCGTTGCCGTGGGCGCCCCTGTCCCGGTCGCGTGCATGCTGAATGCCTGGACTCCCGCCTCCGCGGGAGTGACGGTGGAGAGAGGGGAGGCGGGGTGATTCACACCACACCGCATCAGGCCGCACCGCATCAGGCCACACCGCACTGGGCCGCAGCGCTACGCGCCGCGCCGCTGCGCACCCCGCCACGTCGAAGCCGCACCGCGCCGCCTATGCGCCCGGGCCCACGCCGCAGCCGGCCACCGCCCTCACCCCTCCAGCGCCGCGTAGAGCGCCTGGATGCGGGCGCGCCATTGGGCCTGGAGCTGGGGCTTCTGGTGGGCGGGCTTGCGGGCGAGGTCGGCGGCCAGCTTCTCCTCCAGCTCCATCAGTTCCGCCAGCAGCGCGTCCGGGTCGGCGGGAGGCGCCTCGGAGGCAAGGGCGTCCGCGGGCGAGCGGGACGGGCGGGGCGCGCGCTCGGCGACGGGGGGCAGCAGCCCCTCGTAATACTCCTCGGGGTCGTCCAGCGGGCGCAGCCGGCCGCCGCGCACCAGGGCGAAGCGCGTCGCCACCGCCTCGACGAAGCGGCGGTCGTGGCTGACCAGCACCACCCCGGCGCCGGCCTCCAGCAGCTCCTGCTCCAGCGCCTCCTTGCCGTCGAGGTCGATGTGGTTGGTCGGCTCGTCCAGCACCAGCAGGGTGGGGCGCTCCAGCCGGATCAGCAGGAACATCAGCCGCGCCCGCTCGCCGCCCGACAGGATCGACACCGGGTCGTGGTGCCGCTCGAAGGGGAAGCCGGCGCCGATCAGCTCGCGCCGCGCCGCCTGGTCGCCCAGGTCGGTGCTCTTGTGCACGGCGTCGAACAGGGTGACGCCCGGGGCGAAGCGCGACAGCGCCTGATCGTAGTATCCCAGGCGCGCCTGCGGGTTGAAGCGCACGGAGGGGTGCGCCGCCGGGTCGGCGTGGGCGGCGGCCAGGAGGCGCAGCAGCGTGGTCTTGCCGCAGCCGTTGGCGCCGAAAAGGGCCAGCCGCTCCCCCGGCGCCAGGG
>DASPKT010000116.1:0-8589 GCA_035627915.1 Azospirillaceae bacterium
GCCGCGCCCATGCAGAAGCGGGTGGCCCCCGCCTCCCGGGCCCTCCTCGCCGCGTCCAGCACCTCCGCCACCGGCATCAGCTTCTCGGCCTTCACCCCCGTCTGGTAGCGCGCCGCCTGGGGGCAGTAGGCGCAGTCCTCCGGGCAGCCGCCGGTCTTGATCGACAGCAGCGTGGAGACCTGGACCTTGGTGGGGTCGAAACGCATCCGGTGCACCGTCTGCGCCCGGTACAGCAGCTCCGGGAACGGCAGCGCGAACAGCGCCGCGATCTCTTCGCGCGTCCAGTCGTGGCGGACGGCGCCCAGCTCCGGCAGGGCCCGCGCGGGCGTGGATTCCAGGACGGCAACGGACACGGGCAAGCCCCCCCTGCGGTTACGGCAGAGCTAATTGGTTTGAAGGAAAGGCGGAGGTAACGCTACATGCCGGGGTACGGTCAAGCGAAAGCACCCCCGGAAACCACCCCTGGCCCGCATGCGATCCCTGGACGCCTTTGCAGAGGACAAGCTGGCCCGCCTTGAGCGGGAGTCGCTGAGGCGCGTCCTGGCGGTCAGCGACCGGGAGGAGGACGGGGTCCACGTCGTGCGCGACGGGCGGCGGCTGCTGTCCTTCTCCTGCAACGACTACCTGAACCTCAGCCGGCACCCCGCGGTGAAGGCGGCCGCCATCGCGGCGGTGGAGCGCTGGGGCACCGGGTCCGGCGCCTCGCGCCTCGTCACCGGCAACCATCCCCTGTTCCAGGAGCTTGAGGCCCGCCTCGCCGCGCTGAAGGGGACGGAGGATGCGTGCGTCTTCGGCTCCGGCTACCTCGCCAACGCGGGCATCATCCCGACGCTGGCCGGCCCCGACGACCTCGTCCTGCTGGACGAGCTGGCGCACGCCTGCCTGTGGGCCGGCGCCCAGCTGAGCCGCGCCCGGGTGCTGTCCTTCCGCCACAACGACACTGCCCACCTGGGCGAGCTGCTGGCGGAGCACCGCGGGCGGCACCGGCACGCGCTGGTCGGCACCGACGGCGTCTTCTCCATGGACGGGGACCTCGCCCCGCTGCACGAGCTGGCCGCGGTGTGCCGGGCGCACGACGCCTGGCTGCTGGCCGACGACGCGCACGGCATCGGCGTGCTGGGCGGCGGCCGCGGCTCCGCCTTCGCGGACGGGGCCAAGGCCGACGTGCCGCTGCAGATGGGCACCCTCAGCAAGGCCGTCGGCGGCTATGGCGGGTATCTCTGCGCCTCCGGGCCGGTCATCGACCTGCTGCGCACCCGCGCCCGCACCTTCGTCTATTCCACCGGCCTGCCGCCGGCGACCGTGGCCGCCGCCGTCGCGGCGCTGGACGTGATCCAGGCGGAGCCGGACTACGCCGCCCTGCCGGTCGCCAAGGCCCGCGCCTTCACGGCCAGGGCCGGCCTGCCCGACGCGCAGAGCCCCATCGTCCCCGTCGTCATCGGCGGGGCGGAGGAGACGCTGGCGGCATCCCGCCTGCTGGAGTGCCAGGGCTTCCTCGTCACCGCCATCCGCCCGCCGACCGTGCCCGCCGGCACGGCGCGGCTGCGCATCACCTTCACCGCACGGCATCCCGACGCCGAGGTGGCCCGACTGGCCGACCTCGTGCGCGAGCGGGTGCTGCCGCACACTCTCCCCCTCGAGGCCTGAATCCCATGACCGCCTGCTTCGTCACCGCCACCGGCACCGACATCGGCAAGACCTTCGTCACCTCCAGCCTGATCCGCCAGCTTCGGCGGCAGGGCCGGCCGGTGTCGGCGCTGAAGCCCGTGGTGACGGGCATCGACCCCGCCAACGCGGTGGACGGCGACCCCGCCATGCTGCTGGAGGCGCTGGGCTGCCCCGTCAACGAGGCGGAGATCGCCGCCATCTCCCCCTGGCGCTTCAAGGCGCCGCTCGCCCCCGACATGGCGGCCCGGCGCGAGGGCAAGGCCATCGACTTCGGCGGTCTGCTGCGCTGGTGCCACGACCAGGTCGCGCGCAACCAGGGCCACCTGTTCATCGAGGGGGTGGGCGGCGTCATGGTGCCGCTGGACGAGAGCCACACGGTGCTGGACTGGATGCAGGACCTGCACCTGCCGGTCCTGCTGGTCGCCGGTTCCTACCTCGGCACCCTCAGCCACACGCTCTCCTCGCTGGAGGTGCTGGCGGGCCGCGGGCTGAACGTGGCCGCCGTCGCCGTCAGCGAGACGCCGGGCTCCGCCGTGCCGCTGGACGAGACGGTGGACGAGCTGGCGCGCTTCGCCAAGCGGGTGCCGGTCGTGGCGGTGCCGCGCCTGGCCGACCCGGCGGTCGACCACCCGAGCTTCCAGGCCCTGCTCGACCGCATCCACTGACACGGCTCAGGTGGTCGTCCGGGCCTCGATGATCTTCGGCCGGCGCACGATCACCACCGCCACTCCCGCCAGAGTCAGCGCGCCGCCGGCCAGCAGGTGCCAGGTCAGCGGCTCGCCCAGGACCAGCACGCCGGAGCCGACGCCGAAGATCGGCACCAGCAGCAGGAACGGCATGGTCTGGTTCACCTGGTAGCGCCTGACCAGCGGGTACCAGAGCCAGTAGGCGACGATGGTGGAGACGGCCGCCATGTAGCCGAGGCAGGCCCAGCCCAGCCAGTCCGCCGCCATGATCTGGGCGATCTGGTTCTCCTCCAGCAGCGCCGACAACACGACCAGCTGCGGCACCGCGAAGCCGGCCATGTAGGCGTTCAGCGTGAAGGGGTCGATCTCCCCCATCCATTTCAGCTGGATGTTGGAGAAGGCGAAGGCCATCGCCGCGGCGATGACCAGGAATAGCGAGAAGAGGTTGGCGCTGGCCCTGGGCTCGCCGGCGATCACGACGATCCCGGCGAAGGCCACCGCCATGCCCACCGCCCGCCGCCAGCCCAGCGCGTCCTTCAGGAAGACCGCCGCCAGGATGGAGGCGAAGGGCACCTGCGTCTGGATGGCGATGGAGGCGATGGAGGCGTCCACCCCCTTCACGCCCGTGAAGATCAGGGGGAAGTGCAGCCCGCCCATGACGACCGAATAGTAGAACAGCGCCCGCATCTGCCCGCGCGGCACCTTCACGAAGGGCAGCAGCATCGCCGCCACCAGGGCGAAGCGCAGGGCCATGGCGGTCAGCGGCTGCAGCTGCTCCAGCGTCACCTTGGAAACGGCGAAGTTGAAGCCCCAGATCGCCATGACCGCCAGGGCGCGGAGCATGTCGAGGGGCCTCATGCGGCAGCCCCCGCTTCCCCGAATCCCCCACCACCGCATCCCCTCCCCCAGGGGGGGAGGGTCAGGGTGGGGGGGTAAGAGGGGGCAGAACCGACGCCGCGTCCAGGGACAGGCGCCCTTCCCTGCGGCGTCTCAACCCCCCTCCCCGACCCTCCCCTTCTGGGGGAGGGAGGCAGGTGCTTCCTCACGCCCCGCCCTCCAGCTCCTCGCGCAGCGCCTCCAGCTCAAGCCAGCGCTCCTCCGCGGCGGCGAGCTCGGCCTGGGCCTTCTCCAGCCCGGCGCTGGCCTTCTGGAAAGCCTTGGGGTCGCGGGCGTAGAGGGCGGGGTCGGCCATGACCCCCTCCAGCCGCTTCACCTCGGCCGACAGCGTGTCGATGCGGCCGGGAAGCTGGTCCAGCTCGCGCTGCTGCTGGTAGCCCAGCTTGCGCTTCGCCTTGGGCGCCGCCTCGGCCGCGGGGGCCGCGGGCCTGGCCGCCTTGGGCGCCGCCGTCTCCGGCCGGCGCGGGCCGCGCTGGGCCAGGTAGTCGGTGTAGCCGCCGGCGTATTCCTGCACCTCCCCGTCGCCCTCCACGGCGATGGTGGAGGTCACCAGCCGGTCCAGGAAGTCGCGGTCGTGGCTGACCAGCAGCAGGGTCCCGTCATAGTCCGCCAGCACCTCCTCCAGCAGGTCCAGCGTGTCCATGTCCAGGTCGTTGGTCGGCTCGTCCAGCACCATCAGGTTGCTGGGCTGGGCGAACAGCTTCGCCAGCAGCAGCCGGTTGCGCTCGCCGCCCGACAGCGCCTTGGTCGCCTGGTCCAGCATGCCGGGGTCGAACAGGAAGTCCCGCATGTAGGAGGCGACGTGCCGGGGCTGGCCGCCCACCACCACGCTGTCGCCGCCGAAGGGCAGCAGCACCTGGCGGATCGACTGCTCGGGGTCCAGCTGGGCGCGGCGCTGGTCGAACACGACCGTCTCCAGGTTCACGCCCAGGCGCACCGTGCCGGCGTCGGGCGCCAGCTCCCCCGTCAGCATGCGCAGCAGCGTCGTCTTGCCGGCACCGTTGGGGCCGATCAGCCCGACCCGGTCGCCGCGCAGGATGCGGGTGGAGAAGTCGCGCACCAGCGTGCGCGGGCCCTCCGGCCCCTCGAAGGACTTGGAGATGCGGGTCGCCTCGATGACCATGCGGCCGGAGATCTCCGCCTCCGCCACGCCCAACTTCACCTGGCCCTGGCGCACCTGCTCCGCCCGGTCGCGCCGGAGGCCCATGAGGGCCCGCACCCGGCCCATGTTGCGGGTGCGCCGGGCGCTGATGCCCTCGCGCAGCCACTTCATCTCGACCTCGATCTTGCGGTCGAGCTTCTGGGCCGCCTGCTCCTCCGCCTGGAACACCTCGTCCCGCCACGCCTCGAACTCGGCGAAGCCGCGCTCGGTCTCGCGCAGCAGGCCGCGGTCGAGCCACAGGGTGCGCTTCGACAGGTTCTTCAGGAAGGCGCGGTCGTGGCTAATGAGCAGCAGCCCGCCGCGGAAGGACAGCAGCGCCTTCTCCAGGTACTCGATGGTCGGCAGGTCCAAATGGTTGGTCGGCTCGTCCATCAGCAGCACGTCCGGCTCCGACACGAGCGCGCGGGCGATGGCGGCGCGGCGCGCCTCGCCGCCCGACAGGCTGGCGGCCAGCCGGTCGCCGGGCAGCCGCAGCTCCTCCAGCACCGCGTCCACCTTGTAGGGCGCGTGCTCGGGCAGGCCGTCGGCGACGAAGTCGGCCACGGTGGGAAAGCGGCTGAAGTCCGGCTCCTGTGCCAGGTAGGCGATGCGGGTGCCGGGCTGGACGAAACGCTCGCCATGGTCGAGGTCGACCTCGCCGGCCAGCGCCTTCAGCATGGTGGACTTGCCGCTGCCGTTGCGGCCTACCAGGGCGACCTTGTCGCCGCGGCCGATGCCGACGTCGACGTCGCGGAACAGCGGCGTGGCGCCGAGGACGATGCTGGCGCCCTTCAGGGCCACGAGCGGCGGGGTGGCTGCCATGATGCTCCTCAGGACGCGGCGCCGGCCGGCGCGCGCTCCTTCTCGATGCGGTCGTAGGCGGCGTTGATGGCCGCCATCTTGTCGTTGGCGATGTCGACGAATTCCTTGGGCAGGCCCTGGGCGATGACGCGGTCGGGATGGTTCTCCCGGATCAGCCGGCGGTACGCCGCCTTGATCGCGTCCATGTCCGCCGAGGCCTCGACGCCCAGCACCGCGTAGGGGTCGTCCAGCGGGTCGGGCACGCCGGCCTCCGGCCCGCCGTGGATGCGGCGGATGCGCTCGTAGTCCTGGGTGCTGAAGCCGAACAGCTTGGCGACCTCGGCCAGGTAGCGCAGCTCCGCCTCGTGCAGGGTGCCGTCGGCGCGGGCGATGTGGAACAGCCCGCCCAGCAGGTCCTCCAGCACGGTCGGCCGGTCCTTGAACAGCCCGGCCAGCTGGCGCGCGTAGGGCTCGAACCCGGCGCTGTCCTTCTTGGCGATGTCGAAGACCCGGCCGACGTTCTTCACCTCGTCCGGCGGGATGTGGAAGACCCGCTTGAACGCGTCCACCTCCGTCCGGTGCACGACACCGTCCGCCTTCGCCATCTTGGCCCCCAGCGCGATGACGCCGATGGTGAAGGCGATGGTGCGGGTGTTGTCGGGCGTGCCGTCCGCGCCCTTCGGCGCCTCCGCCGAGCGCAGTTCGTCCACCGCGTGGCCGGCGACGGCCCCCACCAGGGCGCCCAGCGGACCGCCGACGGCGAAGCCCGCGGCCCCGCCCAGGATCTTTCCCCAGATGCTCATGGAAACTCTCGCGATGCCGAGACGCCGGCACCTTAACGGCCGCCGCCCGGCCTGCCAAGCATGTGGGCCAGGCATGAGGGCCAAGCATGGGGGCGCGGGGCGGCCATGGGACGGCACCCCGCCTGTGACCTCCCTGCGGCAAAACGCTCCCACCCCCTCGCGCGGCTCCGCCTCCGGAACCATGTTGCACTGCGGAAGTTTTATACTGCGCCGCAACAGGCCCATCGGGCCGGAGGGTCCATGACCGTCTTCCGCAAGCTGCTGCCGACCGAATCCGGGCGCTACCGCGCGCACCTGCTGCGCCTGTCGCCGGAGGACCGCCGCGCCCGCTTCATGGGGGGCATCGGCGACGGGGCCGTCGGCGCCCACTGCGCCCGCATCGACTGGTCCCGCACCGTGCTGGTCGCCTGCATCGAGCGCGGCGAGGTGCGCGGGGCCGCCGAGTTGCGCCTGGGCGCCGGCGGCGAGGCGGAGCTGGCGGTCAGCGTGGAGCGGGACTGGCAGGGCCGCGGCGTCGGCACCGGGCTGGTGCGCCGCATCCTGACCGCCGCCCGCAACCGCCGCGCCCGCCGGGTCTACATGCTCTGCCTGCCGGAGAACCACCGGATGCAGCGCATCGCCGTCCGCCTCATGGGCCCCTGCGTCTTCGAGGGCGGCGAGGTCACCAGTTCAGTGGAGCTGGCCCCGCGTACGCCGCTGACCCTGGTGCAGGAGGCGATCGACACCGGCGCCGTGCCGCTCGGCATGATCCTGGACCAGTGGCAGGGCGACGGCCGCCACGCCGCCTGAGGAAGCCGCCTCAGGGCGCCTCAGGCCGGAACCGGGAAGCGCAGGGCCAGCCGGGTGCCGCGCCCGGGCTCCGACGCGAGGTCCAGCGCGCCGCCGATCTGGCGGGCCAGCGCCTCCACCAGCCGCAGGCCCGAGCTGCCGGGCCGGCGCGGGCCCATGCCGCGGCCGTCGTCCATGACCGCCAGTTCGCCCGCCCCCTCCCCCGCCAGGTGGCGCAGCAGCACCCGGACGGTGCCGCCGGCCCCGTCGGGGAAGGCGTACTTGACGCTGTTGGTCAGCGCCTCGTTCACGATCAGGCCGAGCGGCACCGCGACGTCCAGCGGCAGGTCCCAGCGGTCGGCCTCCACCTCGATGGCGACCTCCGCGCGCCCGGGCGCCGCGGCCTCGCACAGCACCCGCAGGTAGCCGTCCATGGTCACCATCTCCCCCTGCCGGGTGGTGGAGAGCTGGTCGTGGGCGGCGGCGATGGCGTCGATGCGGCTGGCGACGTGGTCGATGGCCCGCCGCCCGTCCGGGTCGGCGATGCCGCGGCGCTGGAGGTGCAGCAGCGAGGCGACCAGCTGCAGGCTGTTCTTCACCCGGTGCTGCATCTCCCGCAGCATCAGGTCGCGCTCCGCGATGGTGGCCTGCAGGGCGGTGCGGCAGCGGTTGCGGTAGACCGCGGCGGAGATGAGGTTGGCGTAGGACTGGAGGAAGTCCGCGTCGCTCCGCGTGAAGACGCGGCGGGTCCGCGTGTCCACCTCCAGCACGCCCCAGGGCTGCGGGTCGCCGGGGATGACGACGTTGGCGAGGCTCCTCACCCCGTGCTCGCGCACCACCCAGGATATCTCGAACCGGTCCTCGGCGCCGGTGTCCTCGGTCAGGACCGGCGCGCCGGTCTCGATGGCGTGGCCGGCGGCCGATCCGCCGTTGCCGGGCACCCGGGCGGTGCCGACGATGCCCGGCTTCAGCCCAACCCCGGCGCGGATGAGGAGCTGCTCGTAGCCGGGGTCGTACTGGAGCACCTTGGCGATCTCGCAGTCGAGCCCGGCCGCCACCTGCGCCGCCGCCTCGTGCAGCACGCGGTCGAGGTCGAACTCGCGCAGCGCGTGCTCGCCGAAGCGGGCGAGCGCCGCCTGCTGGCGCAGGAGCGCCTGGGGTACGCCGTCCTTTTCGCCATCCTCCGACATGCCGGAGAGAACCGGCGGGGCGGAAAAAGGTTCACCCCGGGGGCCGCGACAAGCGTGGGCGCCACCGTCCCGCAAGGCCGGTTTACTCCCGCCGCCGCACCCGGCAAACTCCGCGCCTTCTGACCTGGGGGAGGCCGGCATGGCCGAGGGACGCTGGCAGTTCTGGATCGACCGGGGCGGCACCTTCACCGACGTGGTGGGGCGGCGCCCGGACGGCACCATCCTGACCCACAAGCTTTTGTCGGAGAACCCGGAGCGGTACCGGGACGCCGCCGTGCAGGGCATCCGCGACCTGCTGGGCGTGGCGCCGGGCGAGCCCGTGCCGGCCGACCGGATCGAGGTGGTGAAGATGGGCACCACGGTCGCCACCAACGCCCTGCTGGAGCGCAAGGGGGAGCCGACGGTCCTGGTCGTGACGCAGGGCTTCGGCGACCAGCTGCGCATCGGCTACCAGGCCCGCCCCCGCATCTTCGCCCGCCGCATCGAGCTGCCGGAGCAGCTCTACACCCGCGTGGTGGAGGTGCCGGAGCGGGTGGCGGCGGACGGGACCGTGCTGCTGCCCCCGGACCTGGAGACGGCGCGCGAGGGGCTGGCCGCGGCGCTGGCGGACGGCTACCGGGCCTGCGCCATCGTCT
>DASPKT010000117.1:0-6241 GCA_035627915.1 Azospirillaceae bacterium
GAGGGACACAGCCTGCGCTGCAAGAGCCGCCTCCTGCAGAAGGACGAACTGCCGCTGAAGCTCCGGGGCGAGCAGTTGGTGGGCAGTTGCTAGGCCAAGCCCCACGGCGCTGGGGCCGCTGGGCGCGACGATGGTTCCGAGTTCTGCCACCCAGGTGCCGGAGGATTGTGCGGCGGCTGCTGGCGGCGGGCCGGCCCGGCGGCGGCCGCCGCGCGGATGACGGTGACGCCCGAGAGGGGGACGTCCGGGACGGCGGCCTGCCGGACGCCGCCGCCGTCCCGGATCGGACCCGCGCCGACGCGGTCCGGACCGTCAGCGCGCCGCCACTTCGTCCCAGCCCGGCGGCACGCCGTGCATGTCGGGCAGGCGGTGGGCGATGCCCTTGTGGCAGTCGATGCAGGTGCGCTGGCCGGTGAAGAGGTAGGCCTGGTGCACCCGCGCCGCCCGCTCGCCCTGGCGGGTGATGTCCATGGACTCCGCACTGTGGCAGTTGCGGCATTCCAGGCTGTCGTTGGCCTTCAGGCGCGCCCACTCGTGCTCCGCCAGCTCGCGCCTGAGCGCCACGAACTCGTCGCGGGTGTCGATGCGGCCGAACAGGTGGCCCCAGACCTCCTTTGAGGCCTGCATCTTGCGGGCGATCTTGTCGGTCCACTCGTGCGGCACGTGGCAGTCCGGGCAGGTCGCGCGCACGCCGGAGCGGTTGGAGAAGTGGATGGTCGTCTTCAGCTCCTCGAAGACGTTGTCCCGCATCTCGTGGCAGCTGACGCAGAAGGTCTCGGTGTTGGTGGCCTCCAGCACGGTGTTGAAGCCGCCCCAGAAGACCACCCCGGCGACGAAGCCGCCCAGGGTCAGGAAGCCCAGGCTGAGCTGCGTGGCCGGGCTGGAGATGATCCGCCACGGCCGCCTCAGGAAGTCCGGAACCCTCATGGATGCCCCCCGCCGCCGCCGGGGGAGGGCTCGACCAGCGCGTCGAACGGCGTGAAGCTATTCTCCACGATCGGCTTGGCGTCGGTCTGCGGCACGTGGCACTGCATGCAGAAGTAGCGCCGCGGCGACACGGCGCCCAGCGTCTGGCCGTCGCGCGTGACGTAGTGGGTGATGCTCACCATGGGTGCCTGCACCTGCTCGGTGTATTTGCGGCTGTGGCAGGTCAGGCAGGCGTTGGTCTGCAGGTTCACCTGGTACTTGGTGACGTCGTGCGGGATGACCGGCGGCTGTTCGGGATAGCTGCGGGCGCGCCGCCGGTCGTCGGTGACCTCCTTCGGCATCGGCGGGGCCGGCGGCTCCTGGGCGTAGTCGACCGGCGGCCGGAAGGGCGACTGCACGACATTGCTGTCCTGGGCCAGGCTTCCGCCGGACCCGGCCAGGAACGGCGCCGCCAGGACGGGCAGCGATGCCGCCAGGGCCAGGATGAGCTTGCGCATGGGCGGCCTCCTCACGCCGTCACGGGAAGAACCTGGACGGCGCATTTCTTGAAGTCGGTCTGTTTGCTGATCGGGTCGGTGGCGTCGAGCGTGACCTTGTTGATCAGCCGGGAGCTGTCGAACCAGGGCACGTAGACGACGCCGCGCGGCGGCCGGTTGCGCCCGCGCGTCTCCACCCGGGTGCGGATCTCGCCGCGGCGGGAGCGCACCACCACCTCCGACCCGCGCCGCAGGTTGCGCTGGGCGGCGTCGTCGGGGTGCATGAAGACGACCGCCATGGGGAAGGACTTGTAGAGCTCCGGCACCCGCATGGTCATGGAGCCGGAATGCCAGTGCTCCAGCACGCGGCCGGTGACCAGCCAGAGGTCGAACTCCTTGTCCGGCGCCTCGGCCGGCGGCTCGTAGGGGAAGCTGATGATCTTCGCCTTGCCGTCGGTCATGCCGTAGAAGCGGAAGCCCTCGCCCTTGGGCACGTAGGGATCGTGCCCCTCGGCGTAGCGCCAGCGCGTCTCCCGGCCCTCCACGACGGGCCAGCGCAGCCCGCGGACCTGGTGGTAGGTGTCGAAGGGCGCGTAGTCGTGCCCGTGGCCGCGGCCGAAGTCGGCGAACTCCTCGAACAGGCCCTTCTGGACGTAGAAGCCGAAATGCTCGGACTCGTGGTTCTCGTAGCCGGCCTCGATCTCGGAGACGGGGAAGCGGTTCACCTTGCCGTTGGCGAACAGCACCTCGTACAGCGTCTTGCCGCGGTAGGCGGGGTTGGCCGCCAGCGTCTCCGCCGGCCACGCCTCGTCGGTGGTGAAGCGCTTGGAGAACTCCATGAGCTGCCAGAGGTCGGAGCGCGCCTCGCCCGGCGCCCGCACCAGCTGGTGCCAGAAATGCGTGCGCCGCTCGGCGTTGCCGTAGGCGCCCTCCTTCTCCACCCACATGGCCGCCGGCAGCACCAAGTCGGCCGCCATCGCCGTCACGGTCGGGTAGGCGTCGGTCACCACGATGAAGTTGCTGGGGTTGCGGTAGCCGGGATAGGTCTCCTGCGTCGTGTTCGGCGCCGCCTGGAGGTTGTTGTTGCACATGATCCAGTAGGCGTTCAGCTTGCCGTCGCGCAGCATGCGGTCCTGCAGCACGGCGTGGTAGCCCGGCACCTCGTTCAGGTGGCCGGCCGGCAGCTTCCAGGACTCCTCGACCACCTTCCGGTGCTCGGGCCGGGTCACCACCATGTCGGCCGGCAGCCGGTGGGCGAAGGTGCCGACCTCGCGCGCGGTGCCGCAGGCCGAGGGCTGGCCTGTCAGCGAGAAGGGGCCGCTGCCGGGCTGGCTGATCTTGCCGGTCAGCAGGTGCAGGTTGGTGACCAGGTGGTTGCACCAGACGCCGCGGACATGCTGGTTGAAGCCCATGGTCCAGAAGGACACGACCTTGACCTTGGGGTCGGCGTACAGCTCCGCCAGGGCCTGCAGCCGTTCCTTCGGCACGCCGGTCAGCTTGGCCGTGTAGTCCAGCGTGTAGGGCTTCACCAGCTCGGCGTAGCGCTGCAGGTCGACGGGCTTGGAGTCCGCGGCGTTGCGGGCGTGCTCGGCCTTCATCTCCAGCCCGTGCTCGGGGCGCAGGCCGTAGCCGATGTTGGTCATGCCCTCGTGGAAGGTGGTGTGCGCCTTCACGAAGTTGGTGTTGACCCGGTTCGTCTGGATGATGTGGTTGGCGATGTAGTTCAGGATCGCCAAGTCGGTGCTGGGCGTGAACACCATGCCGATGTCGGCCAGGTCGAAGCTGCGGTGCTCGAAGGTGGAGAGCACCGCGACCTTGACGTGGGGGGCGGAGAGGCGGCGGTCGGTCACCCGGGTCCACAGGATCGGGTGCATCTCCGCCATGTTGGAGCCCCAGAGCACGAAGGCGTCGGCCTGCTCGATGTCGTCGTAGCAGCCCATCGGCTCGTCCATGCCGAAGGTGCGGATGAAGGCGACCGCGGCGGACGCCATGCAGTGCCGCGCGTTGGGGTCCAGGTTGTTGGAGCGGAAGCCGCCGCGCATCAGCTTCGACGCGGCATACCCCTCCCACATGGTCCACTGGCCCGACCCGAACATGCCGACGGCGGTCGGCCCCTTCTCCTTCAGCGCGCGCTTCCAGTGCCGCGCCATCTCGTCGAAGGCGCGGTCCCAGCTCACCGGCTGGAACTCGCCGTCCTTGTGGTACTCGCCGTTGCGCATGCGCAGCAGGGGCCGGGTCAGCCGGTCCTCGCCGTACATGATCTTGGACAGGAAGTAGCCCTTCACGCAGTTGAGGCCGCGGTTGACCTCCGCCTGCATATCGCCGTGGGTGGCGACGACGCGGTTCTCGCGCACGCCCACCATGACGCCGCAGCCGGTGCCGCAGAAGCGGCAGGGCGCCTTCGACCACTTCATCTGCGCCTGCTCGCCCGTCACCAGGGGCGCCTGGGCGGAAGCGGGCAGGCCGATGCCCGCCACGGCCGCCGCGGCGGCGACGGCCTGGGCCTTCATCACGTCACGCCGGGAGGGCCCGGGGCGGTTTTCCTTCATGGACGCTCGCTCCTCTCAGATCCTCGGCTTCTTCCTCGGCCGCCTCGCACTGGTGGAAGACCATCACCGCCGACATGACGTCCGGCAGCAGGTGGATGTCGGTCAGGGCGCGCGCGACCGCCTCCTGGCTGGAGGCCTCGACCGTGACGATGACCTTGGCGCCCTGCTCGACCTGGACCTCCGCCCCGGGCACTCCCCCGATGGCGGCGCGGACGGCCTCGGCGTGGCGCGGGTCGCGCTGCACCAGGAAGCTGGCGACGTGGATCTCAGGCGGCACGGCCGGCTTCCTCCCTGGCAGGATGCAGGGAGACGGCGCCCGCGGGGCAGGCGGCGGCGCAGGCGCCGCAGCCGGTGCAGGCCTCCGCGTCGACCCGGACGGCGGCGCGGCCGCCGAGGCCGACCTCGAACCGCAGGGCGCCCTCCGGACAGGCGTCGCCGCAGCTGCGGCAGTAGGTGCCGCCGGCGGCGAAGCAGGCGGGCGCCACCGCCACCTCCAGGCGCCAAGGCGCAAGGTCGCGCGGCAGGAACAGGGGCTCCGGGCAGGCCTCGGCGCAGGCGCCGCAGAAGCTGCACTCGCCCCGGGCCAGGTCGGCCACGGGGAAGCCGCCGTCGCCCGGCCGCAGCAGGCCCGCGCCGCAGGCCCTGGCGCAGGCGCCGCAGCGGGTGCACAGGTCGGTGAAGCGGTCGGCCCGCGCCCAGGGCGGGCGCACGGGCGGCGGTCCCGCGGGGCGGGCACCCCTCAGGAAGGAGCGGCGGGACGGATCGGTGCCGGCGGCCACGGGCGCCCCCTCAGACCGACGGGGGGCCGGGCGGCCCGGTGACGATGCGGATCATCCAGACGAGGAAGCCGTATCCGCCGACGATGGCGACGGCGAGGAAGGGCCAGATCGCCACGGCCAGCACGCCGAACATGGTGAGCTCGCGCCGACGCTGCACGCGTGCCTCCTCCGGCGTCAGGATGGCCGGGACGGCGGGATCGGCAGGGGAACTGAGCCGGTCGGGGGGAGGCATGGCGGGGCCCGGACTGGTGACGCCTTGGACGGTCGGGGCCATCCGTGGAACCGGGGACCCTGCCCCTCCAAACCGGCGCGATCCGGTCCGGTTCCGCCGGTTCGGCAGAAAATTCTACATTAGTTCGGCCACTTAACAGTGATGTCCGGGCCCGGCGGGCTGTTGTGGGGCGGAAACCGACCTCCCGGAAGGAGCAGCGTCATGCCCCGCCTGGCCACCGCCCGCCTCGCCGCTCTCGCGGCCGTCCTGCTCTGCGGCGCGCCCGCGGCGGCTCAGGACGGGCCGCAGGCGCCGGTGGCGCAGACCGTGTCGCGCGACCAGCAGCTTGCGGCGGAGGCCTACCAGCGCGGGCTGTCGGAGGTGGCGCAGTCGCGCTTGGCGCTGGAGCGCGCCGCCGCCCCCGACGTGCGCGCCCTGGCCGAGGCGGTGCTGGCCCGCCAGGAGGCGCTGAACCGCGCCCTGGAGGCGGCGGCCGGCGGGCAGCTCCCGCGCGTGATGGAGCCGGATGACGCGGAGGTGGCGGCGCGGCTGGGCACGCTGCAGGGCGCCGCCTTCGACGACACGTATCTCCGCGCCCGGGCACAGGCGCTGATGCGGCAGGCGAACACGCTGGACAAGCTGGCCGCCCAGGCGGCGACGCCGGCGCTCCAGGCCGCGGCGCGCGAGGCGCTGCCCGGCATCGACGCGGTGCGCCGGCAGGCGCTGGAACTGCGCACCGCGCTGGCTCCCATCGGGGACGGCCCGGTCGGCGCCGTCCCGGGCGCCAGCCGCCCCACCGCGCAGGGGAAGGACCTGCCGGAAGGTGGCGAGCGCCCGAACGCGACCTCGAGCGTGGACTGAGGATGACCGCCGGCGACGCCCGGCATGATCGAAGACCGGATGAACCAAGGGAGGAACGGATGAAGAGCGTGGCGATGGCGGCGGTGGTGCTGGCCCTGGCGGCCGGCGGTGCGGCGGCACAGGAGCAGCCGGCGGCCCAGCCAGGTGCGGCCCAGTCGGGCGCGGCCCAGTCGGGCGCGGCCCTGCCGACGGCGGGGCAGCAGCTCCAGGGTCCGGGGGCCGCGTCCCAGCAGGACTGCGCCTTCCTGGAGACCGCCTTCCAGGAAGCCTACAACGGGCTGCGCCGCCAGCCCGCCGAGGGCAGCGGCGGGGGCGACGCGGCCATGCCGAACCCCGAGCTGATGACGATGTACCTGCTGATCCAGAACAACGTCATCCAGATGCACACGGCGGCGAAGTGCGACACCTCGCGCATCATCGCCATCGCCCGGCAGGAGA
>DASPKT010000118.1:0-24023 GCA_035627915.1 Azospirillaceae bacterium
ACGTTCTGCCCGCCCGGGCCGCCGGCGCGGATGAAGCTCTCCTCCAGCTCCGCCTCGGCGATGCGCAGCCAGGAGGTGATCTCGATCATCGGGCCTTGGTTGGGGGGGACCTGCATGGGCGGAAGGGGCCTCAGCTCGAACCTGATGTCAAGAACGCGCTCAGCGGAAGTTCCGCCCGTCCGGGAACAGCCGCGCCACCGCCTCGGCCTTCTTCTTGTCGCGCGCGTCGTGGGCGGTCGGGCGGTTGACCTCGTCGGCGCGGGCGACGGCGCCGGCAAAGCCCCTGGGCTCGAACCGCTCCGGCTCCTCGGCCAGGCGGCGCAGCTCGGCCGTGCAGTCCTCCAGCCGCTCCACCCGGACGTGGATGACGGCGTGCGGCGCCTTGCCCACCACCTCCATCCGCCCCAGCGCCAGCAGCAGGCGGGAGCCGATGACCTGGCGGCGGAAGCGCTCGAACACGTCGGGCATCAGCACCAGGTTGGCGACGCCGGTCTCGTCCTCCAGCGTGACGAAGACGACGCCGCTGGCGCTGCCCGGGCGCTGGCGCACCAGCACCAGCCCGGCCACCGCCAGCCGCCGCCCGCCGGCGATGCCGCCGAGCCCGCCCGCCCGCACCAGCGGAGGCCGCCGCCCGGTCACCGGCAGGCGCGCGTGCAGCGCCTCCAGGGAGGGGCGCAGCAGGGCCATCGGGTGGGTCTTCAGCGACAGGGACAAGGCCGCGTAGTCCTCCACCACATGCTCGCCCAGCGGCATCGGCGGCAGCGCCGCCGCCGTCTCCCCCGCCAGGGGGTCGAGGCCGGCCAGCAGCGGCGGCGCCTCCTCCCCCAGCGCGGCGACCGCCCACAGCGCTTGGCGCCGGTCGAGGCCGAGGGAGCGGAAGCAGTCCGCCTGGGCCAGCCGCTCCAGCGTGGCGGCCGGCAGGCCGGCGCGGCGCCGCAGCTCGTGCACGCTCCGGAACGGCCCGCCGGCCGCCCGCGCGTCCACCAGCTTCTCGATTTCCTCCCGGCGCAGGCCCTTCACCTGGCGCAGCCCCAGGCGCACGGCGTGGGTGGCGTGGCCGCCGGGGGGGAGGGGAGGACAGGGGGAACCCCTCACCCTCCCATGGCTGGCGCCATGGGCCCCTCCCTCTCCCCCAAGGGGAGAGGGGACAGGAAGCGCTGCCGATATCCCCTCTCCCCTTGAGAGAGAGGGAGGGACCCGCGCCGGAGGCGTGGGAGGGTGAGGGGTGGAATCGGCCCGCCGGGGGCCCCCCTCCAGCGTGCAGTCCCAGTCCGACGCGTTCACGTCGGGCTCCAGCACCGCCACCCCGTGCTCGCGGGCGTCGCGGACGATCTGGGCGGGGGCGTAGAAGCCCATGGGCTGGCTGTTCAGCAGGGCGGCGCAGAAGACGTCGGGGTAGAAGCGCTTGATCCAGGCGGAGACGTAGACCAGGAAGGCGAAGGCGGCGGCGTGGCTCTCGGGGAAGCCGTAGCTGCCGAACCCCTCGATCTGCTTGAAGCAGCGCTCGGCGAAGTCGGGCGTGTAGCCGTTGGCGATCATGCCCTCGATGAAGTCGGCCCGGAATTTGTGGATGGTGCCGGTGTGCTTGAAGGTCGCCATGGCGCGGCGCAGCTGGTCGGCCTTGGCCGGGCTGAAGCCGGCGGCGACGATGGCGATGCGCATCGCCTGCTCCTGGAACAGCGGCACGCCGCAGGTCTTCTCCAGCACCGCGCGCAGCTCGGGCCTGGGGTATTCCACCGGCTCCAGCCCCTGGCGGCGGCGCAGGTAGGGATGCACCATGTCGCCCTGGATCGGCCCGGGGCGCACGATGGCGACCTCGATCACCAGGTCGTAGAAGGTCCGGGGGCGCAGGCGCGGCAGCATGGTCATCTGCGCCCGGCTCTCCACCTGGAAAACGCCCAGGCTGTCGGCGCGGCACAGCATGTCGTAGACGGCCGGCTCGTCGCGCGGGACGGTCTTCGGCTCCAGCTCCAGCCCGTAATGGTCGCGCAGCATCCCGAAGCCGCGGCGCAGGCAGCTCAGCATGCCGAGCGCCAGCACGTCGACCTTCAGGATGCCCAGCGCGTCGATGTCGTCCTTGTCCCACTCGATGGTGGTCCGACCCTCCATGGCGGCGTTGGCGACCGGCGACAGCTCCCACAGGGGTCCGCGGCTGATGACGAAGCCGCCGACATGCTGCGACAGGTGGCGGGGGAAGCCGATCAGGTCGCGCGCCAGGTCCAGCGTCCGGCGCAGCAGCGGGTCGCCGGGGTCCAGGCCCAGCTCGCGCACCCGCTCGTCCTGCACCGCCTCGTGCCCCCAGCCCCAGATGGAGCGGGCGAGCCGGTCCACCATGTCGAGCGACAGGCCCATGGCCTTGCCGACGTCGCGGATGGCGGCCCGGGCGCGGTAGCAGATGACCGTCGCGGCGATGCCGGCGCGCTCGCGCCCGTACTTGGCGTAGATGTACTGGAACACCTCCTCGCGCCGCTCATGCTCGAAGTCGACGTCGATGTCGGGCGGCTCGCCCCGCTCCTTGGAGATGAAGCGCTCGAACAGCAAGGCGTTCTCCTGCGGGTTCACGCCGGTGATGTCGAGGCAGTAGCAGACCACCGAGTTGGCGGCGGAGCCGCGGCCCTGGCAGAGGATGCCCCGGCCGCGGGCGAAGCGGACGACGTCCTCCACCGTCAGGAAGAAGGGGGCGAAGCCCAGCTCGGCGATCAGGGCCAGCTCGTGCCGGATGGTCCGGGCGATGTCGTCGGGCACGCCGCCCGGCCAGTGGCGCGCCGCCCCCTCCCAGGCCAGCCGCTCCAGCACCGCCTGGGGATCGCCGCCGGGCGCCACCTCCTCGGGGTATTCGTGCTTCAGCTCGTCCAGGGAGAAGCGGCAGGCCTCCGCCACCGCCACCGTGCGGGCGACGGCGTCGGGGTAGCGGCGGAACAGCCGCGCCATCTCCGCCGGCGGCTTCAGGTGCCGCTCGGCGTTGGCGGACAGGCGCCAGCCGGCGGCCTGGATGGTGACGTGCTCGCGGATGCAGGTCATGACGTCCTGCAGGGGCCGGCGCGCGGGGTGGTGGTAGTGGACGTCGTTGGTCGCCAGCAGCGGCAGGCGCAGCTCCCCGGCCAGCGCCGCGATGCGCGCCATGCGGGCGGCGTCGTCGCCCTGGTAGCGGTGGGTCAGCGCCACGTGCAGGCGCCGGCCGAAGCGGTTGCGGTAGTCGCGCAGGTCGGCGGCGAAGCCGGCGTCCAGCGGGTCCGGCGGGACCACCGCCAGCACCTGGCCCTCGGCATGCTCCTCCACGTCGCCGCGGCCGATGAAGCAGTCCCCCTTGGGCGCCCGCATCTTGCCCACGGTCAGCAGCCGGCACAGCCGGGCATAGGCGGCGCGGTCGGTCGGCCAGCACAGCAGGTCGGGCCCGTCGGTCAGCTCCAGCCGGCAGCCCACCACCAGCCGGATGCCGGTGCGCTCCAGCGCCCGGTGGGCCCGAACCACGCCCGCCAGCGTGTTGCGGTCGGTTACCGCGATGGCGCGGTAGCCCAGCGCCCGCGCGGTCAGCATCAGCTCCTCCGCGTGGCTGGCGCCGCGCAGGAAGCTGAAGTTCGTGGTGACCTGGAGTTCGGCGTAGTCGACCGTCACGGCGCCGCCCTCACGCCAGGAAGCCGTGCAGGAACCAGCGCGGCGCCCGCTCGCCCCCGTGCAGCCCCAGCCGGTAGAGCCAGAAGCGCCGGCCGGCGGCGTCCTGCACCCGGTAGTAGTCGCGCGCCTCTTCCGGATCGTCGCCGGGCGCGCACCACCATTCCGGGGCGATGCGCTCCGGCCCCTCGGCCAGGCTCACCCGGTGGACGGCGCCGCGCCAGCGGAACATGACCGGCGGGTCGTCCGGCACCGGCGCCATGGCGTCGATGGGCTCCGGCCGGGGCAGCAGCCGCACCGGCCGGCCGCGGTCGGCCGGCCAGGGCCGCGCCGCCGGGGCGGGGGCCGAGCCGTCCGCCGGCACCAGCGCCACCGCCCGCTCCGGTATCCAGCTCTCCCGCGGCAGCGGCCGCACGATCCGCCGCAGCCCCAGCCGCGCCCCCAGCCGGTCCACCAGCTCGGCGACGGGGGGAGCGGACGGGGAGAAGGTCCGGCGGTCCCCCTCACCCTCCCGCTTCGCGGGCCCCTCCCTCTCCCTCGAGGGGAGAGGGGATGCGCGCCCCGGCCCGTTTTCCCCTCTCCCCCTGAGGGAGAGGGAGGGGCCCGTCGCGCCAGCGACGGGAGGGTGAGGGGTCACCGCCGCCGCCGCCAGCCCCCCGCCCATCTCCGCCTGCTCCGCCACGAACGGGTCCGCCGCGGGGGCGGCCAGGGTCATCACCTCGAAGCCGGGGCCGGGCTCCAGCCGGTCGAGCTTCTGGCGCAGCAGACGCAGCAGGTGGGCGGGGTCGCGGGACGGGCGGCTGGTGCCGATCTCCAGCACCTGGGGCGGGGCGTCGTGGCCGCCGTCGACCCGCCAGGCCGACAGCACCAGCCGCCGCGCCCCCTCGCCGGACGCCGCCAGCCCGGCGCACAGCCCCTCCAGCAGCCGCGCGGCGGCGCGGTCCATGTCCTCCGGCGTGGAGACGGGCTCGGCGAAGGCCAGGCGGGACAGGTGGGGCGGCACCGGGCGGCGGGGGTTCACCGGCTCCTCCGCCTCGCCCAGCGCCTGGTCCAGCCGCAGCGCCACCAGGGCGCCGTAGCGCGCCGCCAGCGCCGCCCGCGGGCGGCCGTAGAGATCGTCCACCCGGCGCAGGCCCACACGGCGCAGGGCGGCCACGGTGGCCGGCGGCAGGCGCAGGGCGGGTAGGGGCAGGGCGGCCAGCGCGTCCAGCGCGCCGCCCTCCGGCACGACCGGGGACAGCCCGTGGCGGGCGACGGCCCAGGCGGTGCCCACGGTGGCGGCGACGGCGCCGCGCGCCTCCAGCCCGGCCCGCTCCAGCCGGCCCTCCAGGTCGGCCAGCAGCCCGTACTCGCCCCCGAACAGGTGGGCGCAGCCGGTCACGTCCAGCAGCAGCCCGGCGCCGCCCAGGTCGCCCCCCGCCGGGTCGGGCGCCGCCCAGGGGGTGTAGCGCTGGCACCAGTCGCAGAGCCGCTCCAGCGCCCGCCGGTCGTCCTCCGGGTCGGCATCGGCGACCGCCAGGGCCGGTTCCAGCGCGCGGGCGTCGGCCAGCGCCATGCCGGGGCCGATGCCGGCCCCCTGCGCCAGCCGGTCCGCCGCCGCCACGGCCAGCCGCCCGCGCTCCGGCAGCACCGCCACCAGCGGCCGCCCGTGCGCGCGCTCCCGCATCCGCCGGCGCAGCCGGTCGGTCGCGAAGCAGGGCAGCCAGAGCGACAGGATGCGGCGCAAACCCCTTCCTCCTCCCCTCCCGGGCCACGGGAGGGGAACAAGCAACAGAACGAAACAGGAACATAGCGCAAAGGGGGTAGCGGGTGAAGCGCGCCCGAAGGGGGGATGCCGAAGGGGGAGGAGGGGCGGGCGTCGGCCTAAACCCCTCTCCCAGGGGGAGAGGGTGGCCCGGAGGGCCGGGAGAGGGGGGTAAGACGGTGCAGGAAGGGGCGCCTGTCCCCCGCCTCGGTAGGTCGCTCCGCAGGCCCGTACCCCCTCACCCTGTCCCTCTCCCCCTGGGAGAGGGGACGGTCATTCAGGGCGCAGGGGCTTGCCGAGGCCTTGCAAGCCCGCGGGCCTCGCTTCCGCAGCGCCCCGATGCTGTCCCGGTATTTCTCCTGCCCGATCGGCCAGCCATTCATCCGTGACCGTCACCCCGGCGGAAGCCGGGGTCCAGGAGTCACGGGCGATACGGAAAGAAACCTCTGGATTCCGGCTTGCGCCGGAATGACGGTCGAAGGCTGGGATAAGGCAACGTGTGCGAAGCCAGCAGGAAAGGGCGCCTGCCCCCGGCCTCAGGAAAATCTTGCGGCCCCTTACCCCCTCACCCTGACCCTCTCCCCCTGGGAGAGGGGACGGTCATTCAGGGCGCAGGGGCTTGCCGAGGCCTTGCAGCCCGCGCCCTCACTCCCACAGCGCCTCGATGCGGTCCCGGTACTTCTCCTGCACCAGGGGGCGGCGGATCTTCAGGGTGGGGGTCATCAGGCCGTTGTCGACGGAGAAGGGCTCCGGCAGCAGGGCGAACTTCCGCACCCGCTCCACCCCGGCCAGGGTGGAGTTGGCCCGGTCCACCGCGGCGCTGACGAGCTTGCGGAACTCCGGGTCCTCGCATAGGGCCTCCAGGCCCTCCGGCTTGCCGCGGTTGCGGGCCCAGGTGCGGGCGGCGTCGGCGTCGGGGACGACCAGGGCGGCGATGTAGGGGCGCCGGTCGCCGCAGACGACGGCCTGGGCGATCTCCGGCTCCAGGGTCAGGCGGCTCTCCACCCGGGCGGGGGAGACGTTGTCGCCGCCCGACGTGACCAGGATGTCCTTCTTGCGGTCGGTGATGACGATGCGGCCCGCGCGGTCGAGGTGGCCGACGTCGCCGGTGTGCAGCCAGCCGTCGCGCACCGTGCGCTCGGTCGCCGCCTGGTCGCCCCAGTAGCCCAGCATCACGTTGGGGCCGCGCGCCAGGATCTCCCCGTCCTCCGCCACGCGCACCTCGACGCCGGTCACCGGCGGGCCGACGGTGTCGTGCTTGGGGCCGGAGAAGCGGTTGACGCTGATGAGCGGTGCGGCCTCCGTCTGGCCGTAGCCCTGCAGCAGCGGGATGCCCAGCGCGTGGAAGAAGATGCCGACCTCGGGGTTCAGCGCGGCGCCGCCGGAGATCAGCCCCTTGATGCGGCCGCCCAGCTTCTCCTGCACGGCGCGGCGGACCAGGCGGTCCAGCAGCCGGTCGTAGGGGACCTGCCAGAAGGGCAGGGTGCCGCCCCGCTCGTAGCGCTTGCGGCCCAGTGCCAGGGCGTCGTGGAACAGCTTGCGGCGCTTGGGATCGGCCTTGTCGATCTCGCGCATCATGCGCTGCTGCACCAGCTCGCACAGGCGCGGCACGACCAGGATCACGGTCGGCCGCACCTCCTGCAGGTTCGCCACCAGCTTGTCCAGCGCCTCCACATAGGCGATCTCCGCCCCCAGCGAGAGCGGGAAGTAGATGCCGCAGGAATGCTCGTAGGCGTGGCTGGGCGGCAGGACGGACAGGAACAGCTCGTCCTCCAGCCCGATCTCCGCCAGCACGTCGTAGGCGCCGCGGCAGTTGGCCAGCACGTTGCGGTGGCTCAAGACCACGCCGCGCGGCGTGCCGCCGGTGCCCGAGGTGTAGATGATGCAGCAGGGATCGTCCGCCTGCCGGGCCGCGGCCAGCGCCGCCATGTCGAGGGGCGGGCCGTCGGGCAGTGCGTCCCAGCCCAGCACGCGGATCTCCGGTCCTTCGGGGAACTCGGTGCGCTCCAGCGTGACCAGGGTCCGGCAGCAGGGCACGGCGCGGGCGGCGGCGTAGACGCGCCGGGCCAGCGCCCCGCCCGAGACGATGACGAGGCAGGAACCGCTGTCGCGCAGCACGTGCTCGTAGTCGGGCGTGCCGATGGTGGTGTAGGCGGGGACGGCGACGGCGCCCAGCGTCATGACCGCCAGGTCCGCCACCAGCCATTCCGGCCGGTTCTCCGAGACGATGCAGACCCGGTCGCCCGGCGCCACGCCCAGCGCGGACAGGCCGCGCGCGACCCGCGCCACCTCCGCCGCGACCTCGGCCCAGCCGAGGCGCCGCCACGCCTTGTCCCGCTTGACCCGCAGCACCGGCTTGTCGCCCAGCGCCGCCGCCTGGTCGAAGAACAGGGCGGGCAGGCTGGGCCAGCGCTCGAACCGGGGGGCCGGCGGCATGGGCGATCTCCTCGGGCGTTCGTCCTCCGGCGGGGCCGTCCGGGTCTGCCGCCCGTTCCGTGCCGCCGCCACGACAACCATGGAGGGAGCCGCGCCGCCGCACAAGAGCCGCGGGCCAGGAGCCGCTCGGCAGGCGACGAAAGGGACAGCGCGCCGCCGGTTCCCTTCCGCCGCCTCTTCTGCTCCTATGGCCGGCGCGGGGACGGACAAGGCAGGAGACGACGCCACCATGACGGTCTTGGAGACGGAGCGGCTGCGGCTGCGCGAGATGCGCGAGGACGACGCGCCCTTCATCCTGGAGCTGGTCAACGACCCCGACTGGATCGCCAACATCGGCGACCGCGGCATCCGCACGCCGGACGAGGCCCGCGCCTACGTCCGCAACGGCCCCGCCGCCATGTACGCCCGCCACGGCTTCGGGCTCTGGCTGGTGGAGGTGAAGGAGACCGGCGAGCCGGCCGGCATGTGCGGCCTCATCAAGCGCGACACGCTGGACGACGTGGACATCGGCTACGCCTTCCTGCCCGCCTTCCGCGGCCGCGGCTACGCCCGGGAGGCCGCCGCCGCCACGCTGCGCCACGGGCGCGAGGCGCTGGGCATGGGCCGGATCGTCGCCATCGTCTCCCCCGGCAACGCCGACTCGATCCGGCTGCTGGAGGCGCTGGGCTTCCGGTCGGAAGGCATGATCAAGATGAAGCCGGACGACACCGGCACCTGCCTCTACGCCAACCCCTGAGCGGGGCTGCTCCTCACTCCGCCGGGGCGGCGGCGGGGCGGGGCCGGCGGAACGGGTAGGCGAGCTGGCCCAGGAAGGTGCGCGGCATCGGGTCGTCGCACCCGATGTCGGCGCGCGGGCGGGCGTCCGGGAAGTGTCGGGTGCCGAACAGCATGTCCCACAGCACCAGGTTCTCCCCGTAGTTCCGGTTGCCCTCCTCGAGCCGCCGGCTGTGGTGCCAGCGGTGCAGCTCGGGCGTGTTGAACACCCAGTTCAGCGGGCCGCAGCGCATGTCGACGTTGCAGTGGGTGAGGAAGCCGACATAGGTCGTGATCGCCAGCACCCACAGGACGATCTCCTTGGGCGCGCCGACCAGCAGGGCCAGCGCCAGGGCGCAGGAGGTCTTCCACAGGCTGTCCACGAAGTGGAAGCGGCCAGTGTTCACGAACCAGAGCTTGGTCACGCTGTGGTGCACGGCGTGGAAGCGCCAGAGGAACGGCACCTCGTGGGCGAGGCGGTGGGCCCAGTACAGCCCGAACTCCCCGATGGCGAGCGCCAGCGCCACCTGCGCCGCCAGCGGCCAGGAGGAGGGCCAGAAGCCCGACGCCTCGGCCGGGGCGGCGTGGGCGACGCCGACCATGGCGCCGCTGGCCGCCAGCAGCTGTCCGATGCCCTTGTTCAGCAGGGTATGCCCGACGTCGTTGGCGAGCTGCCCGTCGGAGCGGGTCCAGGCCTCCTCGAACGGCATCAGCCGCTCCAGCACCAGCAGCGCCGCGGCCATGCCGAAATAGGTCAGGTTGAAGGCCAGCACCGGATGCCCGGCGCGCTGGCCCAGCCAGTATCCGGCGACGCACAGGGCCAGCAGCCCCGGCCACAGCAGTCGCGCGACGACGGCACGCATGCCAAAACCCCTTCGCAGTACCCCTCGGCGCTGCTTGTCCCCCATCCGCGCGGGCGGGGCAAGGGGGCAGGCCGTCGCGGCCCCGCGATGTCACCCCGAGGGCGCCGGCGCGGGACCGTCGGGACGGGGCCGGGCGCCCCCGTCAGGCGGCGCGGATGTTGGCGAGGAACTGGGTGAGCGCCGCCTGCAGCTCGGCCGCCTGCTGCGACACCGTGCGCGAGGTGTCCAGCACGCCGGCGGCGGCGACGCCGGACTGGTCGGCCCGCTCCGTCACCGTCTCCACCGAGCTGGTCACCTCGATGGTGCCGGAGGAGGCCTCCGCCACGTTGCGGGCGATCTCCCGGGTGGCCTTGCCCTGCTCGTCCACGGCCGAGGCGATGGAGGCGGCGATGTGGTCGATCTCCTCGATCGTGCCGGTGATGCCGCGCATGACCGCCACCGCCTCCTCGGTCGCGGCCTGGATGGCCTGGACCTGGGCGGTGATGTCGCCGGTGGCGCGCGCCGTCTGGTTGGCGAGGTTCTTCACCTCGTTGGCGACGACGGCGAAGCCCTTGCCGGCCTCACCCGCCCGCGCCGCCTCGATGGTGGCGTTCAGCGCCAGCAGGTTGGTCTGGCCGGCGATGTCGTTGATGAGCTTCACCACCTCGCCGATGCGGGCGGCGGCCTCGCTGAGGCCCTCCACCGTGGCGTTGGTGCGCCGCGCCTCGACCACCGCCTTGCCGGCGATCTCGGAGGAGATGGAGACCTGCCGCGCGATCTCGCCGATGGAGGCGGACAGCTCCTCGGCGGCGGCCGCGACCGTCTCCACGTTGTGCGCGGCGCGGCCGGCGGCGGCCCCCACCGAACCGGCCAGCCGGTTGGTGTCGGCGGCGGCGTCGGCCATGGTCTGGGCCGCCTCCGCCAGTTCGTCCGCCGAGCCGGTGAGGCGGCCGACGACGCCGCTGACGCTCTGGTCCAGCCCGTCGGCGATGCGGGCGCGGGCGGCCCGCGCCTCCGCCTCGATCTCGCGGATGTGCATGGTCAGCGTCATGTCGATGCCGACGAACAGCACCGTGTTCATCGACTTGATCGCCGCGACCAGCTTCTTCGGCTTGTAGAACATGTGCTTCACCAGTACCGCGGCGAAGACGTTCAGCAGGTTGCACAGCCGGTAGAAGTAGTTGTCCATCGAGAGGCCGAGGCGGCTGTGGTGGAACTTCTCCAGCTCCAGCACGATGCTCACGAACTCGTCGTCGAACTTGGCGGTGAAGATCTTCTGGAAGTTCTTGCGCTGCAGGCCCACCGCGTAGGACAGGGCCGCCGGGTCGGTCAGGCCCATCTTGCCGTAGGCCGCCGTCATGATGCGGTCGATGTAGGGCATCAGCACCCGCTCGACGTCCTTCAGCGGCTCGCCGGCCTCCGTGGCGGCCCTGCGGAACTTCTGCTCGAATCCGGCTGGTATCAAGGACATCGGCGCTCTTCCCCCTCGCGGCGCGGTAGTAACTCTCCCGAAGGGATAGTACGCAGGGGGAGGGCGCCGGGGAAGAGCTAAGCCTGTGACAGCAGCGCCCAGGTCAACTCGTGCTTGTTGTGGGAGAGGTGCATGACCCGGGCGCCGGGGATGGCCGCCAGGGCCGCCGCGGTGGCGTGGTCGGTCTCGCCCTGGAACTTGATGGTGCAGACGTAGTTGCGGACCAGCCCCGACTCGAGCCAGCCCCGCACCATGCGCAGCAGCCGCTCCGGGTAGCAGATGACGTCGCAGCAGAGCCAGTCGACCGGGCCGATGTCGGCCGGCTTCAGCCCGAAGGCGCTCTCCTGCCGGGTCTCCACCCGCGGCAGCCGCGCGATCCCGGGGTCCAGCGGCGCCTTGTCCACGGCGACGACCGAGGCGCCCAGGGACTGCAGCACCCAGGTCCAGCCGCCGGGGCTGGCGCCCAGGTCCAGGCAGCGGTCGCCGGGGCCGGGGTGGCGGCCCAGCAGGGTGAAGGCCTCCCATAGCTTCAGGTAGGCCCGGTTGGGCGGCACCGCCTTGTTCTCCAGGAACTGCACCTCCCCGTTGGGGAAGGGGCTGGAGCAGCGGGCGGCGGCCAGCACCGTGCCCTCGTCCAGCAGGGTCCAGGAGCCCAGCGGGGCGGTCGGCGCCGGGGAGGGGAAGGCGATGGGCTTGGCGGAGACGTGCGGCAGCAGGTCCTGGATCAGCCGGGCGCGGCGGTGGTGGGCCGGCGCGTAGACCGCCCAGTTGCGCTGGATGGACCGCAGCGCCTTCGCCCCCTGCTTGATGGACGCGATGGGCAGCACGACCGGGTCGTGCCAGGTGTTCTGCGCCCAGGCGGCGGCGCGCGCCGGCTCGTGCGTCAGCACCAGCCGCCCGTGGACCGAGGCGACGGCGTCGCCCAGCTCCTCCAGCAGGGGCTCCAGGTACTCCTCGGCGGCCAGATAGGCGGCGCCCCCGAACGGATGTCCGCCGGGGGCGCTGTCTGACCCGGTGCCGGGGGCCGCTGCGGCCCCGGCACCCGTCTCGGGATCGCCGGTCACGGCGCCGTCCGCTCCCGCGCCGCTCAGGGCAGCAGGTCGGAGGAGGCGATGACCGCCTGGGTCCGGTTGCGCACGCCCAGCGAGCGCATGACGGCGGTGACGTGGATCTTCACCGTCCCCTCCGACAGGCCCAGCTCGTAGGCGATCTGCTTGTTCGACTTGCCCTCGCGCAGGCAGCGCAGCACGTCGCGCTGGCGCTGGGTGAGGGTGGGGGCGCCGGGCTGGCCGCCGGACGCGCCGCCGCCGCCGGCAGGGGCCGTCGATTCGCCGTGGATGGCGACGGGCGGGACGTAGATGCCGCCGGAGAAGACCAGGTTCAGCGCGCCCAGCATGATCTTCACGCTGGACGACTTCGGGATGTAGCCCGAGGAGCCGGCGTCGAGCGCGTTGCGCACGTCCGACTGGCTCTCCGAGGCGGAGACGATGACGACCGGGGTGCCGGCCTGCAGCTCGCAGATCTGCTGGATGCCGGAGAAGCCCGGCCAGCCCGGCATCTGCAGGTCGAGCAGGATCAGGTCGAATTCCTGGTCGCTCTGGCAGAAGGCCAAAGCCTCGTCGAAGGTGCCGGCCTCCGTGAAGTTCGCGTCGGTGCTCAGCTGCGTGAGCAGCCGGCACATTCCTTCGCGGAACAGCAGATGGTCATCGCCGATGAGGATGTTCATTGCGGTTTCCCATGACCCTACTTGCGGCCCGGCTTCGCCGGACGGACCCCGGTCGCAACTCCTCCGGGGAGGTATTACGGACGCCGGAAGCGACGTATTCGTTCCTACTCTACTACAAATTCCGGGCTCCCCTGTCACGTAGAATTGCCCACGCGCCGGGGTGGCATTGACCTACGTTCTAGACCGAAGTCTTGGCGAGCGGCGCTTACCATTCGGTGGCATTTGTATCTCACATTGGGCAGGGCGACTTAGGTCCTTCGGCCTATGCCTCATGAAGGTACCTATCCGTTCGCATCCTGTCATATGGGAATTGCACTCGCTGGTGGCAACCCCTTGTGACAAGTATTGCCGCGAATGCGACCCGCTCGCAGGGTGATTGACAATCATTCGCACCTCAGCCATGGTGCGGACGAGTGAGGCGGCCGGCCCCGGCCGGGCCGCCCGCGCCACCGGGACCGAGCGGGACTTCGCCTGCCATGTATGTGTGCATCTGCAACGCGTTCACGGAAAAGAAGGTGAAGGGACTGCTGGACCAGGGGGTGCGTTCCTGCGCCCAGGTCTATGCCGGCCTCGGCTGCACGCCCCAGTGCGGCAAGTGCGTGCCCTACGTCCGCGACATGATCCGCGAGCACCACGGCACTCCCTGCGCCGACCTCGCCATGGCGGCCGAGTAGCCGCCTCCTCCCTGGCCCCGCGGCCCTTCGTCGCCTATCTGTTCCATCACAGTGGGCATTGCACGGCCCTTCTTTCCTATCCGTCATTCCGGCGCACGCCGGAATCCAGGGAGTCTTGAGCCGCAGCGCCTGTGGCCCCTGGACCCCGGCTTCCGCCGGGGTGACTGTCGGTAGGGGAGATCAAGGCCGTGGAGAGCCCCGTCAAGACGGTGCCCGCGCCTCCGCGGGCCGCGACAGGGACTGGCATGGCCGACGACTCCGTACCCACCAGGCGCCCCGGCGGCGCCGTGCCCGCCGAGGTCGCGGACTTCCTGCGCCGGGTCGCCGCGACTCCGGCGCCCGTCCGGAAGGGGGGGCAGGCCGGGCGGCTGATGTTCGCGCTGGACGCCACAGCCAGCCGCCAGCCCACCTGGGACAGCGCCTGCCGCATCCAGTCCGACATGTTCGCCGCGGCGGCGGAGCTGGGCGGGCTGGAGGTGCAGCTGGTCTTCTACCGCGGCTTCGGGGAATGCCGGGCCAGCCCCTGGGTCGGCGACGCCGCCGACCTCGCCCGCCGCATGGGCGGGGTCTCCTGCCTGGGCGGGCAGACCCAGATCGGCCGCGTGCTGGCTCATGCCGCCAAGGAGACGGGCCGGCGCCGGGTCAACGCGCTGGTCTTCGTCGGCGACGCCTGCGAGGAGAACCCGGACCGGCTCTGCCACCTGGCGGGGGAGCTGGGCCTGCTGGGCGTGCCCGCCTTCGTCTTCCACGAGGGCGGCGACCCCGCGGTGCGCCTGGTCTTCCAGCAGATCGCCCGGCTGTCGGGCGGCGCCTACTGCCCCTTCGACGCCGGCAGCGCCGCCCAGCTGAAGGAGCTGCTGCGCGCCGTGGCGGTGTTCGCGGCGGGCGGCCGCGCGGCGCTGGAGAACCACGCGAAGGGCGGGGCGGAGGCGGTCTTGCGCCTGACCCGCCAGTTGGGAAAAGCTTGAGGGGATGCAGTTCCTCCTCCTCGGCCTCGCCGTCCTCCTGACGCTCTACCTGCTGGCCCGCGCCTTCGCCTCGGCCGACCCGCGGCTGCTGGCGACCCTGGTGAAGTGGGGGCTGGGCGCCGCGCTGCTGGTCGCCGTCGCGCTGCTGGTCGCCAGCGGGCGCACGGGCGCGCTGCTTGGCCTCGCCCTGTTCCTGTGGCCGCTGCTCCGCCGCTGGCGCGCCGCCCTCTGGACCTCGCGCGCCGCGTCGGGGGCGCCGACCGGCGCCGCCTCGGAGGTGTCCACCGCCTGGCTGCGCATGCGCCTCGACCATGACAGCGGGGAGATGGACGGGGAGGTGCTGGCGGGCGCCCTCAGGGGCAGCCGCCTGTCGGCCCTGACGATGAAGGAGTTGGAGGCCCTGCTGGCCGAGGCGGCGGCGGCCGACCCGCCCTCCGTCCCGCTGCTGGAGAGCTTCCTCGACCGCCACCACCCGGGCTGGCGCGACGCCGGGGGCACCGCGGAGGACGCGCCGCCCACGCCGCCCCGCTCCGGACTCAGCGTGGAGGAGGCGTACGAGGTGCTGGGTCTGGCGCCCGGCGCCGGCGAGGAGGAGATCCGCCAGGCGCACCGGCGCCTGATGATGCGCAACCACCCCGACCAGGGCGGCTCCACCTACCTGGCGGCCCGCATCAACCAGGCGAAGGATATCCTTCTTGGCAGGAAAAGCGCCGGTTCCTGACCGGTTGGGCGGTACAACCGCCGCTTAGGGTGGGTTGCGCCTGCCGGAATCCTTGTGGCAGAAGTTCAGGGCGTCCGGGCGGGAGCAGGTAACCGCGGCCCGCGGGTCGGGCGCCAACGCCTGTTCCTAGGGATTCTCATGCCGAAACCAGTGCGCAAGGCCGTGTTCCCCGTCGCCGGCCTCGGTACCCGCTTCCTGCCCGCCACCAAGTCGATCCCGAAGGAGATGCTCCCTCTGGTCGACCGGCCGCTGATCCAGCACGCCGTGGAGGAGGCCCGCGCCGCCGGCATCGAGATGTTCGTGTTCGTCACCAGCCGCGGCAAGTCCCCGCTGGAGGACCATTTCGACTACAACAACGAGCTGAACCAGACGCTGAAGAGCCGCGGCAAGGACGAGCTGCTGAAGCTGGTGGAAGCCTCGCAGATCGAGAGCGGCAGGCTCTCCTTCGTGCGCCAGGCGCAGCCGCTGGGCCTGGGCCACGCGGTGTGGTGCGCCCGCGAGTTCATCGGCGACGAGCCCTTCGCCGTGCTGCTGCCGGACGAGCAGGTGCTGAGCGACACGCCGTGCCTCGCCCAGATGATGGAGGCTTACCGCGACGTGGGCGGGAACCTGCTGTCGGTCTTCGACGTTCCGCGCGAGCAGACCAACAAGTACGGCATCCTCGACGTCGAGAGCGACGACGGCCGCCTGACCAAGGTCAGGGGGCTGGTGGAGAAGCCGGACCCGTCGGTCGCGCCGTCCACCCTCTCCATCCAGGGGCGCTACATCCTGCAACCCGAGATCTTCAAGCACCTGGCCAGCTTCGAGAGGGGAGCCGGCGGCGAGATCCAGCTTACCGACGCGATGGCGAAGCTCATCGGGACCCAGCCGTTCCACGGCTTCCGGTTCAAGGGCGAACGCTACGACTGCGGCGACAAGCTGGGCTTCGTGCTGGCCAACGTCGCCTATTCGCTGGCGCGCCCGGACATGGCGGACAAGGTCCGCGCGGCGCTGAAGCAGATGCTCTGACGCGCGCCGCGCCCGGGGCGCCTTTCCCCCGCGGGGGAGGGCGCGCCCGGGCTGCATGCGGCAGGGCCGCACATTTCCGCTTGGGAGGTACGAATGCGTATCGCGGTGATCGGTACCGGGTACGTCGGGCTCGTCTCCGGCGCCTGTTTTTCCGAGTTCGGTGTCCAGACCTGCTGCGTGGACAAGGACGAGGGCAAGATCGAGCGGCTGAAGCGGGGCGAGATCCCGATCTACGAGCCGGGACTCGAGGACCTCGTCCTGAAGAACACCAAGGCCGGCCGCCTGTCCTTCACCACCGACCTCGCGGCGGCGGTGAAGGGGGTCGACGCGGTGTTCATCGCGGTCGGCACGCCGACCCGGCGCGGCGACGGCCACGCCGACCTGACCTACGTCTACGCCGCCGCGGAAGAGGTCGCGCGCAACCTGGACGCCGACCGCTACACGGTCGTGGTGACCAAGTCCACGGTCCCCGTCGGCACCGGACGCGAGGTCGCGCGCATCATCCGCCGCGTCCGCCCGGACCTCGAGTTCGACGTCTGCTCCAACCCCGAGTTCCTGCGCGAGGGCTCGGCCATCGGCGACTTCATGCGGCCCGACCGCGTGGTCATCGGCACCGACAGCGACCGCGCCCGCAAGGTGATGCGCGGCCTGTACCGGCCGCTCTACCTGATCGAGACGCCGATCGTCATGACCAGCCTGGAGACCTCCGAGCTGATCAAGTACGCGGCCAACACCTTCCTGGCGATGAAGATCACCTTCATCAACGAGATCGCGGACCTCTGCGAGAAGGTGGGCGCCGACGTGCACGACGTCGCCAAGGGCATCGGGCTGGACGGCCGCATCGGCAAGAAGTTCCTGCACCCCGGCCCCGGCTACGGCGGCTCCTGCTTCCCGAAGGACACGCTGGCGCTGGTGCGCACCGCGGCCGACCACGGCTCGCCGCTGCGCATCATCGAGACGGTCGTGGACATCAACGACAAGCGCAAGAAGGCGATGGCCGGGCGCATCGTCAATGCCTGCGGGGGCGACGTTTCGGGCAAGCGCATCGCCGTGCTGGGCGTGACCTTCAAGCCCAACACCGACGACATGCGCGACGCGCCCTCGCTCGACATCGTGCCGGCCCTCATCGCGGCCGGGGCGGAGGTGCGCGCCTACGACCCCGCCGGCATGCACGAGGCGGAGAAGCTGCTGCCCGACGTGACCTGGTGCCAGGACGCCTACGAGGCGCTGACCGGGGCCGACGCGGTCGCCATCCTGACCGAGTGGAACGAGTTCCGGGCGCTGGACCTCCGCCGCGTGCGCGAGCTGATGAAATCGCCCGTTATGGTCGACCTCCGGAACATCTATAATCCCGAGGACATGGAGATGGCAGGGTTCGAGTATGCCTCGATCGGCCGTCCCTCCATGCTCACCAACAACGTCCCCGAGCAGGTGCTGACATGAGCCACAAGTTCCACCCGACCGTCCTGCGCGAGTACGACATCCGCGGCATCATCGGCAAGACGCTGACGGCGGCGGACGCCCGGGCCATCGGCCGGGGCTTCGGCACCATGGTCGTGCGCGGCGGCGGCAAGCGCGTCGCCATCGGCTACGACGGCCGGCTGTCGTCGCCCGAGCTGGAGGCGGCGGCGGTGGAGGGCATGGCCTCGACCGGCCTGCAGGTGCTGCGCATCGGCCTCGGCCCCACGCCCATGCTGTACTTCGCGGTGCGGCACCTGGAGCTGGACGCCGGCATGATGATCACCGGCTCGCACAACCCGCCGGACTACAACGGCTTCAAGATGATGCTGGGCAAGGGCCCGGTGTACGGCCAGCAGATCCAGGAGATCGGCCGGCTGGTCCACGCCGACGACCTCGCCTCCGGGCAGGGCGGGTCGGAGCAGATCGACATCCGCGAGGACTACGTCCAGCGCCTGCTGAAGGACTATGACGGCACCCGCGACCTGAAGGTCGCCTGGGACGCCGGCAACGGCGCCACCGGCGAGATCCTGCGCCGGCTGACCCAGAAGCTGCCGGGCCAGCACACGCTGCTGTTCGACGACATCGACGGCAACTTCCCGAACCACCATCCGGACCCGACGGTGCCGGAGAACCTCGAGGACATCATCCACACGGTGAAGTCCGAGGGGAGCGCGCTCGGCATCGCCTTCGACGGCGACGGCGACCGCATCGGCGCGGTGGACGAGCAGGGCCGCATCGTCTGGGGCGACCAGCTGGTCGCCATCTACGCCTCCGACGTGCTGCGCGAGCATCCCGGCGCCACCATCATCGCCGACGTGAAGGCCAGCCAGACCCTGTTCGACGAGATCGGGCGCCTGGGCGGCAAGCCGCTGATGTGGAAGACCGGCCACTCGCTGCTGAAGGCGAAGATGGCGGAGACGGGCTCGCCGCTCGCCGGCGAGATGAGCGGGCACATCTTCTTCGCCGACAAGTACTACGGCTTCGACGACGCGCTGTACTGCGGCGTGCGCCTGCTGGGGCTGGTCAGCCGCATGGGCCCGCTGTCCGCGCTGCGCGACCGGCTGCCGCCGGTGTTCAACACGCCGGAGGTCCGCTTCCAGGTCGACGAGGAGCGCAAGTTCGCCGCCGTGGACGAGATCAAGGTGCGGGTCAAGGACAGCGGCGCCGACGTCAACGACATCGACGGCGTGCGCGTGAAGACCAAGGACGGCTGGTGGCTGCTGCGCGCCTCCAACACCCAGGACGTGCTGGTGGCCCGCGCCGAGGCCTTCAGCGAGGACGGGCTGGAGCGCCTGAAGGACACCATCCGCGCCGAGCTGAAGGCCAGCGGCATCGCCGCCCCGGCCGACTTCTGAGCACCCTCCCGGAAAAGGCCCCGCCCGCCAACACGGCGGGCGGGGCCTTTTTCATGGGCAGGAACGCAGGATGTCGCATTGCGCTGCGCTCCATGCGACCTACGGCCCGCATGTAGGTCGCATGGAGCCGAAGGCGCAATGCGACAGGCCGGGCAGAGGCTACCGCCCCGTCCCCAGCAGCCCCGCGCGGAACGCCAGCAGCCAGTACAGCCCGGCCGCCGGCAGCAGGAAGCCCAGCGCCGCCCATTCGGTGGAGGTGACGCCTTCCGCTCCCAGCATGTCGGGCCCGCTCAGCCCCTCGGCGCCGGCCAGGAACAGCGTCATCAGGTTCTGCGCCAGGTGCAGCCCGATGGCGGGCTCCAGCCGGTCGGCGCGCCAGGTGACGGCGGACAGGAACAGCGACAGGAAGGCCAGCACCGCGAAGGTGGCGGCGCCCGCATGGGTGACGGCGTGGCCCAGCGCGAAGGGGGCGGCCACCAGCAGGGCGGGGCCCAGCGCACCGCGGAACAGCAGGCCCAGCCCCTGGGTCAGGTACCCCCGGAACAGCATCTCCTCCGCCGCCGTCTGCAGCACCACCGCGGCGCCGACCACCGCCACGTTGCGGAGCGCCGTGGCGAAGTCGATCTCGATCGCCTCGCCCGAGGCCGCCAGGGCGGCCAGCACCGCCCCGCCCAGGATGCCGCCCCACAGCAGGGCGGAGCGCACCAGCAGGCCGGGGCGCAAGCTGCCGTCCGGGCTGATGAGGGTCCGCCAGGACCGGCCGTGCAGCGGCCGCACCAGCAGCGCCAGCACCACCGCCACCAGCCCGTTGGCGAGGAACACCGCCAGCAGGAACAGCTGCCCGTCCAGCGCCCCCGGCGGGGCCGCCAGCCTTCCCGGCCGCGGCACCAGCAGCAGCCCGGCGGCCAGGCTGAACAGCAGGAAGGCGGCGGCCACGCAGAGCAGCCCGGCGACGTAGGGCACGAACCGCTCGCCGCGGGCGCGGGCGACGGCCCAGTAGGGCGGGGCGGGGGGAGGGGGCGTGTCGGTCATGGCGGCGTGCGGGGCGTGTTACGGAGGTACCGGCAGCGGCGGCGTGGTGCGGCCTTCGACAGGCTCAGGCTGAGGGTCGTCGTTGCTGCTCCCTGACAACGCCGGGCCCGGCATCCTCCGCCCCCCATGCCGAGCCTGTCGAAGCACGCACCACCCCACAGCCGCACCCCGCCGGAAGCCATCCCGGAAACGCGAAAGGCCGCCACGTCGCCGCGGCGGCCTTCCGGAAGAGTATGGCGGGGCCCTCAGAGACCGGCCGGCGGCGGGACGGTCAGGCAGCCCTGGCCGGCCTTGGAGAGGCGGGCGCAGGCGGCGCGGGCGGTCTTCTCGTCCAGGCCCATCAGGCGGGCGCGGTAGAGGGTGCCGTCCTTGGAACGGGCCTCGGCGACGTGGGGGACGGCGCTGTTCAGCAGCCCGCCGGCCTTCTCCGTCGCCTGGGCCACGGCGCGCTGGCCGGCGGCCTTGTCGCCGAAGGCGCCGACCTGGACGCCCCAGCCGGACGGCTTCGCCTTGGCGACGTCGGGGGCCAGCGGGGCGGCCACGGCGGTGGAGGTCAGGCTGAGGTCGGCGGAGGCGACGGCGTTGACGACGTCGCCCAGGGTCGGGTCGGTCCGCTCCGGACGGGCCGGCTTCTTGACCGGCTTGCCCTTGGCGGAGGCCACCAGCACGCGGGCGCCGCCGCCGGCGAAGGCCTTGTCAAGCAGGCCGGCCAGGTGCCGGTCGCGCCAGCCCGCCGTCTCGCCGCCCATGACCACGGCGATCAGCCGGCGGCCGTCGCGCACGGCCGACGCCACCAGGTTGAAGCCCGAGGCGTTGATGAAGCCGGTCTTCAGCCCGTCCATGCCGGGATAGCGGGCCATCAGCCGGTTGTGGTTGTGGTGGACGGCGCCGTTGTAGCTGAAGGCCGCGGTCTTGAAATAGGGGTAGTAGCGGGCGTGGTCGTAGATCAGCGCCTGGCCCAGCCGTGCCATGTCGCGCGCGGTGGTCAGCTGGCCCGGGTTGGGCAGGCCGTTGGGGTTGCGGAAGGTCGTGCGGCTCATGCCGAGCTTGCGCGCCTTGTCCGTCATCATGGCGGCGAACTTGGCCTCGCTGCCGCCGATCGCCTCGGCCAGCACGACGGAGGCGTCGTTGGCGGACTTGGTGACCAGCGCCAGGATGGCGTCCTCGACCCGGATCGTGTCGCCCGGCCGCAGGCCCAGCTTGCTGGGGGCCTGGATGGAGGCGCGCTGCGAGACGGGGAGCCGCTGGTCCAGCTTCAGCTTGCCGGAATTCAGCGCGTCGAAGGTCATGTACAGCGTCATCATCTTGGTCAGCGACGCCGGGAAGTTCCGGTTGTCGGCGCCGCTGGCGTGCAGCACCTCCCCGGACTCCGCGTCGATGACGATGGAGGCGTACTTCGCCGCCGCGTCCGCCGGAAGGCCGGCGATGGCAAGGAGACATGCCAGCACCGGAACGATCAGTCGGGCCTTCGCCATCCGGTAGAACGAATTCGTGTAGGTCACGGTCGGTTGCCCCCCATTGCCCAGGCCGCGCCAGCGCCTCGGGCATCAAGGTAAATTCACGCGGAATCAGTGTCTAGCGGAGATTCGTTGAGTCGGTGCGTTGGAGTCCGCCCCGAAATCGCCACAACGACGCGGCCGGGTTATACCATCGGGGTGTAGGGGTGGGCTGTGACAAGCCGCTCGCCAAGCGCCGCGGGCGGTCCCATATTCATGGGATGAGGACGTGGCGCCTGACCGCCGCCCTCGGGGCGGTGCTGCTCTCCGCCGCCTGCGCCGGCACGGCTCCGCCGTCCGCGCGGGCCCCCGAACCCTTGACCTGGCTGGCCTACCTGAACGGCGACGACATGCGCCGGCGCTGCCTGCCGGGGGAGGACCGCTACCGGCTGGTCTTCAACCCCGACCGCCCCGGCGAGCCGGTCCGCATCATCGAGATCGCCGGCAACCCCCGCCAGGGCGCCACCATCGAGGCGCGCCACATCGGCGTCGCCAGCGTGGCGGAGATCGCCCCCGGCGACCGGCTGGCCGCCTGGGACGGCCGCGTCGACAGCCGGCGGCTCAGCCGCACCGACTTCATTGGGCTCAGCCTGGTGCTGGCGGAGCGGGGGGTGTTCTCCGGCGTGCTGCCGCGCCTGGAACTGGGCGGGTCGCAGCTGCGCTGGTTCGCGTCCGGCTGCCACCAGGGGACGTATTTCCTGTCGGCCTACGCCTTCCCCCCGGGCGTGCGCCAGGAGGCGGCGCTGCGGGAGTGACCGCGCGTGCAGGCGCCCGCGAACCCCCCGTCCAGGTTTTGTTGCGCTGCACAAAAAATATCATTGACGCCGCCCCGGACCCTCCCATATAAGGTCCATGTTGCATTGCAGCATGGACCGCCGAACCTCGTCCGCGGCGGCCGTGCGGAGATCCTTGGGCTGCCGGTTTCGTCCGGGAAGCCTGTCGGGGGAACCGGACGAGTGCAGACCCAGGAGAGTATCCAAATGACCACCGTTACCCGCGCCAAGACCGCCAAGACCATCGAGCAGACCGCCACCGACGCCAAGCAGACCATCGAGGCCGGCGTGCAGGCTGCCCAGGAGGTCGCGACCAAGAACCTCGAGCAGGCCGTCGCCATGACCAAGGAGCAGGTCGAGAAGGTCAGCAAGCAGGCCTTCCAGACCTACGACGAGCTGACCTCCTTCAACAAGGAGACGGTCGACGCCGTCATCGCCTCCAGCCAGATCCTGGCGAAGGGCTTCGAGACCGTGTCGAAGACCTGGGTGGCCTTCGCCCAGTCCTCCATGGAGCAGAGCGTGTCGGCCGCCAAGGCGCTGCTGACCGTGAAGACCCTGCGCGAGGCCGTCGACCTGCAGTCGGAGTTCGCCCGCACCAGCTTCGACACCCTGGTCGCCGAGGCCACCAAGGTCTCCGAGCTGTCGGTGAAGGTCGCCAACGAGGCCATCGAGCCGATCTCGGCCCGCGTCAACGCGGCCGTGGAGAAGTTCGGCAAGGCCAAGCTGGCCGCCTGATCCAGGCAAGCCTGAAGGGACGGGACGCCCAGGCGTCCTGCGCCCCCAAGTGAAAAGGCCCGGCGGTCCCCCGCCGGGCCTTTTTGCATTGCGGAAGAAGCCTCACCCCGCCGTGGCCGCCGCCGGCTTTCCCGCACCCGCGAGAAGCTGGGCCAGGGTAGGGCCCGCCGGCTCCCGCTTCAGCCCGAACAGCAGCCGGCCCGGGCCCAGCCGCCGCACCACCCCCTCGTACAGGGCGAGGGACACCAGGAAGGTGAGGCCGGCGCAGGCCAGGTACTTCACCGCCAGCGGCAGGTCTGCGTCGCGCAGGTGGAAGGCCAGCACCACGGTGACCGTCTGGTGCAGGATGTAGAAGGGGAACACCGCCTCCGCCGCGTAGCGCAGCCAGGGGCCGCCGCGGGTCAGGTGGCGGCGGGCGAAGCCGGCCAGCGCCAGCACCACGCCGAGCGCGTTGGCGGCCTTCACCAGCGACCACAGGGCGAAGGCGGGCTCCGACGCCTGCACGTCCCACAGCTCGGGCAGCACCAGCCCGCGGTAGACGGCGTAGCCCGCGGCGCCCAGCGCCAGCCATCCCCAGCGCCCGCGCTCCGCCGACGCCAGCAGCGCGGGGCTGCCGTACAGCACCGCTCCGTACAGCATGGCGAGGCCGTAGGTGGCGAGGCCGTACCAGTCGCCCACCAGCGCGTTGTCGGCGAAGGAGATGCGGCGCAGCAGGATGTTGGCGAGCGCCAGCGGCAGCACCGCCGCCAGCATCAGCGCGGGCGCCCCGGCCCGCGCCACCGCCGCCTCGACGGCGGCCCGGCCGCGCGGCGTGCGCAGCCACAGGAAGGCCGGCAGCAGCATCAGGGTCAGCGCCAGCGCGTAGGCGAGGTACCAGAGATGGTGCCAGCTGAAGTTCCCCTGGGGATAGACCCCCTCGAAGAAGTGCGGGTAGAAGGCGGCGAGGCTGCCGGCGAAGTCGCCCTCGGCCACCCGCTCCAGATAGACCTGCGGCGGCACCACGACGAGTATGCTGAAGACCAGCGGCAGGCCCAGGCGCAGCAGCCGCTCCCGCGCGAACTCGCCTGCACCCCGGCGGCCCAGCGCCAGCATGACGCCGGCCCCGGCGACGAAGAACACCAGCGGCATGCGCCAGCGGCTGGAGAAGGACATCGCCTCCTGCAGCACGTCGGAGCGCAGCGCGTCCTTGATGTGCCAGTCCCAGCCCACGAAGGGC
>DASPKT010000119.1:0-33513 GCA_035627915.1 Azospirillaceae bacterium
TCAGCCAGAAGCTGAACACCACGCCGAGGCGATGCCTGGGCTACCGCACGCCGGCCGAGGTCTTCCAGACCAGTCTGGCCCAACTCCAGGCGGCGGAGTAGAATGCAATCGCAACCTGTCGCACTTCAGGTTGAGCCCACCGGAGTCGACGCGCCGGGCCGGCGGCCTGCCCGCCGCCGGAACCGCCTCACGCCAGCATCGGCCAGAGGGTGGCGGCCAGCAGCAGGCCCATGGCGGCGTTGAACCGGCGCAGCCTTGACGGATCGGCGAGGAAACCCTGGAGCGCCATTCCCAACCCGGCCCAGGCCGACACGCTGGGCAGGTTGACCAGAGCGAAGGCCGCGGCGGTCAGCAGGACCGACCGGAACGGCGCCTCCGGGCTGGTGTAGACGGCCATGGCCGTCGCCGCGACAATCCAGGCCTTCGGGTTGATCCACTGGAACGCGGCCGACTCCAGGAAGGTCAGCGGCCGCGCCGCTCCCTCCCCGGCGCGCAGCGGCGCCCGCGCCGTGCCGATGCGCCAGGCCAGGTACAGCAGGTAGGCCCCGCCCGCCGCCTTCAGCCCCAGGTGCAGCGGCGGGAACGCCGCCAGCGCCGCCCCCAGCCCCAGGCCGACCGCCAGCAGCAGGGCCGTGAAGCCCAGCGTGATCCCCAGCACCTGCGGCAGGGTGCGGGCGAAGCCGAAATTGGCACCCGAGGCCAGCAGCATGACGTTGCTGGGCCCGGGCGTGATGGAGGTGACGAAGGCGTAGACGGCCATCGCGGCCAGCGCGTCGTAGGACATGGGCGGTCTCCCGTTGCGGCGGTGCGGCGGCGGGGTGCGGGCTTTGGGCCCGGCGATGCCCCGGAGGTATGGCGCAAGTCACCGGAGAGTCTTGTCTGATCCGACCTTCCCGCTCCCTGACCGTCACCCCCGCGGAGGCGGGGGTCCAGGTATTCAGCCTGCTGTCCGGCCGGGACAGGGGCGCCGGCGGTGACGTGAGCGCCCCTTCCCCGGCACCATTGCGAGCTGAATACCTGGATGCCCGCCTCCGCGGGCATGACGGAACAAGTCTGAGAAAGGGAAAGCCCTGCAAAGTCCCTCGGCCTGAGCGTGTCGAAGGCCGCACCCCGCCGCCCCGGCAACGACCATGCCCCGCCGCCGCCTGAGGGTGGGGTACGGAATCCGGACCGTCAGCCGAGGTCGGCGCCGCGCTCCGCCAGCAGGGCCCGCAGGACGGAGCGGTGGCAGCGCGCCTCGTCCTCGCAGTAGCAGCCGAGGGAGAAGTCGGCGCCCCGCGACAGGGCCGCCAGCAGGTCCAGCGTGCGGTGGCCGGAGCCGGCCGCCAGTTCCGCCCGGAACGCCTTGGCGAAGGCGGCCCAGGCCTCGGGCGCGGCGGCCTCCCTGCCCTTCGCCATCAGCCCGGGGCTGGGGGAGAGGTCGGGGTACCAGACGTCGAACCAGTCGTCGGCGGCGTAGCGTTCCTTGCGCACGCCGCGCGGCGGCCGGCGCACCGCGCCGATGCGGGTGCCCTCCCCGGGCAGGCGGGGGGTGCCGAGGCGGAGGATGCGCAGGGTCACGGTGCCGGCTCCCGGTCGATGGCAGCGGGGGGAACGTGGGCGAACAGGTAGCGCTCGAACCAGCCGGGGAAGGCGCCGGCCAGCTCCCGCGGGCCCTCCAGGCAGAGGCCGAGCCGCTGCGCCCCGGCGAAGCTCGCGTCACCCCGCCACCAGGCCGCCAGGGCCGGGAGCGGGCCCTTCAGCCGCAGGGGTTCGGGGAAGCCAGGGTTGGCGGTGCAGAGCGACGCCTCCGACCGCTTCAGCAGCAGGAAGCGGGTCTTGTGCCCGCGGATTTCGATGCGCGCGACCAGCGGCTCCTCCGGCAGCGCGCCGAGCCGAACCCGGCGCTGCATGTCGTGGAGCAGCGGGTCGAGGTCGATGTCCTCCGCCTCCGGCCGGCGCGGCAGCCAGCGCTGGCCCCAGGTGCCCAGCGCGCCCACCAGCGCCGCGAGTTCCCGCCCCGCCTCCGTCAGGTCGTATTCCGGCCCGTGGGCGCCCTCGGTGCGCTCCACCGCGCCGGCGAGGACCAGCTCCTGCAGCCGTTCCGACAGCATGGTGCGGGAGATGCGGGGGATGCCGCGGCGGATGTCGTTGAAGCGCCGGCCGCCGCACAGCAGCTCGCGCACCACGAGAAGGGTCCAGCGCCCGCCCAGGACCTCATGGGCGCGCGCGACCGCGCAGAACTGTCCGTATCCAGCCATGCCGGGGATGCTAGCACGCGCCCGGCCCGTCCGCCGGTCCGGATTCCGGACCGGCTCAGCCCAGCTCGTCGGCCAGCAGGCGGGCGGCGATGCGATCCTCGGCGATGCTCAGCGAGCGGTCGAGGCGCACCAGCTCCTCCGCCCGGGCGCGGCGCACGATGCCGGCGCACCGCGCGATCAGCCGGGCCAGCGGCTCCGGCAGGCCGGCGGCGGGCAGCCCGCCGCGCCCCGCCTCCGCCCGGACCAGCGCCTGCTCCACCGCGTCCCGGATGAAGGCGTCGCGCATGCCGGGTTCCCCCGCGGCAGCGTCGATGCGGGCGCAGGTGCCGAGCGGGAAGGAGGTCAGCACATGCTCGGGATGCGGGAAAGGCTGGGTCATGGGATCGGCCGGGGCTTGAGCGGAACGCGCCGACAGCATAGACCGTTTCCATCCAATCCGCGCCCTCCAGGAGGACCCATGCCCGGCCCCGGCACGCCGCACCAGCTGATCGAACTGGCCGACTACGTCAACGGCATCGTCCTGGACGTGCTGCGCGGGCGCGGGGTGGAGATCGACCCGGCCGACGCCGCGACGGTCGAGGCGCTGCTGGCCCTGTCGCTGGCGATCCGCGCCGGCCGCACCGAGGCGCCGGCCGACTGGGCGGAGATCAGGGCCCGCATCGGCGCCCTCTACGCGGCACTCTGAAGCCCGACCACCCCCTCCGGATAGGGGCCCTATCCGGAAGGGCGGAGTACGGAACCGCCGCTTGGTGGTACAGTCCCAACATTGTCACACCTCCTCCGTCGCGGGCCTGATGACCGCCGGAGCGCGGCGTCCGCGCCGCAGGATTAGGCCGGATGGGCAGGTCCCTCCGGCCGCGCACGATCCTATGGTCAGGTGGTCATATCCCCATCCCTCCCTTTTGCCGATGCCACCCATCCTTTGAAGGGCTTGGCGTCCGCGAATTCGTGGAACATGGTTAAGGGAGTGTTAAACAGCTCACCTTCCAAGGGGATCGACGATGCTGCCGGTGAACATCCTTCTGATCGACGGAAGCACCCTCTTCCGCCAGGGCATCAAGCAACTGCTGCCGGCCGAGTTCTCCATCGCGGGTGAGGCCCGCGACTACCGCGAGGCGATGGAACTGCTGCGCAACGGCGTCAAGGCGGAGCTGATCCTGGTCGACTGCGCCGCCGCCAGCGTCACCGAGGCCGTGTCGGAGCTGAAGCAGTCCGCCCCCGGCGCCCACATCGTCCACCTGACCGACTCCGCCGAGCTGGGCCGCCTGCGCTCCGCGCTGGAGGCCGGCGCCTCCGGCTACATCACCAAGGACCGCTCGCCGGACGCGCTGGTGCAGCAGCTCCGCCTCGTCATGATGGGCGAGAAGGTGTTCCCGGCCGACCTCGCCCAGCAGCTGGTCATGGGCGGCCCGCGCGAGGTGTTCCAGTCCCACAAGGGCCTGTCGCACCGCGAGAGCCAGATCCTGCGTTGCCTGCTGCAGGGCCAGAGCAACAAGATGATCGCGCTGCGCCTCAACATCACCGAGGCGACGGTGAAGGTCCACCTGAAGAGCCTGCTGCGCAAGATCAACGCCAGCAACCGCACCCAGGCCGCCATCTGGGCGATGAACAACGGCATCGCCGCGATGGACGAGGTCGCCTGACGCTTCCCCGGGACCGGGGCCGTCAGGCGAGACCGGCGGCCCCGTCCCAGGCCAGCTTCGCGCCGACCAGCACCAGGACGGCGTAGACGAAGGTGTAGAAGCGCTCTCCCGGCACCCGGCGCACCAGCACGACCCCGGCCCAGGTCGACAGCACCGCGGCCGGCGCCAGCACCGCCGAGGTGGCGAGGTTGGCGGCCGTGAACTGGTCCAGCGCCAGGTAGGCCGGCACCTTCAGCCAGTTAACCACCCCGAAGAACAGCGCCCCTGTCCCGATGAAGACGTCCCGGGGCAGCCGCTTCGGCATGACGTGGATCTGGAAGGGCGGACCGCCCGCATGCGCGATCTGGCTGGTGAAGCCGGTCACGACGCCCCAGAACGCCCCAGCCGCCGTCGATCCCGGGGCCGCGGGCACCACCGCCCCGCCCCTCTCCTTCGCCAAGCGCAGCAGCGCGAAGGCGACCGAGGTGACGCCCACCGCCAGCTCCACCGCCGCGGAGGAGACGTAGGCCGCCAGCGCCCAGCCGCCGGCGATGCCCAGGGCGGCGCCCGGCAGCATGACCGCCAACGTCGGCCCGTCCCAGGTGCGCCGGAAGGCCCAGACGCTGACCACGTCCTGCACGATCAGGATCGGCAGCAGGATGGAGGCGGCCTGGACGGGCGGCGCCACCAGCGCCATCAGCGGCACTGCCAGGATGCCGATGCCGGAGAAGCCGCCCTTGGCCAGGCCCAGGATGACCACCGCGGGCAGCGCCGCCGCGTAGAAGATGGGGTCCGTCAGCATCGGCGGGGTATGCCGCAGCCAGGGCCCCGCGCGCAAGCCCGCCGGGCGACTCTCCGGGCGCACGCCTTCCCGGACGCCGGTTCCCGGTGTTAAGCAGACAGGAAATGGAACGGAAGCACCGCATGGCCCGCGAACCGGAAATCCTGCGCCTCGGCCCCGGCGCCGGGGTGCCCAACAACCCGCGCATGCCGCTGCTGGTCTACCGGCGGGTCCTCTCGGAAGACGAACCGGCAGGAGGCGACTTGGCGGCGGGATTCGAGCGGCTGTTCGCGGCCAACGGCTGGACCGGCGCCTGGCGCGACGGCATCTACGACTACCACCACTTCCACTGCGACGCGCACGAGGTGCTGGGCATCGCCCGGGGCCGGGCGCTGGTCCGCTTCGGCGGCGAGGACGGCGTCGACGCGCGGGTGGAGGCCGGGGACGTTGTGGTCGTGCCCGCCGGAGTCGGCCACAAGCGGCTGGAGGCCAGCCCCGACCTGCTGGTGGTCGGCGCCTACCCCGGCGGCCGCGACCCTGACATGCACCGCCCCGATCCGGTGGCCCTGGACCGGCTGGCTGCGGCCGCCGCCTCCGTGCCGGTCCCGGACGCCGACCCGGTGCAGGGTCCGGACGGCGCGCTGGTCAGGCTCTGGGGTGGCTGAGGCGGCCGGGTGCCCTCCGCCTGGGTGGCGCGCGGGTGCGGCTGGGACGTGCTGCGTGCTTCGACAGGCTCAGCAGAGGAGCGGGGGATGCCAGCCCCGGCGCTTCAAGGACGCGGCAGCCCCTGGGGGAGCATCTAAACGCTCCTCAGCCTGAGCCTGTCGAAGGCCGCACACCGCTCCCGCTGCCAATACGCTCCCCTGGGATCGGCGACATGCCCCTCAGTCCCCGCCCCGGCCCGCGAGGTTCCGGCGCACCGACGCCTTGGTGCGGGCCAGCAGCTCCATGAGCTGCTCCACCTCGGCCTCGTCCAGGTCGGCGAAGGCGGAGGATATCCACGCCTCGTGGTCCTTGGCCATGCGGCGGAACAGGGCGCTGCCGTCGCGGGTCAGCTCCACGAACTGGGTGCGCTTGTCCTCCGGCGAGCGGAAGCGGGCGACCAGCCCCTCCTCCTCCAGCCGGTCGGTGACGGCGGTGATGTTGCCGTTGGAGACCATCAGGCGGCGCGACAGCTCGCCCATGGTCAGGGGCCCGCCCGCCTTGTGCAGCGCCGCCATGTAGTCGAAGCGCGGCAGGGTGGTGTCGAAGGCGACGCGCAGGTTGGTGCGGATCTCCGTCTCGATCATGGTGACGCAGGTCAGCATCCGCAGCCACAGGCGCAGGTCGCGCTTGGCCGCCGGCGCCGCCGTCTCATGATCGACATACTCCTCGTCCGGTGCCGCGCCCATGCCCCTCCGCCCTTCCCGTCCCAGCGGGATATTTCAAGCTTAAAGGGTTGGGGGCGGGCCGGCAAGCCCGGGGGCCGGGACTATTGCAGGGCGGCCTTGCGGGCGGCGAAGACGGCCTCGGCCATGCTCAGCGACAGCCGCGCGTCGGCCTCGCCCACGGCGTCCTCCAGGTCGCGCTCGGCCCGCACCCGGGCCAGCCACAGCGTGTTCCAGTGCCGGCGCGCCAGGCGCAGGAACTCCGGCAGGCTGGAGCGCGGATGGGCGAACAGCGCCTCCCCGACCGCGCGGTGGCCGCCGGAGAAGGTGGCGGGATCGAGCGCCAGCGCGCCCGCCACCAGCATGTAGACGCCGTCATGGGCGCAGCGCACGGCGTCGCGCCAGTGCCGCTCCTGCGGCGACGGGGCGGCCACGGCCTCGCGGGCGAGCTGGAGGAAGTCCTCAGGCGTTGCGGGCATCGGCGACGAACCTCAGGGCCACCAGGCCCACCAGATGGGGAAGCGCCTCCTCGACCGCGTCGTGCAGCCGCTCGGCGTAGGTCGAGAGCGCGCCCGCCTCGGCCAGCAGGGCCGGCTCCACGGGGATCGCCACCTCGTAGACGATGACGTCGTCGGCGACGCGCGGGCGCAGCCTGATGTCCTGGTCGCCCGCCGCCTCGATGTAGGCGGTGGCGGAGGCCGCCACCGGCTCGCCATGCACCGGGCGGCGGCCGATCGACTGGCCGCGGTGGCGCATCTGCTTGACGATGGTGAGCCAGCCGTCCTGGAACGCGTCGGCCAGGTCGAAGCCGGACTTCAGCAGCGCCTCGGTGCGCTGGCTGAGGTTCATGCGCTTGGTCAGGGCCTTGTACTGGCCAATCACGTCGGTGCCGAGGCGCTTGATCTCCGCCTCGTGCGCGGCGGCCGTCTCCACCAGCTGGTCGTGCACGGGGAAGCCGTCCAGCGCCGCCCGCTCCGCCAGGTACATCAGCCGCTCCGCCTCGTACCGCACGGCGGCCAGGGTGCGGTGGCTCTCCACCTCGATGGCGGCGAGGCGCTTGCGCGACTCCTCCAGCGGCAGGGCGTCGCGGTCCTCCAGCGTCTGGTGCAGGAAGGCGACGACCAGCTGCGCCAGGCGCAGGGGCCGGTCCGGGGTGAAGGGGTCGAGGGCGAGCTTGTACATGGGGCCACCGTGCCCGTGCGGCCCCCGCCCTGTCAACGGACCGGAGTCCGGGGTCGGGCGGGCCGGCGGGCGGCTGGGGATGCTAATGGTCGGCGGCGAAGGAGTGGTGCGGCGGCGCCGGCGGCGGGGAATGCCGCGCCTCGGTCAGGTCGGCGATGGCGGCGCGCAGGCGCATCAGGTCGGCGGGCTTCGGGATGAAGGCGACGCCCGGCAGCTCCATCAGCGGCTTCGCCTCCGCGCTGACGGCGGAGATGACGACGACGGGCAGGTCCGGGCGGCGCGCCCTGAGCGCCCGCACCAGGGCCACCCCGTTCATCAGCGGCATGCGGATGTCGGTCACCAGGAGGTCGGCGGGGTCGGCGGCGTCGTGGGCGGCGGCCTGGACACCGTTCTGGGCGATGCTGACCCTGTGGCCAAGCCCTTCGAGGAACATCTGGAGTCCCAGCGCGCACAACGACTCGTCCTCAGCCACAAGAATGTGTAATGCCGTCATGAAACCTCCTCGACCGGATGAACTTCGGCCATGCCGGGCGTACGGGCAATTGGGCGTCGGGAGTAACTTCCTAAAACTTTCGGCAAATCGTTTCCGCATCCGGCACGATCCGGACGGCGCCGCCCCCGCCGCCGCGCTGGACGGCGGCCCGCATGTGCCCTAGATGCAGGCGGTGAGAAGCGACGAGGGACAGCCCCGCCCCATGGCCGAGAGTACCGACCGCCCCGACGACGGGGGGCCGCCGCAGGAGGCGGAAGCCGAGCTCTACTACGCGCTCGCCCGCCACCATCCGGACATCGTCTCCATGGGGCGGCTGGGGCTGGACCGGATCGAGGACGCCGCCGCCTACGGGCTGGCGCCGTTGGGACTGCCCCTGCCGAAGGGGCGGCGCGACCTGCTGGTGCCGGCCGACCGCCGCGACGCCATCGCGCTGGAGATCGAGGGGCAGGTCGCCCGCGCCCGCCGCCGCGCCGCCGTGCTGGAGCAGGGACGCCGCGCGCTGGAGGGGACGGGGATCGAGCTGGTGACGGCGGAGGCGCGCGACCGCATCCGCGCCCGCGCCTTCGAGCGGCTGGAGTGGCCCGGCATGCCCGGCCCGATCCGGCTGGAGGCGACGCGCACGCTGGACGTGGACGAGCTGGCCGGGCTGGACGACGCGGAGCTGCGCGCCCGCCTCACCGCCGACCCGCAGCTGGGCCAGCGGCTGGAGCAGGCGCTGGGCGACGTGGCGCAGCGCCTCTGGCAGCTGCGCGAGCAGGTCGGCGAGGCCGAGGACAGCTGGACCTTCGAGAACCTGGCCCGGCACCTCCACAAGGTCTGCCGCACCAACCACCAGCCGAACGACATCCTGCGCCGCTGGGTCGACGTGACCGAGGGCTGGATGCACGACCGCGCGGTGGCCCGCGGCCGCGACTTCGTGAACACGGAGTTCGACTTCGCCCGGTTCGAGCGGCTGTTCCCCCTCGCCCGCGCCATGGGGCGGCGGCTGGTGCTGGTCATCGGCCCCACCAACTCGGGCAAGACGCACCGCGCCATGCAGGCGCTGAAGGCGGCGGAGACGGGGCTGTATCTGGCGCCCCTGCGCCTGCTGGCGCTGGAAGTGATGGACCGGCTGAACCGCGAGGGGACCCCCACCACGCTGCTGACCGGCGAGGAGGAGATCCGCATCCCCGACGCCCGCCACCTCTCCTCCACCATCGAGATGCTGGACCCCGAGCAGCCGGTGGACGTGGCCGTCATCGACGAGGTGCAGATGCTGGCCGACCGCGACCGCGGCTGGGCCTGGACCGCCGCGCTGATGGGGGTGCCGGCCCGCACCGTCTACCTGCTGGGCGCGCCGGAGGTGCGGCAGCTGGTGGAACGCACCGCGGCGCACCTGGGCGAGCATCTCGAGGTGGTCGAGCTGGAGCGCAAGCAGCCACTGCGCATGCTGGACAGCCGCCTGGACTGGTCGGAGGTGCGCAAGGGCGACGGGCTGATCGCCTTCTCCCGCAGGGACGTGCATGCGGTGCGCGACATCGTCCAGGGCAAGGGCCTGACGGCGGCAGCCGTCTACGGCGCGCTGGCCCCCGACGTGCGCCGGCGGGAGGCGGAGCGCTTCGCCTCCGGCGAGGCCGACGTGGTGGTGGCGACGGACGCCATCGGCATGGGGCTGAACCTGCCGGTGCGCCGCATCCTGTTCACAACGCTGGAGAAGTTCGACGGGCAGGAGGTCCGCTCCCTCACCCCCTCGGAGGTCAAGCAGATCGCCGGCCGCGCCGGCCGCTTCGGCCATTTCGAGGCGGGGGAGTTCGGCGTCGTCGGCCGCGGCACGCCGCAGGCGCTGCGCGCCATCCTGAACCGGCCGGACGCCGGCTTCGGGCCGCGCACCCTGCTGACCGTCCGCCCCACCCGCGCCATGGTGGCGCGGCTGGCGGGGCGCATCGGCAGCGAGAGCCTGTCGCTGCTGGTCGACTGCTTCGCCGCGGCCAAGACCGCCGGCTCGCCCTACCGGGTGGCCGACCTGTCGCCGCTGCGGCGATTGGCACAGGTGCTGGACGAGCGCGCCATCGGGTTCGAGCAGAAGCTGACCCTGCTGTTCATCCCGGCGGATCTGGAGAAGGACGTGGATGCGCGCTTCTTCAATCACTTGTGCCGTTCCGTTGAGACGCGGAAGGAACTCCCGGCGGGGCTGGTGATCCCGCGCCGGGTGGAGAAGCTGGACGATCTCTCGCTGGAGGAGCTGTCGCGCACCTGCGACCTCTACTACTGGGCCGCGCGCAAGTTCCCGGACCTGCTGCCCGACCGCCAGGAGGTGCAGGAGCGCCGCGCCGAGGTCAGCGAGCGGCTGAGCGACATCCTGGCGGCCAAGGCGCGCCGCCAGCCCGGCCGGCCGAAGCCGAAGGCCGGCTTCCGCGGCGCGCCCCGCAAGCGCTTCGGGCCGCGCCGGTGAGTGACGTCAGGTCGGGCGAGGTCAGGCCGGGCGACGTCGAGTCCGCCCTCTACCTCCCGGTCAAGCGCTTCCTGGAGGGGCTGGGCTTCGAGGTGAAGGGGGAGGTCGGCGGCTGCGACCTGGTGGCGCTGCGCGGGGAAGAACCGCCGCTGGTCGTGATCGGGGAGCTGAAGCTGGGCTTCACGCTGGAGCTGGTGCTGCAGGGCGTGGACCGGCTGCCCGCCTGCGACGAGGTCTGGCTGGCGGTGCGGACCTCGGCCCGCGGCCGGGGGCGCGAGAGCGACGCGCGGGTGCGCAAGCTCTGCCGCCTGCTGGGGTTCGGGCTGCTGCTGGTCGGGTTGGACGGCCGGGTCCATGTGGTGGCGGAGCCCGCCGCCTACCGGCCGCGCCTGGACCCGAAGCGCCGCTCCCGCCTGGTGGCGGAGCATCGCAAGCGCCGGGGCGACCCGGCCCTGGGCGGGTCCACGAAGGCGCCCGTGATGACCGCCTACCGCCAGCAGGCGCTGGCCTGCGCCTCGGCGCTGGCGGCCGGGCCGCTGCGTCCGCGCGATTTGAAGCCCGCCTGCCCCGACGCCGGCAAGATCCTGCTCGACAACGTCTATGGCTGGTTCGAGCGGGTGGAGCGCGGCGTCTACGGGCTGACCGGGGCGGGGCGCGAGGCGCTGGCGCGCTGGGCGGCCCCGCCCGGGCCTTGAGCCCCTTACTTCTTCTTCTTGCCGTGGTGATGGTGGTGGTGGTGATGCACTACCTCCTTCTCCGGCTTGGTGGTGACGGCGCCCAGCAGCGCGCCGCCGGCGGCGCCCAGCAGCGCCCCGTTGACGGCGCCGGCGCCGGTCATGGAGCCGACCGCGGCACCGCCGGCGGCACCGATGGCGCCGCCGGTGGCGGCCCGGCGCTCGGCCTGGTTCATGGAGCAGCCCGCCAGCAGCGAGCCGGCGAGGGCGATGGTGAGGACCGTGCGGAGCATCTGCGCTCTCCTCTTTCGGGGTAGGATGAGCGCTGGATACCTCTTGCGGCGCGGGCCGTGGGGTGACCGTTACGGGACCGGAAGGACCCCGCGAAGTCACGGGCCTCCGCCATGATTCCGACCGAATCGCGGGGCCCCGGAAAAAGGAAACCCGGCGCCGGGCGCGAAGGCCCGCCGCCGGGAAGTTTGGCCGGTCCGGGGAGGATAAGGAGTGGACCGGCCCACAAGGGAATCGTCGGAGATGAAGCCGGTCGGGCGCCGGGGGACGCCCGCCCGCGCATGGGGATCAGTAGGTGAAGCGGGCGCCGAGGAAGTAGCGGCGGCCGTTCTTGAAGGCGGCGTAGGGAACGTCCTTCTCCGCCGCGTACTGGTACTGGGTCTCGTCCAGCAGGTTCTGGGCCTGGGCCGTCAGCGCGATCTGCTCGGTCACGTTGAAGGTCACGGCGGCGTCCAGCTGGTTGTAGGCGTCGTTGAAGACCTCGGTCCCGCGGTTCACCTCGCGGAAGTACTTGCTGCGGTAGCCGTAGGTCAGGCGCGCGCTGAAGAGCTCGTTCTCATAGTAGGGCGTGACGTTGAACGAGTGCTTGGAGCTGAAGGGCAGCGGCGTGGTGCCGCGCGGCGTGGAGGCGTCGGAGTAGGTGTAGTTCACCTGGATGCCGAAGTTGTTCCACACGTCGCCCTGGTAGATCAGCTCGAAGCCCTTCACCGTCGCGTTGCCGCCGTTGCGCGGCCGGGTGATGGTGAAGGTCTCCACCGCGTTGGTGTCGGCGTTGAAGATCTGCTCCGGCGCCGTCACGCGGAAGATGTAGGAGCCGATGTCCTTGTAGAAGGCGGTCGCCGCCACCAGCGACGTCCGGTTCATGTACCACTCGGCCGAGACGTCGAAGTTGTTGGCCCGGTACGGGTCCAGCTGCGGGTTGCCGCCGTCGCCGCTGCGCACCGTGTTGGTGGTGGTCAGCGTGGTGGAGAGGTCGGCGTAGTTGGCCCGGGCGATGACGCGGGAGGCGGCGAAGCGCAGCACCACGTCGTCGGTCAGGTCGAACCCGAAGTTGGCGCTCGGCAGCCAGTCGTTGTAGGTCTTCTCGAAGACGACCGGGACGATGTTGGCGGCCGGGGTGACCGGCGGGCCGAAGCCGGAACCGGCGAGGTCGCGCTGGCCCGAGCTGGTCTGGTCGGTGTGGACGAAGCGGACGCCGAAGTTGCCGCGGAAGCCCTCGCCCTTCAGGTTCGCCTGGGTATAGGCGGCGGTGATCTTCTCGCGGACGGCGAACTGCTCCGGCAGGAAGTCGAAGTAGCTGGCGTCGACGAAGCCGGTCGGCGGGTTGGTCAGGAACTGCTCCAGCAGCTCCCGGTCGGCCGTGAGCCAGTCCTTCAGCGAGTCGCTGACGTTGATCCCGCCGAGGAAGTCGCCGGGGGTCTGGCCGCCGTCGAAGTCGGAGAGCGGGCGGCCGCCGCCGATGACGCGGCGCAGGCGGGCGTCGCGGCTGGTCTCGTGGTCGCGGTACTTCAGGCCGAGCTTGACCGCCTCGAACACGCTGAGGTCCACGTCCTTGCTGAAGTCGACCTGGCCGTAGGTCTCCTTGTCCTCGGTCGGCTGCTGGCGCAGCTGGGCGAAGCCGAGGCCGATGCCGGCGGGGCTCTTGGGATCGAACTCCGGCGTCACGGTGGCGATCCGGTCGGGCGCGCCGCTGATGTCGAAGCTGTAGCCGGTCAGCTGCTCGAACTCGCCGAACAGCTGCTGCTGGGTGCCGCCGGTCGACTTGGTGCGGCCGGCCTGCACCGACGCGCTCCAGTCGTCGTCGGTCCAGTCCGCCTTGATGTCGCCGGTGTAGGTCTCCAGCTCCGACTTGCGGGAGATGGCGTCCAGCAGCATCAGGCCGCCGCCGGGCCCGATGGTCAGGCCGGTCACGACGCCGTCGCGCACGGTGACGCTGGAGACCGAGTTCGGGTTCACCCCGCCCCACGCGTTGAAGTAGTAACGGCTCTGGTTGTAGTTGTCGTAGTTGCCCTTCACGTAGAGGCCGGTGGCGTTCACCTCCAGCTTGTCGTTGGGGCGGAACTGCACCGCGGCGGTGCCGCCGGTGCGCTCGCGCTTCTGCTGGAAGAGTGCCGAGTTGATGACGTTGGGGATGCGCACCGTGGCGGCCGCGGCGGCGCCGCCGACCAGCGCCGGCGGGATCGCGGTGCCGCTGACCGTCGGGTAGCCCAGCGACTCGAAGCCGTCGCGGCGGATGTCCTGCTCCTGCCGGGTGGCGGAGACCAGGAAGCCGAAGGTCTGCGCCTCGTTGTGCCAGCTCAGCAGGCCGGACGCGTTGGGGCTGCCCTTGTTGGCGCGGTCGCTGTAGCCGTACTCGACGCTGGCGCTGGCGGTCAGGGCCTCCAGGTCGAGCGGGCGGCGGGTGTGCAGGATGACGGTGCCGCCGATGCTGCCCTCGTCGATGCGGGCCTCGGGGCTCTTGTACACCTCGAGGCGGCCGACGACTTCCGGCGCCAGGAGCGTGTAGTTGAAGGTGCGGCCCGGGCTGTCCAGGATGAACCAGTCGGTGGAGGCGACCGTCTGGCCGTTCAGCAGGGTGCGGTTCAGCGCCGGGTCGGTGCCGCGGATGGAGACGCGCTCGCCCTCGCCGTAGTCGCGGTCGACCGTGATGCCGGGGACGTGGGACAGCGATTCGGCCACGTTCTTGTCGGGGAACTTGCCGATGTCCTCGGCGGTGATGGCATCGACGATCGCGGTGCTCTCGCGCTTCGTCTGGATCGACTGCACGATGCTGCCGCGCAGGCCGGTGATGACGATCTCCTCAAGGCCGGCATCCTGGGCCGCCGCCGTCCCGCCCGCCATCAGGAGCGCCATGGCGCTGACCGTGCCCTGAAGGAAAAGCCGCTTCGAACGCATTTTATCCCCTCCTCTGTTCCAATCGCGTTGGCGTCTCGGGCGGCGTGCTCTCATTCATCCCGCGCGTCCTCGCCCCGCCCCCGGCCCCGGGTCTCTGCCCGTGGTCCCGCTCGGCGGTGTCGACATTGGGGGGTGGTTCGTGGTCGCGGCGAAAGGCCGGTTCCGGCAGAACACCGAAAATGACGGAATTGTACGGCCGGCAAAGCCCCGGAATCCCTGGCACATCAGTAACGTTACTGGGGCCGCGGGCTCAGATGCGCTCGGCCTGGCGCAGCTGCTGCTTCAGCCGGGCCAAGGCCCCCTGCAGGTCCTCGCGCTCCGGCGTCGGCTCGGGGCAGTGGCGCAGCACGTACTCCGCGGTGCGCACCACGTCGCGCCAGCGCGGGTTGCGCGGCAGGGTCTCCACCAGCAGGTACTTGTCCAGCGTGCGGGTCTGCAGCGAGCTGCGGTCCATGTAGACGCGCCAGAGCCCGCTCTCCTCCGCCAGCTCGATCTTCCCCTTGTGCTTGGCCCGGTGCCAGGTGTCGAGCGCCGCGGTCATGACGTCGACGATGCCGCGGCGGTAGGTCTCGTCCGCGTCGAAGTCGTCGGGCAGCTCGGCCGGCACGCTGGCCAGCTCGGGCGAGGCCGGCGGCGCGTCGCCGGCGGGGGGAAGCTCCTCCTCGTGGGCCACCAGGGCGGGCGGCTCCGGCGACTCGGATACCGCCGGGGCCGGGATCGCGGCGGGAGCGGCCGCCGGGACGGCGGGCGGCGCCACCGGCAGCGGCTGCACCGCGGCCGGCGCCGCAGTCCGCTTGGCGCTCCACCAGGCCGCGGCCAGGCCGGCCAGCAGCAGCAGCGCCGCCAGCCAGGCCATGCGCCCGCCGAGCGCGCCCGACCGGCTGACGACGGCGTAGCTCCAGCCCGCCTCCTCCACACTATAAGGACCGTGCGCCGATTCCCCGCTCCCGGCCGGCTCGCCCAGCACCGGCGCGCCGGCGGCGTCCAGAAGCTGGTAGCGCAGGCCGGGCCGGCGGATCGCCTCGAACCGGCGCTCCACCTGGGTGAGAGGCAAGCGGAAGGCGACCACGCCCTCCACCGCACCGTGCCGCACGATGGGGCGGGCGACCAGGATGGCGGCGGCGTCCTCCAGCCGCTTCGGCTGGGAGACCGCCAGCACCTCCTGCGGCTTGTCGGCCTGCTGGATGCGCGCCATCACGTCGCGGAACAGCTCGCCCAGCGGGGCCGCGCGCATGCGCGCCTCGCCCAGGTCGGCGGCGAACAGCGCATCCTTGCGCAGGGAATAGACGACGCGGCCGAAGCGGTCGATCAGATAGAGGTCGTCGAAGACGGTGGAGCCGAGCAGGTCCACGAAGTTCGGGTGGAAGCGCGCATGCACCGCGTCGTAGGCCGCCAGCGCCGGCGGCAGGTCCGACGGCGTCGGGCCCTCCTTCAAATAGGCGTTGCGCAGCAGCGACGCCGCCCGCTCCGGATCGGGGGAGATCTGGGCGTAGGCGGGCGCGAAACCATAGTACCGGCCGACGCTGTAGCCGATGAAGCTCGTGCTGGCGAAGGCGGCGCTCTGGCTGCGCGCGAACTCCGCCAGCCCGGCCAGCTCCCGCCCGGCCGACGAACGCGCGTCGTCGATCTGTACCTGGACCTTGCCCGAAATCGTCACCAGCCAGAGAGCCAGTGCCACGACCAGTACGGCGAGCACCGGTAGCTGACCGGCCACGGCTTCGAGCCGCCACTTTCTTGTACTGGACACGCCTACGACTCCCATCGTGGCCGGGCCTCACGGCTTCGATTATTATTTTTACGTTTTTGACGATGTTTTGATTTGGGAACCGGTACCTAGCCGCCGCCGAGCATAATGGCAAATTCGTTGTTCCGTAAAGGGATGCTTGAACCCCTCCCCGGTCCCGGTCCAGCTGTCGGGACGCCGCCACGGTTCCCGTTAACGGGTCCGGCCGGCGGCCGAGGCCCGGCAGAGCGAAACGCGGAGGCAGCCCCCATGACGACTACATCCGGCAAGCGGCCCCTGGCCGTCATCTTCGGCGCCCCGGGCCCGGTGCTGAGCCGCGAGCAGCTGGCCTTCTACCGCGACGCCGACCCGCTGGGCCTGATCGTGTTCAAGCGGAACTGCGAGACGCCGGACCAGCTGCGCCGCCTCACCGGCGATTTCCGGGACGCGGTGGGCCGCGACGCGCCGATCCTGATCGACTTCGAGGGGGGCGAGCACCAGCGCATGGAGCCGCCGGTGTGGCCCGCCTTCCCCGCCCCCGCCGCCTTCGGCCGGCTGTACCGCCGCGATCCAGCGGCCGCGCTGGCGGCCGTGCGGCTGAACGGGCAGGCCATCGGCGCGCTGCTGGCCGAGCACGGCATCACCGTGGACTGCGCGCCGCTGCTGGACGTCCCGGTCACAGGCGCCGATCCCGTCATCGGCGAGCGCGCCTTCGGCGAGGACCCGGAGCAGGTGACGGCGCTCGCCGCCGCCTTCGTGGAGGGCATGCTGTCGGCCGGCGTCACCCCGATCGTGAAGCACATCCCCGGCCACGGCCGCGCCCTGGTGGACAGCCACAAGCTGCGCCCGGTGGTCGACACCCCGCTGGAGGAGCTGGACGCGACCGACTTCCTGCCCTTCCGCCGGCTGAACGGCGCGCCCTGGGCGATGGTGGCGCACGTCGTCTATGCCCAGGTGGACCCGGTCCGCCCCGCCACCGTCTCGGCGGAGGTGCTGGAACAGGTGGTCCGCCGCCGTATCGGCTTCGACGGCGTGTTGATATCGGACTGCATCTACATGGAATCGCTGGAAGGTTCGCTGGCTGAGCGGTGCCGCCTGGTGCTCGATGCCGGGATGGACATCGCGCTGTCCAGCCACGGCGACGTGGAGGAATGGACCGCCATCGCCGCCGGCGCCCGCCCGCTCACCGACGCCGCCGCGGCGCGGCTGGAGGCGGCGGCCCGCCAGGTGGCCCGCGCCGGCGCCTTCGACGTGGCGGGCGCGCTTGAGGAGATCCGGGGGCGACTCGCCTGAACGGCGGCGGAAGCGTGGAAAACCGCCGGCCACTGACGAAATCGACGATCTTTAGCGCTGGCAGAGGGCGCGGGTCGCGGCGACAGTGGTCGGCATAAGAAGGCCGGGAGGCGACAGGTCCGGGACATGAAGCCGATGATGAACAGACTAGCCGCCGCCCTGGCCGCGCTGACGCTGGCCGCCGGCCCGGCCCCGGCCCAGACGGGCGCGACTCCCGCCGCGGCCCCCGCCGCGCCCTCCACCCTGACCGTCGTCGCCAACCTGTCCACGGGTTGGGTGCGCAACTTCAACCCGTTCAACGAGACGACCCGCCTGCACAGCGTGCGCGACTTCGTGTACGAGCCGCTGATCGTCTTCAACTCCATGCAGGGCGGCCGGCCGCACTACCGGCTGGCGACGGACTTCGACTTCTCCGACGACCTGCTGAAGCTGACCTTCAAGCTGCGCGAGGGCGTCACCTGGTCCGACGGGCACCCCTTCGACGCCCGCGACGTGGTCTTCACCTACGACATGCTGCGCCGGCACCGGGCGCTCGACACGCTGGACATCTGGAAGCGCGTCGCCTCGGTTGAGGCGCCGGATGCCCACACGGTGGTGTTCCAGCTGAAGCAGGTGAACACCAACATGGCGTTCGAGCTGGTGCGCGTGCCCATCGTGGCCGAGCACGTCTGGTCCAAGGTGGCGGACCCCGTCACCTTCACCAACCCCGAGCCGGTCGGCACCGGCCCGCTGACCGAGGTCAGGCGCTTCACCAGCCAGGTCTACGTCCAGTGCCGCAACCCCAACTACTGGGACGCGGCCAGCCTGAAGGTGGACTGCCTGAGCTTCCCGCAGATCGGCAACAACGAACAGCTGCTGACCGCCGCCGCCTCCGGCGGGGTGGACTGGTTCGGCGCCTTCCTGCCCGACATCGAGCGCACCTACGTGGCGGCCGACCCGGTGCACCACCGCTACTGGTTCCCGCCGGGCGGCACTGTCGCGGTCTACTTCAACTTCGACAGCCGCACCGCCGGCAACCGCGCCGCCTTCCGCAACGTGAACTTCCGCCGCGCCGTCAGCATGGCGGTCGACCGGCGCGCCATCGTGGACATCGCCGGCTACGGCTATCCCATGGTGAACGAGTACGCCAGCGGCATCGGCCGCACCTATCACGACTGGTCCAACCGCGACGCGGAGAAAACCTACGGCCGCTTCGCCCGCTTCGACAAGGACGCGGCGCGCGCGCTGCTGGCCGAGAGCGGCTTCCGCGACGTGAACGGCGACGGCTTCATCGACCATCCCGACGGCACGCCGATCAGCTTCTACATCCTGGCGCCGAACGGCTGGACCGACTGGGTCAACACGGTGCAGCTGGTGGCCGAGGGGCTGAACGCCATCGGCATCGACGCCCGCGTCTCCACGCCGGAGCCCGCCGCCTGGACGCAGAAGCTGATCTCCGGCGACTACGACATGGCGATCAACGGGCTGTTCACCGGCGAGACGCCGTACCGGTCCTTCGACAGCGGCTTCCACTCCCGCTTCGCCGGCAAGACGCGCTGGGCCGCCACCCGCTTCGTCGATCCCGAGCTGGACGCGGCGCTGGACGCCTTCGTCGCCACCATCGACCCCATCGCCCAGCGCCGGGCCATGGACAAGGTGCAGGCGATCCTGGCGGCCAGCACCCCCTACGTCCCGCTGTTCAGCAACCCGATCTGGTACCAGTACAATACCAGGCGCTTCAAAGGCTGGTTCAACGCCGACAACCCGGGCGGGCGCCCGGACGTGTTCGACGGAACGCCGGAGCGCCTGATCCACCTGCTGTCGCTGGAGCCGGTGCGCGACAACCCCGCCTGACGCGGGGACCCCGCAAGCCCAGTCCAGCCTGCCGCCGGTGCCCCTCGGGGCACCGGGCTCCCCGAACGCGCCCCGATGCGGGGCACATACTGGGTCCCTGGAGCACGCCATGGCCTTCCTCCTCCGCCGGATCGGGTTCTACGTCGCGGCCTTCCTGGTCGCCGCGACCTTCAATTTCCTGGTGCCCCGGCTGATGCCGGGCGACCCGGTCGACGTGATGTTCGCCCAGGCCGGCACGGCACTCCCGCCCGAAAGCCTGGAGGCGCTGAAGGCCACCTTCGGCCTCATGGACGAGCCGCTGCCGGTGCAGTACCTGCGCTATCTCGGCAGCGTCTTCACCTGGGATCTGGGCCTGTCCGTCAAGTTCCATCCGCTCAGCGTGAACGAGGTGCTGTGGCGCGCCCTGCCCTGGACCCTGTTCCTGGTCCTCACCGCCTCCGCCCTGGCCTTTGCCGCGGGCACGCTGGCCGGCATCCACGCCGCCTGGCGGCGCGGCGGCCGGTTCGACAGCGTGGGCGCGCCGGCGGCCGTCATGCTGCAGGCGGTGCCGCCACTGGTGGTGTCGCTGGTCGCCCTCTACCTCTTCGGCATCGCGCTGAAGTGGCTGCCGACCGGCTACGCCTGGGCGCCGCTGCTGGACCCCGGCTGGACGCCGGAGTTCCTGGGCAGCGTGGCGGCGCACGCGGTGCTGCCGGTGGTCACCCTGGCGCTGACGCAGCTCGGCGGCTACGTGGTCACCATGCGCAACAGCATGATCAACCTGCTGGGCGAGGACTACATCGTGCTGGGCACGGCCAAGGGCCTGGACGACCGCCGCCTGCGCATGGCCTACGCGGCGCGCAACGCCATGCTGCCGACCGTGACCAGCTTCGCCATGACGCTGGGTGCGGTCTTCGGCGGGGCGCTGATCACCGAGGTGGTCTTCAACTATCCGGGGCTTGGCTACACGCTCTACCAGGGCATCACCGCCCGCGACTACCCCCTCATCCAGGGCCAGCTGCTGGTCATGACGCTGGCGATGCTGACGGCCAACCTGGCGGCGGACCTGGTCTGCCTCGCCCTCGACCCGCGCCTGAGGAGGGCCTGAGCCCATGCGCTCCTTCCTGACCGCCCTGCGGGGCAACCCGAAGGCCGCCGTCGGCGCCGTCATCGTCGCCATCTTCCTGGCCGTGGCGCTGCTGGCCCCGGTCCTGGCGCCGGCCGGCCCCAACCAGCGCGTCGCCCGCCCGCACGAGGCGCCCAGCGCCGAGCACGTCATGGGCAGCACCCGCATGGGCCGCGACGTGCTCTCCCAGACTATCCACGGCACCCGCACCTCGCTGGCCGTGGGCCTGGCCGCCGGCGCGCTGGTCACGGTGCTGGGCGTGGCGGTCGGCATCACCGCGGGCTATTTCGGCGGCCGGGTGGACGAGGGGTTGAGCCTGCTGACCAACATCGTGCTGGTCATCCCGAACCTGCCGCTGATGCTGGTCCTGGCCGCCTTCATCGGCCAGGCGGGCCCGCTGGTCATCGCCGGCATCATCGGCTTCACCTCCTGGGGCTGGGGGGCGCGCGTGGTCCGGGCGCAGACGCTTTCCTTGCGGGAGCGCGACTTCGTACGGGCGGCGGAGCTGCTGGGAGAACCCGCCTGGCGGGTCATCGGGTCGGAGCTGCTGCCCAACCTCGTTTCCCTGGTCGGGCTGAACTTCATCGGCAGCGTGCTCTATGCCGTCATCACCGAGGCGACGCTGGAGTTCTTAGGCCTGGGCGACCCGCTCATCGTGTCCTGGGGCACCATGCTGTACCACGCGCAGGCGACCTCGGCGCTGCAGGTCGGGGCGTGGTGGGAGATGGCGGCGCCCTGCCTGGCCCTGATCCTGTTCGGCAGCGGCCTGTCCCTGATGAACTTCGCGCTGGACGAGGTCGCCAACCCGCGGCTGCGCACGCTGAAGGTGCCGCCGGCCCTGCTGGCGGCCGTCCGCGCCCGGGGTGCGGGAAGGGAGGCCGCGTGATGACGACGCCGCTGCTCTCCGTCCGCGGGCTCTGCGTGGACTACGCGACCTCCGACCGGCTGGTCCGGGCCGCGCACGAGGTCTCCTTCGACATCGGCCCGGGCGAGGTGCTGGGGCTGGCCGGCGAGAGCGGGTCCGGCAAGAGCACGGTCGCCTTCGCGGTGGCCCGGCTGCACCGCCCGCCCGCCTTCGTCACCGGCGGCACCGTGATGCTGGACGGCACCGACGTGCTGGCGCTGGAGGGGGAGGATCTCCGGCGCTGGCGCTGGCGCCACCTCTCGGTCGTGCTGCAGAGCGCGATGAACGCGCTGAACCCGCTGCTGACCGTCGAGGCGCAGTTCCGCGACCTGTTCGAGGCGCACGGCATCACCAACCGCACCGAGATCGCCGACCGCAGCGCCGAGCTGGTGCGCATGGTCGGCATCTCCCCCGACCGGCTGCGCGACCACCCGCACCGCTTCTCCGGCGGCATGCGCCAGCGCCTGGTCATCGCCATGGCGCTGGCGCTGTCGCCCAAGCTGGTCATCATGGACGAGCCGACCACGGCGCTCGACGTGGTGGTGCAGCGGGAGATCCTGGAGGAGGTGGCGGAGCTGCGCCGCCGCCTGGGCTTCTCCGTCCTCTTCATCACCCACGACTTGGCGCTGATGAGCCAGTTCTGCGACCGGGTCGGCATCATGCTGAACGGCCAGCTGGTGGAGACGGCGGCGCCGTCCGACATGATCGCGGCGCCGCGGCACCCCTACACCGCGAAGCTCTGGGCCTCGCTGCCGCGCCTCGACGCCGATCCCCTGCCGCTCTCCAAGGAGGCCGCGCCGTGAGCATGACCCCGACGAGCACGAACGGGACCGCCCCCCGCCCGGCGCTGGAGCTGCGCGGGCTCTCCGTGACCTTCCCCGGCCGGCCGCCGGTGAAGGCGCTGTCCGACGTCACCCTGCAGCTCCACCCCGGCCGGGCGCTGGCCCTGGTGGGGGAGAGCGGGTCGGGCAAGAGCACCGCCGCCAAGGTGCTGACTCGGCTGGTGGCGCCGTCCGACGGGCACATCATCCTGGACGGCCAGGACGCCACCCGGATCAATGGGCGCGAGGCGCGGCTGGACTATTGCCGGCGGGTGCAGATGGTCTTCCAGGACCCCTTCGCCGCCCTGAACCCGGCCCACACGGTGGCCCACCACCTGGTCCGCCCGCTGGCGCTGCACCGGCCGGAGCTGGACGCCGCGGCGCGCCTGGAGCGGGCGGCCGACCTGCTGCGCCAGGTCGACCTCGACCCCGCCGCCGCCCTGCCCAAGTACCCGCACGAGCTCTCCGGCGGCCAGCGCCAGCGCGTGAACCTGGCACGCGCGCTGGCGGTGGAGCCGCAGGTGGTCATCGCGGACGAGCCCACCTCCATGCTGGACGTCTCCATCCGCCTCAGCGTGCTGGACACGCTGAACCGGCTGAAGCGGGACCGGGGCATCGCGCTCCTCTACATCACCCACGATATCGCCACCGCCCGCCACGTGGCGGAGGAGACGGCGGTGATCTACCGCGGCCGCATCGTGGAGGCGGGACCGACCGACACGGTGCTGCGCCAGCCGCAGCACCCGTACACCCGGCTGCTGCTGGACGCGGTGCCGCGGGTCGGCCGGCCCTTCGGCGCCACCGGCCGCATCTCCGCGGAAGCCGAGCGGGTGCGCGCGGTCAGCGCGGGGCCCGGCGAGCTGGTCCCGGTCGGGCCCGGCCACCTGGCGCGCCGGACCGCCGCCCCCGTGGCGAACGCCTGAGGAGGGGACCGATGCCGGCTGCGACCTTCGCCGCGCCCGCCTGTCTTGAGACCCGGGAGAAGGCATGATGGGCGACGACATCCTCTACATGGGCGTGGACGGCGGCGGCACCCGCTGCCGGGTGCGCATCCGCCGCGCCGACGGCAGCCTGGTGGGCGAGGCGGTGGCCGGCCCCGCCAACATCCGCCTGGGCCTCGCCACCGCCTGGGCCGCCATCCTGGCCGCCGCGGACGAGGCGCTGGCAAGCGGCGGGCTGGACCGCGCCGCCCTGCCCCGCGTGCGCGCCGGGCTGGGCTTGGCCGGCATCTGCGGGCCGGAGGACAGTGCCCGCCTGATCGCCGCCGGCCCCCGCCTGGCCGCCGCCGCGGCCGAGACGGACGCGCACGCCGCCTGCCTGGGCGCCTTCTCCGGCCGCGACGGGGCCATCCTGATCGCCGGCACCGGCAGCGCCGGCTACGCGCTGGTGGGCGGCCAGGGCCACCCCGTGGGCGGCTGGGGCTTCGAGGTGTCGGACGGCGGCAGCGGTGCCGCCATCGGCCGCGAGTCGGTGCGACGCGCCTTGCGCGCCCATGACGGGCTGGAGCCCGCCTCCCCCTTCACCCGGGCGGTGATGGAGCGGCTGGGCGGCACGCCGGCGGCCGTCGTCGCCTGGGCCGGCGCCGCCAGGCCCGGCGACTTCGGCGGCTTCGCCCCGCTGGCGCTGGAGCATGCCGGGGCGGGCGACCCGGTCGCGGCGTCCGTCGTCGCCTGGTCCGCCGCCGACCTGGCCGACCATGTCCGCCGCCTGCGCGGGCTGGGCGCCCCGTCGGTCTGCCTGATGGGCGGGCTGGCGAGGCCCATCGCCCCCTGGCTGCCCCCCTGGGCCCAAGCCGTCCTGGCGGAGCCCGAGGGCGACGCGCTGGAAGGCGCCCTGCTGATGGCCCGCGCGGCCGCCCCTTCTTCCACCGAGGCCCGATCCGCATGACCCAAGCCCCAGATGCAGCCCACGAGACGCTGATGTTCCGGGAGGCCGCCGAGGCCCCCGACGCCGCCCGCCGCCAGCTGGAGCGCTGCGCGCCGCTGCTGGCCGACCTCGGCCGGCGCCTGCGCGCGCTGAAGCCCCGGGTCGTCGTCACCTGCGCCCGCGGCAGCTCCGACCATGCCGCCACCTACGGCAAGTACCTGGTGGAGACGCGCCTAGGCGTGCCCGTCGCCTCGGTCGGCCCCTCCGTCGTGTCGCTCTACCGCAGCCCGCTCAGCCTTGAGGGCGCCCTGTTCGTGGCGGTGTCGCAGTCTGGCCGCAGCCCCGACCTGCTGCGCCTGTCGGAGATGGCGAAGGCGGCCGGCGCGCTGGTCGTCGGCATTGTGAACGACGAGACGGCCCCGCTGGCGGATCGCTGCGACGCCGTCCTGCCGCTCTGCGCCGGGCCGGAGCGCAGCGTCGCCGCCACCAAGTCTTACCTGACCTCGGCGCTGGCCTTCCTGAACCTGGCGGCGCACTGGGCCGACGACGGGGCGGCCCAGGCGGCGGCAGCCGAGGCACCCCGCTGGCTGGAGGCGGCGAAGGGCTGCGACTGGGGCCCGGCGCTTTCGGGGCTGAAGGAGACGCGCGGCCTCTACGTCGTCGGCCGCGGCCTCGGCGCCGGGGCGGCGATGGAGATGGCGCTGAAGTTCAAGGAGACCTGCCGCCTGCACGCGGAGGCCTTCAGCGCGGCGGAGGTCATGCACGGCCCGCTGGAGCTGGTCGGCCCCGGCTTCCCCGTGCTGGCGCTGACCCAGGACGATGCTACCCTGGCACCGACGCGCGAGACGGTGGCGCGGCTGGTGGCGCTGGGCTCGCCCGTCATGACCACCGACGTTGGGGTGGAGGGGGCGGCGCGGCTGCCGGTGCCGGAGGGCGTGCCGGCGGAGCTGGCGCCGCTGGCGGCGGTGCAGGCCTTCTACGGCGCCCTGCCTGCCCTGTCGCTGGCACGGGGCCTGGACCCCGACCGGCCGGCCAACCTGCGCAAGGTGACCGAGACCGTCTGAGCGGAGCGGGATCGTAGGCTGAGCGGAGCGGGGATTGTGGGGAGTGGTGCGATGCGGCGTCTGCTGACCGGGGCCCGGGTCTTCACCGGCGAGGGGATCGTGGAGGGCCGCTCCGTCCTCATCGAGGAGGGGACGGTGCGCGACCTGGTGGCCGGCGACGCGGCCCCGGGGGCGGAGGCCGTGCGCCTGCCCGCGGGCAGCCTGGTCGCCCCCGGCTTCATCGACACCCAGGTCAACGGCGGCGGCGGGGTGCTGTTCAACGACACGCCCACCGCGGAGGGGGCGCTGGCCATCGCCGCTGCGCACCGCCGTTTCGGCACCACGGGGCTGCTGCCCACCTTCATCACCGACGCGCCCGACCGCATGCGCCTGGCCGTCGCCGCGGCGGCGGAGGCGGCGCGGCGCCCGGGCGGCGGGGTGCTGGGCATCCACCTGGAGGGGCCGTTCCTGAACCCCGCCCGCAAGGGCGTGCACGCCGAGGCCGCCATCCGCACGCCGACCGAGGCCGACGCGGCGGAACTGGCCGCCCTGCCCGCCCTCTTCCCCGATGGAAAGGTGCTGCTGTCGCTGGCGCCGGAACGGGTGCCGGACGATTTCATCGCCCGGCTGGCGGCGGCGGGCGTGGTGCTGGCCGGCGCCCACTCGGCCGCCGGGTACGAGCGCACGCTCGAGGCCGTCCGCCTGGGCCTGCGCGGCTTCACCCATCTGTTCAACGCCATGCCCCCGGTCATGAACCGGGAACCCGGCATCGCCGCCGCCGCCCTCCAGGCCGACGGCGCCTGGTGCGGCATCATCGCCGACGGGGTGCACGTGCATCCCGCCCTGCTGCGCTTGGCGCTGGCGCAGAAGCCGCGCGGCCGGCTGTTCCTGGTCACCGACGCGATGAGCCCGACCGGCACCGACGCCGACAGCTTCACCCTCTACGGCGAGACGATCCTGCGGCGCGACGGGCGGCTGGTGACGGTGGACGGGACGCTGGCCGGCGCCGACATCGACATGGCGCAGGCGGTGCGCAACGCCGTCGCGCTCATGGGCGCCGGCACCGAGGAGGCGCTGCGCATGGCGTCGCTCTACCCCGCGGAGTTCCTGGGCCTCGCCGACCGGTACGGGCGGGTTGCGCCGGGCTTCCGCGCCGACCTCGTGCTGCTGGACCAGGATTTGGGCGTGCTCGGCACCTGGGTCGGCGGCGGGTACCGCGGCGCATGACCATGGCGCGGCGCCACAGCCCGGCGGAGATCCGGGCGCACCTGGCCCGGGCAGAGGCCCTGCTGGCCCAGGGAAGCAGCATCGTGGAGGTCGTGCGCGACCTCGGCATCTCCCGCATGACCTTCTACCGCTGGCGCCAGGAAGGCGGCCTCTCCCGCCAGGACCTGGCCCGCCGCGTGCGCGAGCTGGAGCGCGAGAACGTCGAGCTGCGCCGCCGGCTGGGGGAGGCGGGCGCAGGCCAGGGCCGCCGGGAGGACGCGCGGTCGTCGACGGGTTCGGCTTGAGGTGCCGACGTATGGGGTGCGGCTGTTGGGTGGTGCGTGCTTCGACAGGCTCAGCATGAGGAGCGGGGGATGCCAGGCCAGATCGAGGCACCGTCCCTCCCCTCCCACTGGCGCAGCAATACGCCCCTCAGCCTGAGCCTGTCGAAGGCCGCACCACGCCCCCGCTGCCATGGCTGAGGCAACACGTTCCCCCCCCCTCGACCGTCACCCCCGCGGAGGCGGGAATGACGGCCAACTTAAGGGCGGGGCGCGTGACCTCCCGCAGGCAGAGCCTGTTCAGGAGCCCTCCCCGCCCCCTCAGGACTTCTTCACCAGCGGGCAGGCGCTCTTCTCCAGCGGGAGGAAGGCCTCCTTGCCCGGGATGGTCTTCAGCAGCTTGAAGTAGTCCCAGGGCTTGGTGCTGTCGCCGGGCTTCTTGACCTCGAACAGGTACATGTCGTGGACCATGCGGCCGTCGGCGCGGACCGTGCCGTTCTCGGCGTAGAAGTCCTTGACCGGCATCTCCTTCATCTTGGCGGCGACGGCCTTGCCCTCGTCGGTGCCGGCGGCCTTGACGGCGTTCAGGTAGTGGGTGACGGCGGAGTAGGTGCCGGACTGGATCATGTTCGGCATGCGCTTCATCCGCTCGAAATAGCGCTGCGACCATTGCCGCGAGGCGTCCGTGCGGTCCCAATAGAAGCCTTCCGTCAGCACCAGCCCCTGCGCGGTCTGGAGGCCCAGCGCGTGGGCGTCGGCCAGGGTGAACAGCAGGCCGGCCAGCTTCTGCCCGCCCTGGACGATGCCGAACTCTGCCGCCTGCTTGATGGCGTTGGTGGTGTCGGTGCCGGCGTTGGCGAGGCCGACGACCTCCGCGCCCGAGGATTGCGCCTGCAAGAGGAAGGAGGAGAAGTCGCTGGTGTTCAGGGGGTGGCGCACGGCCCCCTTCACCGTCCCGCCGGCGGCCTTCACGAAGTCCGTCGTGTCCTTCTCCAGCTGGTGGCCGAAGGCGTAGTCGGCGGTCAGGAAGAACCAGTTCTTGCCGCCCGCCTCGACCACCGCCCCGCCCGTCCCGCGCGACAGCGCGTAGGTGTCGTAGGCCCAGTGGAAGCCGGTCGGCGAGCAGCTCTCGTTGGTCAGCTTGGAGGTGGCGGCGCCGACCACGATGTTGACCTTCCCCCGCTCCTTGGCGAGGTCCTGCACGGCCAGCGCCACCGACGAGGTGGTCAGCTCCGTGATCATGTCGACGCCGCCGGCGTCGAACCATTCGCGCGCGACGCTGACGCCGATGTCGGGCTTGTTCTGGTGGTCGGCGCTGACCAGCTCGATCTTCTTGCCGAGCACGGAGCCGCCGAAATCCTCGATCGCCATCTGGGCGGCGACGACCGAGCCCTTGCCGCCGAAGTCGGCGTAGGGGCCGGACTGGTCGTTCAGCACGCCGATCCTGATGACGTCGCCGGAAACCTGCTGCGCCCGGGCCGTCCCCGCCAGCGCCCCCGTCAGCGCCAGCGCCGCCGCGCCGGCCAACAACGTCTTGCCGAACCTCGCTGCCATGGAAGTTCCCTCCGCTGATCCCGCGGGCGTTGCCGCCCCGCTTGTCGTTACGCCCAGACTATGCCCCCGCCGGGTCCGGCTGCCGCCCTATCCAGATGGCGAAGCGGCCCTCCCGGAAGGAGGGGGCGCCGGGACCACAGCTTCCTTGATCCCGGCCGGAAGGTTAATGCCTAATGCGGCGGCCGGCCACGGAAGAGCCGGAGGGGAGGACAGAGGGATGCGACCGAGCTTGCGGGGACCCGCATGACGGAACCGGCCCCCGGCATGGGCGGCGATGCGGGCGGGCACGTCCTGGAGACGCGCGGCCTCACCAAGGAATTCAAGGGCTTCACCGCGGTGCGCGACCTGGACTTCCGGGTCCGGCGCGGCACCATCCACGCCCTCATCGGCCCCAACGGCGCCGGCAAGACGACCGTCTTCAACCTGCTGACCCGGTTCCTGCCGGCGAGTTCCGGCCGCATCCTGTTCCACGGGCGCGACATCACCGCCATGGGCCCGTCCGCCGTGGCGCGGCTGGGGCTGGTCCGCTCCTTCCAGATCTCGGCCGTCTTCCCCCACCTGACGGTGCTGGAGAACGTGCGGGTGGCGCTGCAGCGCCGCACGCCGACCACCTTCCAGTTCTGGCGCTCCGACCGGGTGCTGGCGTCGCTGGACCACCGCGCGCTGGAGCTGCTGGAGCAGGTCGGGCTGGCCGCCTGGGCGGAGCTGCCGGCGGGCGAGCTGCCCTACGGCCGCAAGCGCGCGCTGGAGATCGCCACCACCCTGGCGCTGGAGCCCGACACGATGCTGCTGGACGAGCCGATGGCGGGGCTGGCGCACGAGGACATCGGCCGCATCGCGGCGCTGATCCGCCGCGCCGCCCGGGGTCGAACCGTCGTCATGGTGGAGCACAATTTGTCGGTCGTCGCCGACCTGTCCGACCGCATCACCGTGCTCCAGCGCGGCGAGATCCTGGCCGAGGGGACCTATGCTGAGGTCTCCGCCGACCGGGCGGTGCGCGAGGCCTACATGGGCACGGGGGCCGTGGGGGCGGAGGCCGACCATGGCTGAGCCGATCCTCAGCGTCCGCGGGGTCCGCGGCTTCTACGGGGAGAGCCAGGCGCTGCACGGCGTCGACTTCGCGGTGGCGGAGGGGGAGGTCGTCACGCTGACGGGCCGCAACGGCGTCGGCAAGACCACGACGCTGCGCGCCATCATGGGGCTGCTGGACCGGACCGAGGGCTCGATCCGGCTGGCAGGCGAGGAGCTGGTCGGTCTGCCGCCGCACCGCATTGCCCGCAAGGGGCTGGGCTACGTGCCGGAGGACCGGGGCATCTTCGCCTCCCTCTCGGTGGAGGAGAACCTGACCCTGCCGCCGGTCGTGCGCGCCGGCGGCCTCTCCGAGGAGGAGGTCTACGGCCTCTTCCCCCGCCTGAAGGAGCGCCGGCGCAGCCAGGGCACCAAGCTGTCGGGCGGCGAGCAGCAGATGCTGGCCATCGCGCGGGTCCTGCGCACCGGCGCCCGGGTCCTGTTGCTGGACGAGCCGACGGAGGGCCTCGCCCCCGTCATCGTGGAGCAGATCGGCGCCATCCTGCGCGACCTGAAGGCCCGCGGCTTCACCATCCTGCTGGTGGAGCAGAACTTCCGCTTCGCCGGCACGGTCGCCGACCGCCACTGCGTGATGGAGGACGGCCGCGTCGTCGACACCGTCCCCAACGACCCCGCGGAGCTGGGCCGGGTGGCGAAGTACCTGGGCGTTTGAGGGGGGAGCGCGTGAGGGGGGAGACCATGGCAGTCCCTGTCCAACACACCGACCGTCACCCCCGCGGAGGCGGGGGCCCAGGCATTCAGCCTGCTATCCGGCCTGGATGCAGGGGCCAGCGGCGACATCGGCTCCCTTCCCCCCTGCCCCGCAGCAAGCTGAATACCTGGATGCTCGCCTCCGCGGGCATGACGGCCATGGGGAACGGGGGCACCCAGCCCTTGATGGCGGGCATCACGGCGGGCGTCACGGCCATTGGGTGCGGCGGCGCACTCCTCCTCTCCGCGAGCGTTGAAAGCCCCGGAGCCGCCCCATGACCACCCTCCTCGGCGTTCCCATCCAGGCGTTCCTGGGCCAGCTGCTGCTGGGGCTCATCAACGGGTCGTTCTATGCGCTGCTGAGCCTCGGGCTGGCGGTCATCTTCGGCATGCTGGGGATCATCAACTTCGCCCATGGCGCGCTCTACATGGTGGGCGCCTTCGTCGCCTGGCTGCTGCTGACCGAGCTGGGCGTCGGCTACTGGGCGGCGCTGCTGCTGGTGCCGGTCGCTATCGGGCTGGTGGGCGTGATGGCGGAGCGGCTGCTGCTGAAGCGGATCGAGGGGCTGGACCCGCTTTACGGCCTGCTGCTGACCTTCGGGCTGGCGCTGGTGCTGGAGGGGCTGTTCCGCCACTACTACGGCGTCTCCGGCCAGCCCTATCCGGTGCCGGCCGCGCTCCAGGGCGGCACCAGCCTGGGCTTCATGTTCCTGCCCACATACCGGGCCTGGGTCGTGCTGGCCTCGGCCGCCGTCTGCCTCGGCACCTGGTACGCGATCGAGCGGACGCGGCTGGGCGCCTACCTGCGGGCGGCGACGGAGCGGCCGAAGCTGGTCCAGGCCTTCGGGGTCAACGTGCCGGTCCTGGTCACGCTCACCTTCGCCGGCGCCGTGGCCCTGGCCGGGTTCGCCGGGGTGCTGGCGGCGCCGATGTACCAGGTGAACCCGCTGATGGGCTCCAACCTCATCATCGTCGTCTTCGCCGTGGTGGTCATCGGCGGCATGGGCAGCATCCTGGGGGCCATCGTGACCGGCTTCGGGCTGGGGCTGGTGGAGGGGCTGACCAAGGTCTTCTACCCGGAGGCCGCCAACATCGTGATCTTCGTCATCATGGCCGTGGTGCTGCTGCTGAAGCCGGCCGGCCTGTTCGGGAGGTCGGCGTGAGCACCGCCCGGGTCCATACCCCCTCGCGCCGGCGGCTGCCGGCGCTGCTGGCCGCCGCCGGCGTCCTGCTGCTGGTGCTGGCGCCGTTCCAGCTCTATCCCGTCTTCGTGATGAAGGCGCTGTGCTTCGCGCTGTTCGCCTGCGCCTTCAACCTGCTGATCGGCTTCGGCGGGCTGCTGTCCTTCGGGCACGCCGCCTTCTTCGGCGGCGGCGCCTACGTGGCGGCGCACGCGGCGGCGCGCTGGGGCCTGACGCCGGAGCTGGCGATCCTGGCCGGCACGCTGGCCGCCGCCCTGCTGGGCCTCGCCATGGGGTTCCTCGCCATCCGGCGGCAGGGCATCTACTTCTCCATGATCACGCTGGCGCTGGCGCAGATGGTCTATTTCGTCTGCCTGCAGGCACCCTTCACCGGCGGCGAGGACGGCATCCAGGGGGTGCCGCGCGGGCACCTGTTCGGCCTCCTCGACCTCTCCCATCCGCTCGCCATGTACTACACGGTGCTGGCGATCTTCCTGGGCGGGTTCTGGCTGGTCCACCGCATCGCCCACTCGCCCTTCGGCCAGGTGCTGAAGGCGATCCGGGAGAACGAGCCGCGCGCCGTGTCGCTCGGCTACGACACGGACCGCTACAAGCTGGCGGCCTTCGTCCTGTCGGCCGCCCTGGCCGGGCTGGCCGGCGCCACCAAGGCCATCGTGCTGCAGCTGGCGACGCTGCTGGACGTGCAGTGGCAGATGTCGGGCGAGGTGATCCTGATGACGCTCTTGGGCGGCATCGGCACGCTGGGCGGGCCGGTCGTCGGCGCCTTCCTGGTGGTGGCGCTGGAGCACGGGCTGGCCACCGCCGGGCTGCCGGTCACGGTCGTCATCGGGCTGGTCTTCATCGCCTGCGTGCTGGTCTTCCGCCGCGGCATCATGGGGGAGATCGGCCACCGGCTGCGGGTGAAGCTCTAGCCTCCCCCGCTTCGCGGTAGGCCGGAGGCGCCAGGGCTGCTATAGGGGAGCCGTCCCGGGGAGCAAGAGAATGACCGCCAGCGTATTCGAACTGTTCAAGATCGGAATCGGCCCCTCCAGCTCGCACACGATGGGGCCGATGACCTCGGCCTGCCGCTTCGCCCGCGGCCTCGCCGACACCGGCGTCCTGGACCGGGTGGAGCGGGTGGAGGTGCGCCTCTACGCCTCGCTGGCGCTGACCGGGCGCGGCCACGCCACCGACACCGCCGTGCTGGTCGGCCTCGCTGGCTTCCTGCCGGCCGAGGTGGACCCGGACGAGGCGGCCGCCCTGGTCGCCCGGGTGGAGGGGGGCGCCGCCCTGCCGCTGGCGGGGCTGCGCGAAATCGCCTTCGTGCCCGCCCGCGACATCCTGTGGCTGGGGCGCGAGCGGCTGCCCTTCCACCCCAACGCGGTGACCTTCACCGCCCTGGACGCGTCCGGCGCGGCGCTGGCGGAGCGCACCTACTACTCCGTCGGCGGCGGCTTCGTGGTGGACGAGGACGAGGCCAGGCAGAACGACCGCGGCGACGACCAGGGCCCCGCCCTGCCCTATCCCTTCACCAACGCCGACGAGCTGCTGGCCCAGGCGGAGCGCGCCGGGCTGACCATCGCCCAGCTGGTCATGGCGAACGAGACCGCGCGCCGCCCGGAGGCGGAGGTGCGCGCCGGCCTCGACCGCATCTGGGAGACGATGGACGCCTGCATCGACCGCGGCATCCGCCAGGCCGGCCTGCTGCCGGGCGGGCTCGACGTGCCGCGCCGCGCGTCCCGCCTGCACGCCGAGCTGCTGCGCCGGCAGGAGCGGGCGCTGTGCGACCCGCTGTCGGCGCTGGACTGGATCAACCTGTGGGCGCTGGCGGTGAACGAGGAGAACGCCGCCGGCGGCCGCGTCGTCACCGCCCCCACCAACGGGGCGGCCGGCATCGTGCCGGCGGTGCTGCGCTACTACGACCGGTTCTGCAACGGCACGCGCGAGGGGCGGCACACCTTCCTGCTGACCGCCGCGGCCATCGGCGCGCTCTACAAGCGCAACGCCAGCATCTCCGCGGCCGAGGTCGGCTGCCAGGGCGAGGTGGGGGTGGCCTGCTCGATGGCGGCGGGGGCGCTGGCGGCGGTGCAGGGCGGCACCAACGCGCAGGTGGAGAACGCCGCCGAGATCGGGATGGAGCACAATCTCGGCCTGACCTGCGACCCCATCAAGGGGCTGGTGCAGATCCCCTGCATCGAGCGCAACGCGATGGGGGCGGTGAAGGCGATCGACGCGGCGCGCCTGGCGCTGACCGGCGACGGCACGCACAAGGTCAGCCTCGACCGCGTGATCGAGACGATGCGGCGCACCGGCGCCGACATGAAGGACCTCTACAAGGAAACGTCGCTCGGCGGCCTCGCCGTCAACCTGCCGGAGTGCTGACGCCGCATGTCGGAGGAAGACATCGTCCAGCGCCTGCGCCGGCGCGCCGACAAGGCCCGCCAGCGCTATCCCGACCATGCCGGCGACCCCGCCACCCTGGTCGGCGGCCTGATCGAGGACTACGAGTCCGCCGCCGCCGAGATCGAGCGCCTGCGCGGCTCCCTGAAGGAGCTGGCCCGGCAGGCGCTGCGGGGCATCACGGGGTAGCGGCGGCGGGATTTGGGAGCGTGCCCGCTTCCATTTTCCGTCATGCCTCTTCACCGTCGTGCGCTCTCCCCCTTTTCCCATCATGCCCGCGGAGGCGGGCATCCAGGCATTCAGACCGCACGCAGGCCCGAGAATGGGCGCCGGCGGCGACGCCCGAATGCCAGACGCCATCGCACGCTCATTACCTGGATGCCCGCCTCCGCGGGCATGACGGTCGGGGGCGTGGGGGTGGGCGCCCTCTCACCGAACGCGGCTGGCCGAACGCGGCTGGCCGAACACGGCTGGCCGAACACGGCGGGCCTGACGGCAGAGGGGCGGGCGGCGGACGCGACGCCGCTGCCCTGGACGCCCCCTCACCA
>DASPKT010000120.1:0-7612 GCA_035627915.1 Azospirillaceae bacterium
GGTCCTCAGCGCGTCCGGGCCCGGGTCGTCGCCGCCGCCCGGCTCCATCGGCATGTGGACGATCAGCTCGTGCCCCGCGGCGCGCGCCGCCCGGGTCTGCGCGGCCAGGTCGCGGGCATAGGGCAGCCAGGCCGTGGTGACCGGCCCCGGCAGCGCCACCACCCGGTCGCTGCGCCGGCGGTCCGGCCCCATGTCGTCGATGACCAGCACGATGCGCGGGCGCCCGTCGGCGGGCGGGGCCGGCACGGCGAAGCGGCGCCAGGCCGGCTCCCCCTCCGGCGGCGGCGGGACCGGCGGCAGGGGTGCGGCCTCCCGCACCGGTTCAGGCCGCCTGGGCGGCTCGGGCGCGGCCGGGGCCGGAACCGGGTCTGGGGCCGGGAGCGCCTCGGGGGGCGCCTCCGCGGCCGGCGGGGCCGGCACCGTGGGCGCCGGGGGCGGCAGTGACGGCCGCTCGGGCCGCGGGAGCGGCGGCGGTGCCGCCTCCGACACCTCCGCCGCCCGCCGCGGCTCCGGCGCCCGGGTCAGCACGACCAGCAGGCCGGCCGCGACCAGCAGGACCAGCGCGCCCAGTCCGGCCAGCCGCAGCCAGGGCGGCAGCGGCCGGCGCGGCTTGGCGCGTCGGGTCGTATTTGCAGGCCTGCGGGGGGCGGGCTTGCGCGGGGCGGGGCGCCGGGGCTTGGTCATGGCGTCGGGGCGGGCGGTTTGCGGGAGAATGGCGGTTTCGGGGGCGCGCAGTCTGCCCCCGGCGCCGCCCGGCCCGCGGTGACACCGGTCGGGCAAGTCGGGGGCGCCGGCGGGACGGCACGGCGCCACCCTATCCCATCCCCGGCGGCGGTGGAAACGCGGCCCCGCCCCTGCCCGCCCGCCGCGCATGCGCGCCATGGCCGGGGCGCGGCCGGCCTTGCTCTGGAAAAGCCCTTCTCCACCTAGTAGGGTACCGCACCGCCCAACCGGAACGCCGCCATGCTGCTGCTCATCGATAATTACGACAGCTTCACCTACAACCTCGTCCACTACCTGGGCGAGCTCGGCGCCGACGTCCGGGTGGTGCGCAACGACGCCCTGACCGCCGCGGAGGCGCTGGCGATGCAGCCGGAGGGGATCGTGCTGTCCCCCGGCCCCTGCGACCCCGACAAGGCCGGCATCTGCCTGGAGACGATCCGCCTGGCCGCCGCCGCGCGGCTGCCCCTGATGGGCGTCTGCCTCGGCCACCAGGCCATCGGGCAGGCCTTCGGTGGCCGGGTGGTGCGCGCACCGGTGCCCATGCACGGCAAGGTCAGCCAGGTTCGCCACGACGGGCGCGGCCTGATGCGCGGCCTGCCCAGCCCCTTCGCCGCCACCCGCTACCACTCCCTGATCGTCGAGCGCGAGAGCCTGCCAGCGGAACTCGAGGTCACGGCGGAGCTGGAGGACGGCATGATCATGGCGCTCGCCCACCGGACCCTGCCGATCCACGGCGTGCAGTTCCATCCCGAGAGCATCGCGTCGGAGAACGGGCACCGCATCCTCGGCAACTTCCTGGAGGTGGCGCGCGGCGGCCGCACCCCGGCGGAGCGCGCCGCATGAGCGGCGACATGCCGGACCTGAAGGCGCTGATCGCCAAGGCGGCGACCGGCGCGCCGCTGTCCGAGGACGAGGCGGAGAACGCCTTCGACATCATCATGTCGGGCAACGCCACGCCCTCGCAGATGGGCGGATTCCTGATGGCGCTGCGCGTGCGCGGAGAGACGGTGGAGGAGATCGCCGGCGCCGCCCGCGTCATGCGCGCCAAGGCGCTGCCGGTGGAGGCCCCGCCCGGCACCATCGACACCTGCGGCACCGGCGGCGACAGCTCCGGCACCTACAACATCTCCACCTGCGTGGCGCTGGTCGTGGCGGCCTGCGGCGTGCCCGTCGCCAAGCACGGCAACCGCGCCCTGTCCTCCAGGTCCGGCGCCGCCGACGTGCTGACGGCGCTGGGCGTCAACATCGAGGCGGACATGGAGCATGTGCGCCGCGCCCTGTGGGAGGCGGGCATCTGCTTCCTGATGGCGCCGCGCCACCACACCGCCATGCGCAACGTCGGCCCGACCCGGGTGGAGCTGGGCACCCGCACCATCTTCAACCTGCTGGGCCCCCTCTCCAACCCCGCCCGCGCCGGGCGCCAGCTGATGGGCGTGTTCGCCCGGCAATGGGTGGAGCCGCTGGCCCACGTGCTGGCCCGGCTCGGCTCGGAGGCCGCCTGGGTGGTGCACGGCGCCGACGGGCTGGACGAGATCACCACGACCGGCCCCACCCACGTCGCCCAGCTGAGGGACGGCAGGGTCACGACCTTCGACGTCACGCCCGAGGCCGCCGGCCTCGCCACGGCGTCGCCGGCCGACCTCAAGGGCGGCGACGCCGAGCACAACGCCGCGGCGCTGCGCGCGGTGCTGGCGGGGCAGCGCGGCGCCTACCGCGACATCGTCCTCGCCAACGCCGCCGCAGCATTGCTGGTGGCCGGCAAGGCCGGCGACCTGCGGGCCGGCGCGTTGCTGGCCGCCGACGCCATCGACAGCGGCCGCGCCGCCGCCACGCTGGAGCGCCTGATCGCCATCAGCCACGGGAAGGCCTGATCCCTTGCAGCCCAATCCTGCGCCGACCGACGTCCTCGCCCGCATCTGCGCCGACAAGCGCGCCCACGTCGCCGCCTGCAGGGCCGCCGTGCCCGAGGCCGAGGTGGCGAGGCGCGCCGCCGCGGCGGCTCCCGTCCGTGGCTTCGTGCGGGCGCTGGAGGCGAAGGTCGCCGCCGGCGGCTACGGCCTGATCGCCGAGATCAAGAAGGCCAGCCCCAGCAAGGGCCTGATCCGCGCCGACTTCGACCCGCCGTCGCTGGCCCGGGCCTATGCCGCGGGCGGGGCGGCCTGCCTGTCGGTGCTGACCGACGTGCCCTATTTCCAGGGCAGCGACGGCTACCTGGCGGCGGCGCGGGCGGCGGTGGACCTGCCGGTCCTGCGCAAGGACTTCATGCTGGACCCCTACCAGGTGGCCGAGGCCCGGGCGCTGGGTGCCGACTGCATCCTGCTGATCATGGCGGCGCTGGAGGACGGACAGGCGGCCGAGCTGCACGCCGCCGCCACCGGGCTCGGCATGGACGTGCTGGTCGAGGTGCACGACGCGCCGGAGATGGAGCGGGCGCTGCGGCTCCCGTCCGGCCTGCTGGGCGTGAACAACCGCAATCTCAAGACACTGGCGGTCGACCTTGCGACGACGGAGGACCTCTCCTCGCTGGTGCCGCCGGGCCGCATGCTGGTGGCGGAGAGCGGCATCTCCACCCACGCCGACCTGCGGCGCATGGCCGCCTGCGGCGCCCGCTGCTTCCTGGTGGGCGAGTCGCTGATGCGCCAGCCGGACGTGACGGCGGCGACCCGCGCGCTCCTCGCCCCTTCCCTCAAGGAAGCCGTCTAAGCCCATGACAGACAAGCCGGAACAGCCGCTGACCCATTTCGACGAGCGCGGCAACGCCCGCATGGTCGACGTCTCCGACAAGGCGGAGACGGAGCGGGTGGCGGTGGCCCGCGGCCTGGTGCGGATGAAGCCGGAGACGCTGGCCCTCATCCAGGCCGGCGGCATGGCCAAGGGCGACGTGCTGGGCGTGGCCCGGCTGGCCGGCATCATGGCGGCCAAGCGCACGCCCGACCTGATCCCGCTCTGCCACCCGCTGGCGCTGACCAAGGTGACCGTGGAGCTGGCCTGCCGGCCGGAGATCGACGCGGTGGAGATCGAGGCGACGGTGAAGCTGAAGGGCCGCACCGGCGTGGAGATGGAGGCGCTGACGGCCGTCAGCGTCGCCGCGCTCACCCTCTACGACATGTGCAAGGCGGTCGACAAAGGCATGGTCGTCGCCGACGTCCGCCTGATCCATAAGGAAGGCGGCAAGAGCGGTACCTGGAGCGCCGCCTGATGATCTCCGTCGCCGAAGCCCGCGGCCGCATCCTCGCCGCGGTCGGCATCCTGCCGGCCGAGATGGTGGGCGTCGCCGAGGCGGCGGGCCGCGTGCTGGCGGAGGATCTGGCGGCGCGGGTGACGCAGCCGCCGGCCGCCGTGTCGGCCATGGACGGCTGGGCCGTGCGCGGGGCCGACCTCGACTCCCTGCCCGCCACGCTGGCCCGCATCGGGGAGGCGCCGGCCGGCCGGCCCTTCGCCGGCACGGTCGGGCCCGGACAGGCGGTCCGCATCTTCACCGGTGCCGTCCTGCCCGACGGAACCGACACGGTCGTGCTGCAGGAGGACTGCGAGGACCGGGGCGCCTCCGTGGTGGTGCGCGAGGGCACGCCCGGCCGCTGGGTGCGCCCCGCGGGCCTGGACTTCCGCGCCGGCGAGGTGGGACTCCGGGCCGGCCGCCTGCTGACGGTGCGCGACGTGGCGCTGGCGGCGGCGATGAACGTGCCCTGGCTGATGGTGCGCCGCCGGCCGCGCGTCGCCATCCTGGCGACCGGGGACGAGGTGGTCATGCCGGGCGACCCGCTGGGCCCCGGCGCCATCGTCAGCAGCAACGGGCTGGCGCTGGCCGCCCTGGTGGCGCGGCTGGGCGGCACGCCGGTGAACCTGGGCATCGCCGGCGACAGCCGCGAGGCGCTGGAGGAGCGGGTGCGGGGTGCCGCCGGCTGCGACCTGCTGGTCACCACCGGCGGCGCCTCGGTCGGCGAGCACGACCTGGTGCGCGCCGCGCTGGAGCCGAAGGGATTGGCGCTCGACTTCTGGAAGATCGCCATGCGGCCGGGCAAGCCGCTGATGTTCGGCAGCCTGCGCGGCACGCCGCTGCTGGGCCTGCCCGGCAATCCGGTGTCCAGCCTGGTCTGCGCGCTCCTGTTCCTGAAGCCGGCGCTGCGGGTCATGCAGGGGCTCGCCCCCGACGACGGCCCGCAGGCCTTCGCGAGGCTTGGCGCGGCATTGCCGGAGAACGACCGCCGCCAGGACTATCTGCGCGCCACCCTGGCGCCGGGCGGCGACGGGCTGCCGGTCGCGGCGGCATTTGCCAAGCAGGACAGCTCCATGCTTAGCCCGCTCGCCCGCGCCGATTGCCTGCTGGTTCGCCCGCCCCACGCGCCGGCGGCCGCGGCCGGCGAGACCGTTCCGATCATCCCGCTGGACGGCGTCTGAGCACGTCCGGTTGCGGGTTTCCCTTGACGCAAAGCGCGAACCAAACTAGAACATCCGCTTGACGTTTCGGGTTTGTTCCATATCTTGTGGATACCCGAACTTTCACGACGAGATGCTGGGGGGCGGCATGCTGACGCGCAAGCAACAGGAACTCCTGCTGTTCATCCACCGCCGCCTGGGCGAAGGCGGCGTCTCCCCCTCCTTCGACGAGATGAAGGACGCGCTGGGGCTGAAGTCCAAGTCGGGCATCCACCGCCTCATCACCGGGCTGGAGGAGCGGGGCTTCATCCGCCGCCTGCCCCACCGCGCCCGCGCGCTGGAGGTGGTGCGCCTGCCCGAGCAGTCGGCGCCGCAGCAGCCCAAGGCCGCCCCGGCCCAGACCCGGATGGAGCCGCGCTTCCGTCCCAACGTGATCCGCGGCGACTTCCAGGGCGGCGGGCTGCCCGGCCGCGAGGTCGGGCGGGAGCTCTCGGCCGCGGCGGAGGCGATCTCCCTGCCGCTTTACGGCCGCATCGCCGCCGGCCTGCCGATCGAGGCGATGCGGGACAGCAGCGCCACCATCGACGTGCCGACCGGCCTGATGGGCCAGGGCGAGCACTATGCGCTGGAGGTGGCCGGCGACAGCATGGTCGACGCCGGCATCCTGGACGGCGACACCGTCATCATCCAGCGCTGCGAGACGGCGGAGAACGGGACCATCGTGGTGGCCCTGGTCGACGCCGCCGAGGTCACGCTGAAGCGCCTGCGCCGCAAGGGCAACTCCATCGCGCTGGAGCCGGCCAACCCGAACTACGAGACGCGCGTGTTCGGCGCCGACCGGGTGAAGGTCCAGGGCCGGCTGGTCGGGCTGATCCGCCGCTACTGAGGGCGTCGCATGCAGGGCCGGGGCCACGGGCGGACGTCAGCCGCAGGCCCTGGCCGGTCCTGCCCGCCGCTCAACGTCCGGTGCGCCCGGGGCATGCTTCACCGATCGGCTGACGCATCCGGCCAAGCCGACAAGACACCCACCGGGGCGGTCCAGGATCATGGCTGAGGTCATCGCCGTCGCCGCCGCGCCCGGTCACGGCTTCAGCAAGGACCGGATGCCGGCGATCCGGCTGGTCGCCGGGCTGGGCGTCGTGGGTGACGCCCACGCGGGGGAGACGGTGAAGCACCGCTCCCGCGTCGCCCGCGATCCGGGCCAACCCAACCTGCGGCAGGTGCATCTCCTCCAGTCGGAGCTTCTCGACCGGCTGAACTGTGACGGTTTCGGCGTGCGGCCGGGCGACCTGGGAGAGAACGTGACGACGCGGGGGCTGGACCTGCTCGCCCTCCCTGCCGGCGCCCTGCTGCGGCTGGGAGAGGCGGTCGTGCTCGAGGTCACCGGCTTGCGGAATCCCTGTGCCCAGATCGACCGCTTCCGTGCCGGGCTCCTGGCGGCGGTGCTGGAGAAGCGCGCCGACGGGTCGCTGGTGCGCAAGGCCGGCATCATGGCCGTGGTCCGTACCGGGGGCGAGGTCCGGCCGGGCGATCCCGTCACGGTCGAACCGCCCCCGCCACCCCACCGGCCGCTCGAGCCCGTCTGAACGTCGGCCGGGGTCACCAGGGCCCGGGCGTCCCGCGCCGGACCTGCCGTGTCCACACGGTGGCCGGCCGCACCGGCCGGTCCGTCGCTGCCGCGCGCGCCCGCCGCTCCCGGCTTCCCCAGTCCGTCCATGCCGGCACCCGGAACGCCCGCTTGAGCGGCGCGGCCCGGCGGTCCAATATCCGCGCTCCCAACCATCCCCGGCCGGGCTCTGCGCCAGCCGGCACAAGGAGTGCGCGTCCCATGCAGCCCGCCCGCGATCAGGTCGTCCCCATCTCCGAGGTCGTGGACGGCGGCGTCGTCACCGACGGGTCCGGCGTGGTGCTGAACCTGAAGGCCGGCAACGGCCAGCCGGTGCGCCTCTTCATGAAGGCGGAGACGGCGTCGCGCGCCATCCTGGGCCTGCAGCAGATGCTGGCGCAGGCGCAGAAGCTGTTCCCGGACCGCCCCTCGCCCTCCCATGTCGGCGACGACCTCTACGATGCGACCGAGGTGACGCTGCGCCAGGACGCGACCGGCCAGGCGGTGCTGTCCGCCTCCGGCCCCGGCGGCCCGCCCCGCAACATCCGCATCCCCCGCGACATGCTGGGCCGCCTGGCCGAGCTGGTGCGCGAGGCCGACGCGACCTTCACCCGCGGATAGGTCCGCCGCGGGTCAGTTCCAGGGCCGGGCGAAGCGGCGGCGGCGCACCGTCTCCACCCTGACGCCGCCCTCCCCGATGAACAGCGCGTGGGCCCCGGCCCGGCGCAGTTCGTCCGGGCCGATGACCAGCGGCGCGGCGCAGCCCCCGGCGTCGACGCGGGAGATCACCACGTCGGCCGCCGCGCACTCCTCGGCCAGCGCGTCGCGGTCCAGCACGTAGGCCACCAGCAGCCCGGGCCGCACCGGCGGCCGGTGGACGCAGCCGCCGGCGTCGCAGGCGATGGC
>DASPKT010000121.1:0-28639 GCA_035627915.1 Azospirillaceae bacterium
CATCCGACTGCGTCCCGACCTCGCGCCCGGCCACGTCCAGCGGATCCGAGATCTCGTCGAGGAGGGCTTTTACGATGGAGTCGTCTTCCACCGGGTGATCGAGGGCTTCATGGCCCAGGGCGGCGATCCCACCGGGACCGGCGAGGGCGGGTCGGGGAAGAAGCTGCCGCTGGAGCCGTCCCCGGTCCGCCACGAGCGCGGCGTCGTCTCCATGGCGCGGGCGGCCGACTACAACAGCGCCGACAGCCAGTTCTTCATCATGTACGACGCCAAGCCGTCGCTGGACTGGAACTACACGGTCTGGGGCCGGGTGGTGTCGGGCATGGAGTTCGTCGACCAGCTGAAGAAGGGGCCGGTGGAGCTGAACGGCAAGGTGGACCAGCCCGACCGCATCGTCCGCATGCGCGTGGCCGCCGACGCGGACAAGACCGAACGCTGATTGTTTGCAACCGCGCCGGGCCCCGCTATGGTCGGGCGCCCGAACAGCAGGCCCAAAAGGAAGGGAGGCCACAGATGGACCTTGAGAACACCCTTTACCTCGACCTGGAACACGGCCGCGTGGTCATCCAGCTCCGCCCCGACCTCGCCCCGGGCCACGTCGCCCGCATCAAGGAGCTGGCGCGCCAGGGCTTCTACGACGGCCTCGCCTTCCACCGGGTGATCGAGGGCTTCATGGCCCAGGGCGGCGACCCCAAGGGCGACGGCACCGGCGGCTCCGGCCAGAAGCTGAAGGCGGAGTTCAACGCCGAGCCCCACGTGCGCGGCACCTGCTCCATGGCCCGCGCCCAGCACCCCGACAGCGCCGACAGCCAGTTCTTCATCTGCTTCGCGCCCGCCAGCTACCTGGACCGCCAGTACACGGTCTGGGGCAAGGTGGTCGAGGGCATGGAGCATGTCGACAAGATCAAGCGCGGCAACCCGTCCCGCGGCGGCACCGTGGTCGATCCCGACCGCATCGTGAAGATGCAGGTCGCCGCCGACGCCCAGGCCGCCTGACCGGCCTGCCGTACCGGCCGCTCGCGTACCCGAACCGCCGCGTCCCCTGCCGGGGCGCGGCGGTTTCGCTTTTCCGGGGCCCCCTTTTGCCGGGCGGTACCGGCAAGAACTGCCGCCGCGGCGGTTCCGGCCCTGCCCGGCCTGCCGGGCGCCGTCCCGCGGCCGGTCCGAAACCCGCGGAATCCCTCGCCTCCGCCGTCTGGCACGCCGCCTGCAATCAAGGTCCGCGACAAGACGCGTACCGGCAACGTCCGGCAGAGTGACGAGGCAAGACGATGGAAAACCCGATCTATGTGGCGCTGTCCCGCCAGGACGCGCTCCGGCGGCAGCTGGATGTGGTGGCGAACAACATCGCCAACATGAACACGACCGGCTTCAAGCAGCAGCGCATGCTGTTCCAGGAGTACCTGGAGAAGCCCAACCGCGGCGAGCAGGTCTCCTTCGTCCAGGACTTCGGCCTGATGCGCGACACCCGGCCGGGCGTCCTGAACGTCACCAACAACACCTTCGACCTGGCGATCCGGGGCGAGGGCTACTTCACCGTGGAGACGCTGAGCGGCCCCCGCTACACCCGGGCCGGCGCGCTGCAGCTGAACGACGCCCGCGAGCTGGTCGACAGCAACGGCCTGCCGGTCCTGGCCGAGGGCGACGCCCGCATCGTCATCCCCGCCGGCGCCACCGACATCCGCGTCCAGGGCGACGGCACCATCCGCACCGAGCAGGGCGAGGTCGCCAAGCTGAAGGTCGTCACCTTCGACGACCAGCAGCTGATGGCCGAACTGGGCGGCGGCCTCTACGCCACCGACCAGGAGGCCCGCCCGGCCGAGCAGCCCGAGATCAGCCAGGGCGCGCTGGAGGCCTCCAACGTGCAGCCGATCGTCGAGACCACGGTCATGACCGAGGTGCTGCGCCAGTACCAGTCGACGCAGAAGCTCATCGAGAGCGAGCACGAGCGCCAGCGCACGGCGATCCAGCGCCTGGCGCGCGTGCAGTAAGGGAGGACCGGAACAATGCGCAGCCTCAGCATCGGCGCGACGGGAATGCTGGCCCAGCAGACCAACGTCGAGGTCATCTCCAACAACATCGCCAACATGACGACCACGGGGTTCAAGCGCCAGCGCGCGGAATTCCAGGACCTGCTGTACCAGAACATGCGCCGCGTCGGCTCGGCCTCCTCGGATGCCGGCACCATCGTCCCCTCGGGCGTGCAGATCGGCGCCGGCGTGAAGACCGCCGCCGTCTACCGCATCAACGAGCAGGGCAACATCAACCCGACCGGCAACGTCCTGGACATCGCCATCAACGGCGAGGGCTACTTCCAGGTGCAGCTGCCCGACGGCCAGACCGCCTACACCCGCGCCGGCTCCTTCCAGCTGAACCCGCAGGGCACCATCGTCACGGCGGACGGCTACCAGCTGAACCCGGGCATCGTCGTGCCGCAGAACGCGGTCGACATCACGGTCAACCCGAACGGCGAGGTGCTGGTGAAGCTCGACGGGCAGATCCAGCCGCAGAACGTCGGCCAGATCCAGCTCGCGGTGTTCCCGAACCCCGCCGGCCTGGAGGCCATCGGCGACAACCTGCTGCTGGAGACCCCGTCGTCCGGCCAGGCGGTCGGCGGCAACCCCGGCGCCCCCGGCTTCGGCCGCGTGCTGCAGGAGGCGCTGGAGACCTCCAACGTCAACATCGTCTCGGAGATCACCAGCCTGATCACGGCGCAGCGCGCCTACGAGATGAACTCCCGCGTCATCTCCACCAGCGACCAGATGCTGCAGAGCATCTCGCAGCTGCGCTAAGGGGGACCGGGACCATGAGGAAGCTCGCCCTCGCCCTGCTCGGCTGCACCATGCTCGGCACCAGCCTGACCGGCGCCGCCGCCGCGGAACTCCGCCGCGAGGTCACGGTCGCGGCCGCCCAGGTCCGCCTGGGCGACCTGTTCGACGGCCTCGACGCCGCCACCGCCGACCAGGTCGCGACGGCCGCCCCGGCCCCGGCCAAGGCGCTGCGGCTGGAGGCCCACGAGCTGGCCCGGCTGGCGGAGGCCAACGGCCTCGACTGGCGCCCCGCCGCCGGCGACCGCGCCACCGTCACCCGCGCCGCCCACAAGGTCGCCCGCCCCGAGATCGAGGCGGCGCTGGCCAAGGCCCTGGCCGCGTCGGGCGCGCCGGCCGGGCTCCAGGTCACGCTCGACAACCAGTCCCTGGCCCTGGCCGTGGCGACCGACGTGGCGCCGACCGTGGGGGTGGAGAACCTCTCCTTCGACGCCGCCCGCAACCGGGTGACGGCCGAGCTGGTGGTGCCCGCCGAGGGCCCCGCGGCCCTGCGCCAGAACGTCGGCGCCCGCGCCGTCGCCGTCATCGAGGTGCCGGTCCTGAACCGCCGGGTCGCCCCGGGCGAGGTCATCGCCGAGGGCGACGTGGAGTGGATCACCCTGCCCCGCGACCGCGCCGGCGCCAACCTGCTGACCGACGCCTCCGCCCTGGTCGGCCAGACCGTCCGGCGCGGCCTGCCGGCCTTCCAGCCGGTGCGCGGCGGCGACGTCCGCACCCCGGTCGTGGTCGCCCGCGGCGCCATGGTCACCATCCTGCTGCAGACCCCGTCCATGACCCTGAGCGCCCAGGGCAAGGCCCTGTCGGAGGGCGGCCAGGACGAGACCATCCGGGTCGTCAACACCGCCAGCAACCGCGTCGTGGAGGCCCGCGTGGCCGGCCCCGACCTCGTCCTCGTCGCCGCCCCGGGCTCGCCCCGGCCGGCCGCGCGCACCCAGACCGCCTCGAACTGAGGGAGAAGACCATGAACGCCCGCACCAAGACCGCCTTCCGCGCCGTGGCCTTCTCCGCCGCCGCCCTGACGCTGACCGCCTGCGGCGCCGCCGACCGGCTGGCCAACGTCGGCAAGCCGCCGGCCCTCTCCGGGATCGAGAACCCGCAGGCCCAGGCCGGCTACCAGCCGGTGCGCATGCCGATGCCGGCGCCGATGGCGCAGGAGCGCCAAGCCAACTCGCTATGGCGGGCCGGCGCCCGCGCCTTCTTCAAGGACCAGCGGGCCGGCCAGGTCGGCGACATCCTGACCGTCCTCATCCAGATCGACGACAGCGCGGAGATGGAGAACACCACCGCCCGCAGCCGCTCCGGCGAGGAGAGCATGGGCGTGCCCAGCCTGTTCGGCCTGGAGAACAACATCGCCCGCAAGCTGAACACCGACGGCTCCGACACCCTGCTGAACGTCAGCGGCGGCGGCAGCAGCACCGGCAACGGCACCATTGAGCGCAGCGAGCAGATCGAGCTGAAGGTCGCCGCCCTCATCACCCAGGTGCTGCCGAACGGCAACCTGGTGGTCCAGGGCAAGCAGGAGGTCCGCGTCAACTACGAGGTCCGCGAGCTCCTGATCTCGGGCGTCATCCGACCGGAGGACATCAACTCGCAGAACACGATCGGCTACGAGAAGATCGCCGAGGCCCGCATCTCCTACGGCGGCCGCGGCCACATCACCGACGTCCAGCAGCCGCGCTACGGCCAGCAGATCATCGACATCATCTCGCCCTTCTGAGCCAGGGGCGATTCAGGGTTCGGGCGGTCCCCGGGGCGGCGTCTTGCCAGCCTCGCCCCCGGGGGCCGGACCCGAGAGCGTCTTGTCACTGTCGTCTTGTCAGTCTTGTCACATCGTCACGGGCGTCTTGTCACAACGCCTCGTTCCTCAAAGGGCCGGCCGCCGCGCCGGCCCTCTTCTTTTGCGGCGGGGATCTACGAGCCCCCTCACCCTCCCGTTGCTGGCGCAACGGGTCCCTCCCTCTCCCTCGAGGGGAGAGGGCGAATCGGGGCGACCCGCCGGATGTCCAAGCCGCGCCGCGAGTCGCCATCCCCTCTCCCCTTGAGGGAGAGGGAGGGACCCGCGCCGCAGGCGTGGGAGGGTGAGGGGTACGCCCGTCCGTAAGGGCCGGGACTATTCGTCCCGGTGCGTCCGCTCCAGCCGCTCGTGACGCTCCTGCGCCTCGAGGCTGAGGGTGGCGATCGGCCGGGCCTCGAGTCGGCGCACCCCGATGGGGTCGCCCGTCTCCTCGCAGTAGCCGTACTCGCCGTCCTCGATCCGCTGGAGCGCGGCGTCGATCTTGGCGATCAGCTTGCGCTCGCGGTCGCGGGTGCGCAGCTCCAGCGAGCGGTCGGTCTCGGCCGAGGCGCGGTCGGCGATGTCGGGCTCCTGGAGCCCACCGTCCTGCAGGTGGTGCAGCGTCTCGGTCGACTCCTTCAGGAGCTCGGAGCGCCATTGGAGCAGTTTCTGCCGGAAGAACTCCGTCATGACGGGGTTCATGAACGGCTCGTCTTCCGAGGGACGGTAGTCCGGGGGCAGCAGCGGTGAAGACATCCTAGGCGGTCCGGATCCTGTGGCGGCTCGAGACGGCGCGGAGTATAGGGAGACGCCTTGTCGCCCGCAACATGATACGCAGACCTTCGCGCATCATCCAACTAACTGAAAAACATGAAGGAATCGTAAAGGCTCAGCCGGCCTGGGTCAGTTTCGCGATCTCGACCTGGGCACGCAGGTCGATTTCGTCGAGAACTTCCTGCAATCGCGGGTCGTCGACGCCCTGCCGGCGGGCCTGCACGATGCGGACGAGTTCGACCAGCTTCTCTCGCGGGAAGGCGCCCATCAGGATGCCCATGCGCAGCTCGTCTAGCCGGTCCAGGATGTCCTCGGCGCGCTGGCGGGCCTTGCGGCGACCGGCCAGCGAATCGTCGACCTCCTGCAGCGCGATCAGGGGGCTGACCGCCATCGCGGTCTGCGGGGCGCCGACGCCCTTGGCCTGGTCGCCCTCGCCCTGGATGTGGCTGAGGAAGTCGGACCCGCTGCCGGAGCGCGGGGCCTTGCGCACCTGGCCGGGGCGGAGCGAACCGGGACCCTCGATCTTCATGGGTGGGCGACCACATTCCTCGCGAGGCGGCCCCATTCCCTAGATGGGAGGGGACGGCCACCTGCTATAGGTACCACCCGCCTCGTCCGGGCGCCTAGGGCAAATTTTGCCGCCGGGCGCTCCCTGCCCCCTCCGGAGGGGTCCTTCTGACCTTCCCGCCCCTGCGAATCCGGCGGTTTGCGGCGCTGGCACCTTCTGGCACGCTTTTCGCTTGTCACGGGAGCGACAGTAGCCGGAGCCAGTACCGCCATGACCACCGACTCGACCTTCCGCCGCCTGGTGCGCACCGCCGCCCGCGCCGCCGCCGGGCTGGCGCTCGCCGCGGCGCTGGCGCTGCCCGCCGCGGCGCAGTCGCGGCTGAAGGACATCGCCGACGTGGAGGGCGTGCGCGACAACATGCTGGTCGGCTACGGCCTGGTGGTCGGGCTGAACGGCACCGGCGACACCATCAACAACTCCCCCATGACCGAGCAGAGCCTGATCGGCATGCTGGAGCGCATGGGCGTGAACGTGCGCGGCCAGACGCTGCGCAGCAAGAACGTGGCCGCCGTCATGGTGACCGCCACCCTGCCCCCCTTCGCGACCCAGGGCACCCGCATCGACGTCAGCGTCGGCACGCTGGGCGACAGCAAGAGCCTGCTGGGCGGGACCCTGCTGGTGACCCCGCTGATGGGTGCCGACGGCGAGGTCTACGCGGTCGCCCAGGGTGCCGTGGCCGTCGCCGGCTTCAGCGCGCAGGGTGCCGCCGCCTCGGTCACCCGCGGCGTGCCGACCGCCGGCCGCATCGCCGGCGGCGCCATCGTGGAGCGCGAGATCGCCTTCGACCTGGCCGAGATGCCCTATGTCCGCCTGGCGCTGCGCAACCCCGACTTCACCACCGCCATGCGGGTGTCGGAGGCGATCAACGGCGGCTTCGGCGCCAACACGGCGCGGGCGACCGACCCCGCCTCCGTCATGGTGGCCGTCCCCGCCGCGCGGCGCGCTGACCTGGTCGGCTTCATCCGCGACATGGAGCAGCTGCGCGTCACCCCGGACCAGCCGGCCCGGGTGGTGATCGACGAGGCCTCCGGCGTCATCGTGATGGGCGAGAACGTGCGCATCAGCACCGTCGCCATCGCCCAGGGCAACCTGACCATCCGCATTACCGAGACGCCGCAGGTCTCCCAGCCCGGCCCGCTGAGCCAGGGCGGCCAGACCGTGGTGGTGCCGCGCACCCAGATCGAGGTGGACGAGGGTGCCGACAAGAAGCTGGCCGTGCTGCCGGCGGGCGTCAGCCTGCAGGAGCTGGTGCAGAGCCTGAACGCGCTCGGCATCGGTCCCCGCGACATGATCTCCATCCTCCAGTCCATCAAGGCCGCCGGCGCGCTCCAGGCCGAGATCGAGGTGATGTGATGAGCGAGGCGCTGCTCCCCTCCGGGTTCGACCCCGCCCTATCCGTCAACCGGCAGGCCCCGCGCCTGCCCGGCGCCAAGGCCGACATGAAGTCGGTGGACAAGGCCGCGCAGGAGTTCGAGGCCGTCTTCCTCAACCAGATGCTCTCCATGATGTGGGAGACGGTGGAGGTCGACCCGAACTTCGGCGGCGGCCACGGCGAGGAGATGTTCCGCAGCGTCATGATCGACGAGCAGGCCAAGGCCATCTCCCGCGCCGGCGGGCTGGGCCTGGCCGACAGCATCAGGCAGGAGATGCTGCGCATGCAGGAGGTCGCCGACCGCGGCGGCGCCGCCATTCCGGGAGACGCACGATGACCGCCAGCCTCGACCGCGCCGAAACCCTGATCGAAGCGATGGAGCGGCTGGGCGAGCTGTTCCGCCAGGAGACGGAATGGGTGCAGGCCCAGGACGTCGCCGCGGCGCGCGCCGTGACCGAGCAGAAGCACCTGCTGGTCCGCGCCTACGAGGACGCCGCCAAGACCATGAAGGTGGACATCGACGGCTTCGCCTCCCTGCCGCCCGAGACGAAGGCGCGGCTGCGCGAGGTCGCCGCCCGCTTCCGCGAGGCCGCGGAGGAGAACGCGGGCGTGCTGCGCGCCGCCGCCGGCGTGCGCCAGAGCATCGTCAACAGCACCGTCGCCGGCATCAACAAGGAACGCGCCGAGGAGGCCGGCTACACCGTCCACCGCGGCATCCCCATGCCCGCCGGCTACCGCCGCAACGCCATGGCGGCGCCGACCACGCTGAACACCCGCCTCTGAGCCGCGACGCCGCCTTCCCGCCCCGGCCGCCCCGGCCGCCGGGGCGGGGCTGCGCGCGTCCGCGTGCGGCCGGCTCGTCCGGCCCGCCGGCCTCCCGGCAGAAACTTCCCGCCCCGGCCGAAACTTCCTGCCGCCGGCGCTCCTCCGGCCGATCCTACCGGCCCTGCCGGGGCCCGAGGCCGCGGATTTCCTGACTTTCCCGACTGGCATCCCGCTTGCAATCGCATGAGGCGACAATCGCAAGGATGCCGTCCATGGACATCTCCCAGCTCCTCTCGCCGCAGGCCCTCCCCTCCGGCCTGGCGCCGACCGGCACCACCCCGGCCGAGGGCGGCGACGCCGCCGCGCTGTTCCAGCAGATCCTGGGCGGCCTCCTCTCGGGCGAGGCGGCACCGGCGGAGGATGCCGAGGCGGCCGAGGATGCCAAGGACGCCAAGGGGGCGCCCCGCAACACCGGCTTCGTGCCGGCCCTGGCCCGGGGCGACACCGCCCTGCCGGCCGACGGGCTGGTGAAGCCGGAGATCCGCTACTTCGCCGCCGACCCGATGGGCCGCCCCGCCGACGGGGAGGAGGCCGCCGCCGATGCCGCGGCGCTGGACCCGGACGCCCTGATCCCCGCCGCGGACGACGCCGGAGCCGGGGAGGAGGAAGCCGACCCGGAGGCAGGCGCGGCTTCTGCCCTGCCGCCGGCCGCCGAGCCGCCCCGCCGCTCCGACCAGGCGCCGACCGCGCCCACCGTGCTGGTGACTGCACCGCTGCCGGCAGGCGATGACGTGGAGACCGCTGCGGAGGAGGTGGCCGGCGCCGAGGTGCCCGACACGCCCCTGCCCGCCCGCGCCGCGAAGCCTGCGGCGGCATCGGCCGTTCCGCCGGTCGCCTCCGGCGTTCCCGAGTCCCCCGGGTCCGTCACCGACGCTGCCGCCCCGCCGGCTCAGGCTTCGGCCGCCCCTGCACCGAATGCTGCGCCCGAGTCGCACGCGCAGGCGCCGGGCTCGGAGCGGGCCGCCGCGAAACCGGCGGCGCAGACCGCTGCCGCGAAGCCGGAAACCGCCGCGGCAGAGGCGCCCGCCCCGACGTCAGACGGCAAGGCCGGGACCGCCGACCGGCCCGCCTCCACCCGGTCCGCGTCAACGCCGGCCGAGCCGCGCCCGGCGGCTCCCACCCAGACCGGGCCAGCCGCGCCGACGGCGTCCGGCCAGGCGACGGCCGCCGAGACGAATCCCGCCCAGGCAGCCACCGCCCAGGTGACCGCAAGCCAGGCGACAGCGGCCCAGGCGACCGCGGCTCAGGCGGCCGCGGCCCGGGCGACCGCGGCCCAGGCGACCGCCGCCGAGGCATCCGCCGGCCAGCCGGCGGGCACCGGCATTGCCGCCGAACCGGCCGGGGCCCAGGCGCCGGCGCCGCAGCCCGACCAGGCCGCGCAGGCGGCGGATGCCGACCCGGCGGCCAGGACCGTGTCGATGCGCGTGGTGGCTGAGCAGGCGCCGGCTGCCGACGCGGAGCCCGCCCCCGCCGCTCCCCGGCCGGCGCAGGCGGCCGCGGAGAAGCAGGCCGCCCCGGCCGCCGAGGCGCCGCGCGCAGCCGCGCCGAAGACCGAAACCGCGCCCGCGGCATCCGCCAAGGCCGAGGCGGCCCCGACCGCGGCGGCTCCGGAAGCCCCCGGAACGATGGCCGGCCGGACCGCGCAGGCGCAGAACGCCCAGGCGACCACACAGGCCGGCCTCACGGCGGCCGCGGTACCGCCGGCGCAGCCGCAGCAGCCGCGCCCGGCCGCGGAGAAGAGCGCGAAGGTCCAGGCCGCCAAGCCTGGGTCCGTCGAAGGTGCCCTGCCGGCCGAGGTTCCAGCCGCCGACGCGGCCGAGACCACGGAGGCCGCCGATGCCGCGGAGACGGCCTCCAACAAGCCGGGCGCCCGCAAGGCCGAGGCGAAGACGGCCGGCACCGTCGCTTCCTCGCCGGAAGCCGCTGTGGAGGAGGCTGACGGCACGGATGCCCGCGACGACCGCCGGGCCGAGCGGGCCGCGCGCCGGGACGCCGACGACACGGTCGAGGCCGAGCCCGCGCGGCGCCAGGCGGCCGCCCGGCCCCAACCGTCGGCCGAGGCCGCCGCCGCGGCGGCGCAGCCGGCACCCAGGCCCGCCGTGCCGCAGCCGGCCGCCCAGCCGGCCGGGACCGCCGCAGCCTCCCAGGTGCAGGCGGTCGCCGAGAGTTCGTCCGGCGGCGATGCCGGGGCCGAGTCGGACCTGCTGTCCGGCCGCGGCGCCGAGGCCGACTTCACCCGTCCCTTCCACGCCGCGGTCGACGGCCAGAAGGCCCCCTCGGTTGAGTTCTCCCAGCATCTCGCCGCCGCCCACCGGGCGCGCCCCGGCCACACGCCGCCGGCGCTCCAGCAGGTCGCGGTGCAGGTGCAGCGCGCCGCCGCCGACGGCATCGACCGGCTGACGGTGCAGCTGCGCCCGGCCGACCTCGGCCGGATCGACGTGCAGCTGGAGTTCGGCCGCGACGGCCGGGTGCGCGCCGCCATCTCGGCGGAGAACCCGCACACGCTCGACATGCTTCAGCGCGACAGCAAGGCGCTGGAGAAGGCGCTGCAGGACGCAGGGCTCCAGACCGACGGCAACAGCCTGAGCTTCAACCTCCGCGACGGCGGCCGACAGGCCCGCGAGGGCCAGGACGGCAAGCCGTCCGCCACCCGCTTCAACCTCGACGACGAGACGGCGGAGACGCCGGCCGCGAACGCCCCGCCGGCGCGCGTGCTGGCGCCCGGCCGCGTCGACGTCCGCATCTGACCGACCTCCAGGGAGGACCCGAACAATGGCCACCAACGGCGTCGGCGGCACTCCGCCAACCACCAACAACACCCCGCCGACGAACCCCACGTCGAAGGACAAGACCGCCAATCCGCTGGCGTCCCTGTCGGAGAACTACGAGACGTTCCTGACGATGCTGACCACCCAGCTGAAGAACCAGGACCCGCTGCAGCCGCAGGACACGACCGAGTTCACCAACCAGCTGGTCAACTTCAGCCAGGTGGAGCAGCAGATCGCCGCCAACAAGAAGCTGGACGCCCTGGTCGCCGCCTTCGGCGCCGGCCAGCCGAGCCAGGCGCTGGGCTACATGGGCAAGGTGGTGGAGGCGGACAGCGACCAGCTCCAGCTCATGAACAACTATTCGGAGTTCACCTACGAGCTGGACCGCGACGCCACCTCGGCGACGCTGGAGATCTACGACAGCCTGGACCGCAAGGTGGCGACCAAGGAGATCCCCAAGAAGGCCGGCGAGCACAACGTCACCTGGGACGGCAAGGACGCCAGCGGGAACCAGCTCCCCGACGGCACCTACAAGATCAAGCTCAACCTCCCCGGCGCCGACGGCAAGCAGGTCGGGCACGAGGTGCGCACCGCCGGCCTCGTGACCGGGGTCGACTACACGGGGACCGAGCCGATGCTGATGCTGGGCACGCTGCCGCTGAAGATGAGCGAGGTGCTGCGCGTCCGGACCTGACCGGATTAGGTAATTCTTAACGTGCCTACCCCTAAATTTCGGAGAACGCTGCGTACTACGCAGGCTTGGGGCAGGTTTGATGTCTTCCATTGATAGCCTCGCGCAAGGCGAGGGGCGGCGCGATGCCGCGAGACTGCACGATGGCTGCCGGCCGACGACACCCGCGAAGGCGGCCCCCGTCGCCCAGCCGGGCCCGATCGTCCGCTCGATCGAGGAGCTGCCGGCGCCGGACACGAAGCGCTGGGTCATGCGCCGCAAGGCGGAGGTCGTCGCGGCCGTCCGCGGCGGGCTCCTGACCCTGGAGCAGGCCTGCCAGCGCTACAGCCTGTCGGAGGAGGAGTTCCTCTCCTGGCAGCGCCTGATCGACGCGCACGGGGTTCGCGCGCTGCGCACCACCCGGCTCCAGGAATACCGCCGCACCACTGCGGCCGAATAGGCGCGGCCCACGCCGGTACCGGCCCGGGGGACGATCCCCCGGAGCCCTCCCCCTCAGAGATTGTCGGCGATGGCCGTCAGGCCGCGGGAGCGCAGGAACTGCTGGCGCAGCAGTGTCCGCCGCGTCTCGACGGCCTTCCCCATCTCCTCTCCGCCGAGCCAGCTCCCGTCGGCCAGCTTCAGCGCGTCGGCCAGCTTCTCCATCAGCCGCTGGTCGGCGGACGGGTCCAGCCGGTCCAGCGGCTTGTCGCTCGCGACCTCCTTGGACAGGCGGTCCAGCAGCACCTCCCGGCACTGCGGCAGGCGGCCGGCGTGGATGCCGTCCACGATGGCCTTCAGCATCGCGTTCGGGCAGCGTTCCACCGCTGCCGGCCGGTTCGCCAGCAGGTCGGCGAGGTTGGTCAGGAAGCTGCCGAAGTTCCGCTGGTTGCCGAACAGGTCCTTGATGACCTCGGGGAAGCAGAGGAAGTCGGACATGACGCCGTCCAGCAGCATGCCGACCGGCCAGGGCGGGTTCTCCGCCACCATCTCCTGAACCGCCTCCAGCTTGCCCATCAGCCCGCGCCGGTCGGCGAGCGCCAGCGTGACCTGGGACAGCAGGACATGGTCGTGCCGCTCGCCGACGATGCCGCGGATCGTTTCGCTGTAGGCCCCGACGTTCTTCCCGTCGAAGGCCGGCAGCACCTTGCGCTCGGCGGCGAAGTCGCGGGCCCGCTGCAGCGCCTGCCCGATCAGCCCGTCCAGGTGGTTGCAGCGCTGGCGCGCCGGCTCGCCGGTCTTCTGGGCCTGCGCGGTGCCGATGCGCTGCACCGCCGACAGCATCAGGCTGCCGGTGTCCTGCAGCTTCTTCTGGTGGCTCCAGCCGTACAGCAGCTCGGTCGGGGTCAGGTTCATCTTGGCGAGGTACTCGCGCATCACCTGGGCGATGGCGCGGCGGCTGACGGGGCCGAACAGGTCCTCCACCGTCTCGCACACCGACATGTCGCGCGGGCCGCTGGCGATGGAGATCGGCCGCTCGCCCGGGGGCGGCGCCTTCTCCTCGAAGATGACGCGCTCGGTCGTGGTGCCCAGCACCAGCATGGTGCGCTGCTGCACGACCTTCACGGCCTGCACCTTGCCCGATGCCAGCGCCTTCTTGGCATCGGCCATGGCCAGCTTCTCGTCGTCGCAGTGGCAGAGCATCTGCCACCGCCCCTCGACGCAGACCATGACCTCGAACCTGTACTTCCGGCCTTTGAAAAGCACGCTTCCGCCCCCGCTAGCGCACGTTCCTTACGCTAACGTATTAAGTCGGGCGGGGGAACCGTTCAGTCGTCGGCGAAGGGGTTCTGGCTTCCCTTGCGCAGCAGGATGCGGATCGGCACCGCCGGCAGCTCGAACGACTCGCGCAATCCGTTGACCAGGTAGCGGGTGTAATGCTCGGGCACCTCCACCGGCCGGCTGGTGAACAGCGCGAAGGTGGGCGGCCGCGACTTCACCTGGGTCATGTAGCGGATCTTCAGGCGCCGGCCGTCGACCAGCGGCGGCGGGTGCGCCTCCAGCATGCCGTTCAGCCAGCGGTTCAGCTGCGCCGTCGGGATGCGGCGGTTCCACAGCCGGTAGACCTCAAGCACCGCGTCCAGCAGCGTGTCCAGCCGCTGGCCCTTCAGCGCGGAGATGGTGACGGTCGGGATGCCGCGCACCTGCGGCAGCGAGGTCTCCAGCCGGTCCTTCAGCTGCTGGAGCGCCTCCTGCTTGTTCTCGACGATGTCCCACTTGTTGATGGCGATGACCAGGCCGCGGCCCTCGTCCACCACCATGCGGGCGATGGTCAGGTCCTGCTTGTCCAGGATCGCCTCGGCGTCCATGACCAGCACCACCACCTGCGCCAGCCGGATCACCCGCAGCGTGTCGGCGACCGCCAGCTTCTCCAGCTTGGTCTCCACCCGCGCGCGCCGGCGCATGCCGGCGGTGTCGACCAGCTTGAAGGGCCGGTCGCGCCAGGTCCATTCGACCGAGATGGCGTCGCGGGTCATGCCGGCCTCGGGGCCGGTCAGCACCCGCTCGTCCCCGACCAGGCTGTTCAGCAGCGTGGACTTGCCGACGTTGGGCCGCCCGACGATGGCGAGCTGGAGGGTCTTCTCCGGGCCCTTGGGCTCCCCGCCCTCCTCCTCGCCGTCCTCGCCGGCCTCCTCAGCGTCTTCGGCCGCCTCGGCGTCCGCCTCCTCCGCCTCGTCCTCGGGCGGCAGGTAGGGCAGCAGCGCCTCCACCAAGTCGGCCAGGCCCTCGCCATGTTCGGCGGACAGCGGGATCGGGTCGCCCAGGCCCAGCTCGTACGCCTCCAGCAGGCCGGGCTGGCCCACCTTCCCCTCGCACTTGTTGGCCGCCAGGATGACAGGCGTCTTCCCCTTGCGCAGCCAGGCGGCGAAGTGGCGGTCGAGCGGCGTCACGCCGGAGCGGGCGTCGATCAGGAACAGGCAGACGTCGGCGCTCTCGATGGCGCGCTCGGTCTGGCGGCGCATGCGCGCCTCCAGGCTGCCGTCAAACGCCTCCTCCAGCCCCGCGGTATCGACGACGGTCAGCTCTATCCCGGCCAGGACGGCGTCGGCCGCCCGCCAGTCGCGCGTCACGCCGGGCGTGTCGTCGACGATGGCGAGCTTCTTGCCGACCAGCCGGTTGAACAGGGTCGACTTGCCGACGTTCGGCCGGCCCACGATGGCGAGCGTCAGCCTGCGCGTGGCGGCCATGCTGGATACTCCCTTACCGGTAGGCGACGAGGTCGCCGTCGTCGGTCAGGACGAAGAGCGTATTGTTGGCGACGACGGGGGAGAGGCTGGAGCCGTCCGGCAGGTCGTGGCGGGTCGTGATCTCTCCCGTTTCCGGCGACACCTCGACCATCTCGCCCGTGTCGCTGACCAGGATCAGCCGGCCGCCGGCCAGCACCGGGCCGGACCAGGTGATCGGCTCGTCGCGGTCATCGGGGTCGCCGTAGCGCTCCAGCTGGGTGATCCAGCGGATGCGGCCGGCGTCCCGGGTCATGGCGACCAGCTGGGCGTCGTTGGTGACGACGAAGACCCAGTTGCCGGCGACCCAGGGCGTCTGGATGCCGCCGACGTCCTGCTCCCACACGCGCTGGCCGGTGCGCAGGTCGACGGCCGCCATGCGGCCGCTGTGGCTGACGGCGAAGACCGTGCCCTGGTCCACCACCGGCATGCCGCGGATGTCGGCGAGGCCGGACAGGTTGGCGCCGCGGCGTACGGTGGCGAGGTTGTCCGACCAGGCCGGACGCCCGTTCTCCACCCGCAGCGCGAATACCTCGCCGGAGGAATAGGGGGCGATGACCACGTCGTTCTCGACCGCGGCGCTGGAGCCGCCCAGCAGTGCCGTGGACTCCAGGATGCCGCTGTGGGTCCACTGCAGCACGCGGTTCTCCGCGGCCAACACGATCAGCTGGTTGTCGACCGTGGTCACGAACACGCGGCCGCCGGACACGACGGGGGCGGAGCGGATCGGCGCCGCGATGCGCTGGCGCCAGAGGACGCTGCCGTTGGACGGGTCGACCGCCAGCGTCTCGCCGAAGCCCGTGGTGACGTAGACGCGGCCGTCGGCATAGGCGACGCCGCCGCCCAGCGCCTCGTCCTCCTCCTCCTCGCGGGCGGTGGAGACGCTCCACACCCGGCGGCCCGTCGCCTCGTCGAAGGCGTGCAGGTCGAAGTCGGTGTCCAGCACGTAGACCCGGCCCTCGGCGACGACCGGCGTGGTCAGCAGCCGCGCCTCGGTCTGGTTGCCCTCCACGCCGGCGCTCCACGCCTCGCGCAGGGTGCCCGGCAGCGCCAAGTGGCCGGGATTGTGCGACGCGTTGCCGCCGGGCTGGGTCCAGGCGGGGTTGGCGACCGGCTCCGGCAGCTGGACGGGCTGGCCCTGCAGCTGCGGGTCCGCCTCGATCTGCTGCTCGAGCTGCAGGACGGAGATGCGGTTGCCGGCGAGCCGGGGCCCGTTGTCCTCGCTGTCGAACCAGTCGCTGACGGTGTCGCAGCCGGCGAGCACGACGCAGGCGGCAAGCATGCCCGCCAGGCGCAGGGCGAACGGGGAAGTGCGGGTGGAGCGGATGGCTCGGGTCATTTCTGCTCGGCGTAGAGGGCGGCCAGGTCGGCGGCACGGCTGCGGACGCCGGCCGGCGCCTCCGCGTCGTTGACGATCTGCTGGAACAGGCCGTGGGCCGCGGCGCGGTCCCCCGCCTTCGCCGCCAGCAGGCCGGCCAGTTCACGGGCGGAGTGCCGCCACGGGTTCGTCGGCGCCAGCAGCGGCTGCAGCCGCGCGCGCAGCTGCGCCGGGTCGCCGCCGTCGATCTGGTGCAGCACCGACAGCAGCTGCGCCAGCTCGCGGAACAGCGGGTCGTTCGACCCGTCGCCGGCGATCCGGTCGTAGAGCGCCACCGCCCCCGCCGTGTCTCCCTGGCGGGCGAGCAGGCCGGCCTGCTGGAGGCGCGCCAGGGTGGCGTGCGCCCCGTCGAGCTGGTCGGCGACGCCGGCCAGCGCGGCGACGGCGTTCTGCAGGTCGCCGCCGCCGGCGGCGGCCTCGGTCGCCTTGTCGACGGTCTGGGCCAGCAGCGCGGTGCGCTCCGCCTCGCGGCGGGTCTGCCAGCGCTCCCAGCCGACATAGCCGGCGGTGGCGGCGACGATCAGCGCCGCCGCTCCCATCAAGGCCGGGCCGTACTGCTTCCAGAGCTTTTCGGCGCGTTCACGGCGAAGGTCTTCATCGACCTCGCGAAAGATATCGGACATCAGTTCACCCCCGGCGCGCAGGCCGGCACGCAACGGTAAAGCGGGCCGATACCATCGGGGCGCATCCGGGTCAAGGAGACAGGCCCCCTCATGCGTCTTCCCGCCACTTGATGGAGCAGCCCATGCTGGGCACCTGGCGCTCCGGACCCCGCCCGGTCCGGGCGATCCGGATCATCGCCTGCAGCAGTTCCGGCTCTGCGTCGGGGATGGGCTGCACCCGCGAGGCGTCGAGCCGGCCGCGGTACTGCAGCTCCATCTCCGCGTTGTAGCCGAAGAAGTCGGGCGTGCAGACCGCATCGAAGGCGCGCGCCACCGCCTGCGACTCGTCGATCAGGTAGGGAAAGCCGAAGCCGTGCGCCGCGGCGAACCGCTGCATGTTCGCGAAGCTGTCCTCGGGATAGCGGGCCGTGTCGTTCGGCATGATGGCGACGGCGCCCACGCCGTGCTCCCGCAGGGCGGCCACGTCGCGCACGATCCGGTCGATCACCGCCTTCACGTAGGGGCAATGGTTGCAGATGAACATGACCAGCGTCGCGTTCGCGCCGCGCACGTCGGCCAGGGCATACTCCTTCCCGTCCACGCCGCGCAGCCGGAAGTCCGGTGCCTTGCGGCCGAAGTCGCAGACCGGCGTCTCCGCCGCCATGGGATCCTCCGTTTAGCCTGTTGACCGTGCCGGCTTCGCCGCCTGGGTGCTGGACCCGCAAGGGGTTTTGACCCAGACTTCCGGGTACGAGCCGCCCCTTATACAGCATCCGTCCGGGATGCCGATATCCCGCCGATGACGCACCTGCTGAGCCTGTCCGACTATCGCCGCCGCCGGCGGCGCGTCTATTTCGACCGCAGCGAACTCACCCTGCTGCTGGCCCTCTACTCCGAGCGGGTGGCGCGCGGGGAGTGGCGGGACTATGCCATCGACCATGGCGTCGGCGCGGCCGTCTTCTCCGTCTTCCGCCACACGCTCGACCGTCCGGTCTTCACCGTCGCCAAGGCGCCGGGCCGCGGCGGCCCGATGGAGTACACGCTCCTCTCCGGGCGGGAGCGGCTGGGCTGCTGCGGCTCCCTGCCGGACCTCCTCGCCCTGTTCGACCGCTATCCCCACGCGGTTCCGACCGACTGAGCGTTCCCTTTCCGGCATCCCCAGGGCGGCGCCCCGCGGCGCCTCCCGGACGTGCCCCTCCGCCGCCCGGCGGCGAGGATGTGGCACCCCCTACCGCAATTTCCGCCCCCGATTTGGTGAAGAACGGCCGGGCATCTACTTACGAGAGCCCTGTTCGTCTCCGTGTTTCACTTCGCCGCGCCGCGAAAAAGTGGAGGAGGCATACCCCGCGCAGCGCCACCTCTCCACTTCGTGGCTGGCAATTTCTTAGCCCGGGCCCCGCCGGGCGTTCCACGGGGGTATCACAAGATAAGGAACGCTAACCGTTTGCTTGATTTGAGCATTCCATGCCGCCAGCTATTGTCCATATCGTTACAGGGAGTTTTCGCCCGGTTTGACCAAAGCCGGTCCTGTACCGAAATACTACCTGATTGCTGAGAGCGCGTACCTCGAATGCCTCACACGAAAAATCTCTCAGACGCAGGACGAAACAGATATTCGAGTTGTTGATACGGCACGCGGACGAAACAGAAAGAGCGACGACATGGATGCGCAGCAGGATCGCGCGTCGGAGCCAAGCAACAAGGCGCGACGGGGCAAGGTGACCACGATGCACGTAGTTCTCGTTCCCGGAGACGAAGTCGTCGCCAGCCAGATGCTGGCCGCCTTCGAGAAGGCCGGCCGGCACCGCGTGACGGTGTGCCACGACGTCTCGGACCTCAGCCAGACGACGACGACGCCGGACGTCATCCTCATCGACGTCCAGCAGTTCGCCGCCCTGCGCGAGAACGAGCCGATGGTCTACCTGCGGCTGTCGCGCCGCTCGCGGATCATCGTGATCCTGAGCAGCCGCGAACTCCTTGACGCCGCCCACATCCTCGCCTTCGCCGACGCCTGGGTGTTCGAGGACATCAACCTCAACCGGGTCAGCGAGCTCATCGAACTGGGGCTGGAGGGCCACTGCATCCTGCCCAAGCAGTTCCTGTCCAGGATGGGCGTCGACGAGATCCGCCTCTCTCTCCTGCCGCGCCTCACCGACGTCGAGTTCCGCTGCCTGCAGCTGCTCGGCCAGGGCCTGAACAACCGCACCATCGCCGAGCGGCTGAACCTCTCGGAGGCGGTGATCAAGTCGATGGTCCGCAGCGTCCTGGCCAAGCTCCACTTCCGCAACCGGACCGAGGCCGGCGTCTTCGCCGCCCGCCAGCAGCATGCCCTGCTCCCGGCCCGCCAGGGCGACAGCCGCCCCCTAACCGGCGAGGCCCGCTCCGCCTGAGGGCGGCAAGGCGACACCCCTGACGCGGCGGCTCGACCCTCGACCGCCGCGCTTTCCCGTGGGTGGGCCCGGGCGGGCTGCCGCCCATCAACCCCCATCTTCCTTGACCGTCATGCCCGCGGAGGCGGGCATCCAGGTATTCGGCGTGCTACGGCGCCTGGAAGAGGGAACCCACGTTGCCGTCGGTGCCCCTGTTTAGACCGGATAGCCGGCCGAATACCTGGACCACGCCTAGGCGGGGTGACGACAGAAAATAGCCAGGGTGCGGGCGAAAGGGATTGGCGACCACGGACGGGAACAGCGTAGCGGCGGCTGAGGACAGTGGCGCAAACCCAGCGGCCCAAGAGTCTCAATTCCTGACCGTCACCCCGGCGGAAGCCGGGGTCCAGTGACCCGGAGCGCCATGATATGCGGCCCCTGGATTCCGGCTTTCGCCGGAGAATGACGGTAAGAATTGCGCCGGAGCGGACCCCGCACCATCCCTCAGCCTGAGCGCGGTCGGAAGGCTTCACCCCGCCCCCGCTGCCCGGACGGGAGCCCCCCGGGAATCGAAACGGGCGGCCACGCGCCGGCGCGGCCGCCCGTTCCCGCACTCGCCATGGCGCCGGGATCAGGCCGACGCGGCCCCCTGCACGGCGCCGCCGGTGAACTCGCCGCCGATGCCGTTGTTGAGCGCCCAGATGGCCGCCTGGGTGCGGTTGCTGGCGTTGATCTTCCGCAGCAGGCTCTTGAGGTGCACCTTGACGGTGGCCTCGGTGATGTTGAGGTGGTTGGCGATCATCTTGTTGCTGTCGCCGTTCAGCAGGCAGCGCAGGATCTGGATCTCGCGCTGGGAAAGGCCCTTGCGCGACACCGGCATCTCCAGGCCGTTGCCGTTGACCCGGCCGCTGATGAGCAGGGCCGCCAGGTGCGTCGGGAAGACCTTCTCGCCCATCATGACGAGGCGGAGGGACTGGGTCAGCGCGTCGGAGGACAGGTCCTTCATGAGGTAGCCGTCGGCCCCGGCCTCCAGCGCGTTGGAGAGGCGGCGGGTGCACAGGTCGGTGGTGAGGACGACCATGCGCGCGTTGGGCAGCAGCTGGCGCAGGCGGCGCATCGCCTCCGCCTCGTCCTCGCCGCCGTTGACCAGGTCGAGCAGGATGAGGTCCGGCTTCAGCCCGTGCTCCACGATGGAGGCGCCTTCGCGGACGTTGCTCGCCTCGGCGACGATCTCGAAGGGGCTTTCGTCGAGGAGCCGCTTGAGGCCTTCGCGGAACAGTTTGTTAGCGTCGATCAGGAATGCCTGAACGTTTTCCATGCTCTTGCTCCCGCGCTAGATTGGCTGAGTGGTTATTGTCCCTTCGCCCGTCCGGGCGCTCCGCGTCGCCGGCACCGCCGACTTCCCGGAATGGCCGAAGCCACGGCCTTCCCCTCTTTCGGATGAAAAATACTCCCGGCGCGCCCGCATTGATATCTCCCCAACGCATTAAACGATGAACGCTTTCGGTCTATGCCGGATAGAATGTGATGTAATCACCTCTAGCTGCGCCGATCATTGACTAAACAGGCGCAGAGATTACCCGCAATTTCGTATTATTTTGTCACAGGCGGGTAGGTCCTCTGCTCTAGACCGCCGATGCTCTCCTTCCGTTATGTTGGAAACAGGCGGAAATCTGAGGAATATTCACATAATCCGCACCTCCGCCCCCGGCCCGGCCCGATGGAGGAAAGCGGACATGAAAAAGCCCGCCGCGCGTTCCCCGGGAGGGGTTTGCGGGCGGGCGTCGCCTTGGTCGGTGTGGAACCGCCTGTCCTTTCGCCTGACAGGCCCTATGCCGTTCGAGACGTCAGCCCAGCAGCAGGGCGAGCAGCGCCGCCAGCAGCAGCCAGGGCCCGGCCAGGACCGCCAGCCAGACGCCGATGCGGGGCACCGGCCGCATCGGGGGCACCTCCGGCGCCGGATAGAGGGGCTCCGGCCCGACCAGCGGGGCAGCCGAAGCCGCGTCCCGCGTCCGGTCGGACGCGACCGTCGATACCGCTCCCTCGTCTATCGCCGCGTACAAGGCGCGCCCCTCCCCTGGTTGGTCGTCTCGATCGGTGGTCAGAGCAGTCCCAGCGTCTCCGACTGGCAGAGCAGCACGAACTGGCGGGTCATCTGGTTGCGGAAGCGGATGCGGTGGCCGCCCGGGACGATGACGCGCTGGAGCAGCCCGTCCTCGCGGTCGGCCAGGCGCGTCAGCGACGCCTCAATTGCCTCGCGCGGGGGCACCCGGCCCAGCCGCTCGCCGGCGGTCGGCAGGTCCGCGGCGCGGAAGCTGCCCCAATCGTCGATGGGGGCCTCCGCCGCCAGGAACAGCACGTCGGCCAGCGTCCGGTCGCCCTCGGGTCCCAGCACCCGGTGGTAGGCCTCGACGATGCCGCGCTCCGTCTCGTCCCGGGCCCGCTTGACCGCGGTCAGCAGGTCCTCGCGGGTGACGGCGGCGCTGCCCCGCGCCGCCGCGGCGCGCGCCGCGTGCAGGCCCAGCAGCTGCGCATAGTAGGGAAGCCCCTTGGCCAGCCAGACGATGCCGGCGCGGACCCCCTCCTCGAACTCCATCCCGGCGGCCTCGGCGCCGGCCAGCAGGATCCTGTCGACCTCGCGGTCGCTCATCAGCGGCAGGTGGACCGCCACCAGGGCGCGCTGGATGGAGGGGTGCTTGCCCAGCAGCTGGTCGACGCTCTCCGCGACGCCGATGACGAACAGCGTCACCGGGCTGCCGGTGTCGGTTATCGTCTTCATCAGCTCGGCCAGCTTGTTCTTCACGTCCTCGGACGCGACGCGGTCGAACTCGTCCAGCGTGACCAGCACGTGGGTCCCGGCGATCTCGTTCAGCACGTCGTTCAGCTGGCCGACGCTGAACGGGCCCGGCGGCAGCCGCTCGTCGAAGCTGGAGAAGCTGCGCAGGCTGGAGAACGGGTTCTCCGCCGAGGCCTTGTAGTAGGTGGAGGGGATGCGGCGCAGGATGCCGCGGAACATCTCCTCGAAGCCCAGCTCGGCCGAGCAGGTGACCTTCAGGGTGAGGTAGCCCGCCTGCCCCGCGATCTGCTCCACCGCGTTGCTGAGCGAGGTCTTGCCGCGGCCGCGGTCGCCAAACAGGACGACGTGCGCCCGCTCCTCCTCGATGGCCGAGATGATCCGGCGCAGCGTGTTCAGGCGGCCGACGAACAGGCTGTTGACCTGCTGCTTCGGCCGGGTCGGCGTGAACGCCTCGCGCAGGGCCTGGCTGGTCGCCTGGGACAGGCCGGCGACCGAGGAGAAGCTCTCGCCCCGCCCGCCGCCCTGGCGGATGCTGCCGGCGACCGGCACGGCGAAGCGCGGCACCTCCTCGCCCGGCGGCAGGTCGGGCCGCAGGGCCCTCTCCGCGCGGTCGGCCCGCAGGGAGAACTCGGCCGGCGGCCGGGCCGGGGCGCCGTCGCGGGCGCCCAGCAGGCCGCCGAGGCCGAGGCCCGGCGCCACCTCGCCCATCCGGGGCTGCGGCGCCCGGTCGTAGGGGCGGTCGAACGGCCTGTCGAGGGGACGCGCCGGCTCCTGGAGCATGGCCGGCTGGATGGCCGTCTCGGCGGCGCCCACCTGACGTTTCTTGAAGAAGCTTCGCATCCTGGTTCCTTGAGGTAGGTCCGGCCCTGGGGCGGCACCCGTTGCGGGCGCGCCTGCCGACATCAACGGACGGCAGGCCGGATCGGCCCGCCGGGGCGCCCGCGGGCCCCGGCGGCGATCCCGCCCCTTCGGCCTCAGAACAGCCGCTCGGGCACCTGCACCACGTCGTCCGGGAGGATCGGGGTGTTGGCCGGGGCCTGGCGCTCCTGCTTCTTCCCGTCGATCGTGCGGGTGATGACCACGTAGTCCTGGCGGCCGCGGTAGGTGTGCCCGCCCGCCATGGCGATGGCGTTCAGCGCGGTCATGCCGCTGGCGTACGGGAACTGGCCGGGGTTGTTGACCTCCCCGATCACGTAGAAGGGCCGGAAGGTCAGCACCTCGGCGCTGACCCGCGCGTCCTTCACGTAGCCCTCGGACAGCCGCTGGGCGATCCGCTTCTCCAGCTCGCGGGCGGACAGGCCCTTGGCGTCGATCTCGCCGACCAGCGGCATCGCGACGCGGCCGGCACCGTCGACGGCGAACTCGCCGGACAGCTGCTCCTGCCCGAACACGATCACCCGCACCTTGTCGCCGGAGCCCAGGCGGTATTCGCCGGCGTCGCCGGGGTTGGCCAGGGCTGCCTCCAGCGGCGGCGGGGCGGACTGGCAGGCGGCCAGCGACGCCGCCACCGCGACCAGCAACGCGCGGAGGGTTTTCGACATCGGCATGCGCTCCTCATCTTGAAGAATGGACCGGAGGCCCGGTGACGCCCGGCCGCTCCGTCACCGCCATTCTAGGAAGAGGCGGGTACAGGCATGAAAAGCGGAGAAGCGGAACGGCGGGGGACATCTGTCGTACACCCAAGGTCGCCGCCCTCTCCCGCACGGCCGGGACCGGTGAACCAACGGCCTGGAGCGCTGTTCCCTTCCGGACAGGAGGAGGAACCGAATGCCGCACCACCCTCAGGACCCCGACGGCCGGAACCCGGGCCGGACCGGCAAGGACGCCCAGGGCGTCGACAGGCTGCGGGACAGCGACCACACCGCGCCGCCGCCCGGCCACGCGGAGAACCCCGGTGCCGGCCGCGACCCCGCCGGGGGCGACCTGGGGCCGGTCCCGCCCGTCTCCCCGCGCCATCCCTCCGACGACGCGATGCCGCCCTACGCCCCGGGTGGCGTCCCGGAGCCGAGCCGCGACCCGGCCGCCCAGGGCCGGCGCGAGGGGCCGACCTTCCCGCCGAAGTCGAAGCCCTGACCGGGGACCTCCCCGCCTAACCCTCGAGGTGGCGGGCGAGCGCCTCCAGCAGCAGCCCGACCGACGCGATGTCGGGCAGCCGGTAGGCGGCCCGGCTGGGGCCGCCATGGTCACCGACGACGATGCCGAGGCCGCGCCCCTCGAGCGCGGCGAAGGCGTCCTCGTCGGTGAGGTCGTCACCGATATAGACGGGGAAGCGGTCGTCCAGCCGCTCCCCCTCGATCAGCGACAGGACGGCGCGGCCCTTGTCCCAGGGCAGGTCGGGGCGCAGCTCGTGGATCTCCTTGCCGCCGGTCCGGCGCAAGCCCGGCTCGGCCGCGGCGGCGTCCGCCACCGCCGCCTCCACCGCCGCCTTGTCGGCCGGCGCCACCGCGCGGGTGTGGACCGCGACGGCGAACCGCTTGGGCTCCACCAGGGCGCCTTGGATGCCGGCCAGGGACTGGCCCAGCCGGGCGGCCGCGCGCTCCAGCGCCGGCCGGTACTCCACGCCGAACTGGCGGGGGCCGGACGGCGCCTCGATGTCGAACCCGTGGCTGCCGGCATAGGTCAGCCCCTCGATCCCCACCATGGCGCGCACGTCGGCGAGGTCGCGGCCGCTGATGACGGCGACCGGGCACAGCGCCGCCAGCCGGCGGATGCGCTCCCGCATGGCGGGGTCAAGCACCGCCAGGTCGGGGCGGGGCATGATCGGGGTCAGGGTGCCGTCATAGTCCAGGAACAGGGCGGGCCGGCGCGCGGCCAGGACGCCGGCGACCCGGCCCAGGGCCTCCGCCCCTACCGGCTCCGGCAGGCTTCCGGCGGACTGTCCGGCCGACGGTTGGCCGGGCGGCATTCCGCCTTCCGGCATGGCGCTAGGACTTCCGGGCATGCGGGTCTCCCGATCCGGTGACGCGGCCCTAGGCCGCCTCCCAAAAACGGCAGCGGCCCCGAAAAGGGGCCGTCTGCGCTCTTGCGGTCCGGGTTGTCCGGTACCATCTTGTGCATCGCAGCATCGCTGCTGCATGCCCTTTTCGGGCGTTTCCTCCCTAAACTCAGGCCGCTCCGCGTGGAGCGGCCTTTTTTCTGCCAGATCGTAGGGGCGGCCTCAACATCCCAGGCGGAGACGCCTTACCTCTTCCGGGTAGGCTGTGCGGTCCCTTGTGGATAAGTCTGTGGAGCGGGGTACGTCGAATCGCGCCGGCCCGCCCGGACCGCATCCCCCGCGCCGGGCCGCGGCCTACAACATTCTGTGGGCCGGGATGCGGCTGCCGCCAGCGGCTAGTCCGGACGGCCGGTCCCTGTCAACTACCCATCCGGGACATGCGACATCGGGACAGGTGTGGAAAGCGCGGTGCCGGCCGGCCCGCGCGACGCCGCCGTCACACGCGGTCGAAGTAGCGCATGACCTCCCAGTCGGTCACGTGGCGGCGGTATTCCATGATCTCCCGCTCCGCCCGCGCCGCGTAGGCCTCCACGAAGGCGGTGCCGAACAGGTCGTGCGCCGCTTCGCTGATGCGAATGCGATGGGCGGCGTCCCACAGGGTGGGCGCCAGCACCGCGTGCGGGGCACGGCCGCCGGGCTCCCCCTCCGCCGGGCCGAGCGCCGCCTCCTTCTCGATCCCCCAGAGCCCGGAGCCGAGCGCCGCCGACAGTGCCAGGTAGGGGTTCGCGTCCGAGGCGGTGACCCGGTACTCCACCGCCGGCTCGGGCCCGGGCAGCACGGCCAGCGCAGCCGCCGCGCCGGCATCCGCCGACCAGCAGGCGTGCCGGGCGCCGCCCTGCCCCGCCAGCAGCCGGCGGTAGGCGTTCACCGTCGGCGCCGCCATGACCAGCAGGTCCGGCATCAGCGCCACCTGTCCCGCGACGAACCGGCGGAACAGCAGGCTCATCCTGTCGGGGGCATCGGCGTCGTGGAAGGGGAAGCCGCCGTCCGGACGCTCCAGCGCCAGCCGGATCGGCCCGCCATGGCCCGGCACGGCGTCGGAGAGCTTCGCCATGAAGCTGGCGGCCAGCCCGTGGCGCCGCGCCAGCAGCCGCACCGCGTGGCGGAACAGCAGCGCCTGGTCGGCGGCGTCGGCCGCCTCCGCCATCGCCAGCCGGGCACGCACCGTCCCCTCGCCCGGCAGCGCCTCCAGCTCCTGCAGGGTCACCCCCAGCTCGGCGCAGCAGCGCAGCAGCGCCGCGCGGAACACGTCCCAGGCCCGCCCCTGGGCAAGCGCGCCGGGCAGGCGCAGCAATCCGCCCTCGAAGCCGGGGCCGCCGCCGTCGAACAGGTGGAAGTCGTAGCCGAAGGCGGCGCGGGCGACGAAGCCGGCTTGGCGGGCCTGTCCGGCGATGCCGCGCAGCAGCGCACGGGGGCAGGCCGGTCCCTCCGCGTCCGCCGCCTCCGCGATCAGCAGCAGGCGGGAGGTGTCCGCCATCTCATCGGGCAGGCGGCGGGCGGTCTCGGGGATCAGCCGCAGCGGTGCGGGGGACCTTCCTCCGCCGGGCGGGTCCTCCCCGGGGGGCAGGCAGTCCTCCCGCAGGGCGGCCAGGACGGATGGGGTCGGCAGCCGGCGGGACGACAGCTCCCCCTCCAGGCCGACATGCAGGACCTCGACCTCGGCCGGTGCGATCTCCGCGATCAGGCGGGCCGCCGGTCCCTGGCCGAGCAGCTGCGCTACCTCCATGATCCCCTTCGGTTTTCCCCCGCCGCGGGCACGCCGGCCCGACCCTTCGGAGGGTGCGCCTAATCGTGTCCGGCGTCAATCGGCGGGACCCGCGGCGAAAGCCCGCGCGCAGGGGCGCCCTCCTCGCCATAGGGGGCAGGGAGCGCGGGAGCCGATCGTGGGACTGGGTGCCGCCATTGGCCGGCCCGAGCCCCCCTTTGCGCCGTCCCGGCCGGTCGCCGCCCGCCTTAGAGTGCGAGGACCCCAACTGCAGCCAAGCCCATGGTCAGCAAGACAGGCAAGCACGCATCCGCCCCCGACTCCTCCCGCGCGCAGCCGGTGCCGGCCGCCGAGGAAGAGGACGTCCTCAACGGCCTCCACCTCGCCATCGTCGGCCGACGGCGACTGATCCTGCTGCTGGGCGAGGACGAGGCGCGCCGCGCCGCCCTCGCCCAGCGCGTGGCGCGCAACGCCGACATGGACGGCGTGCTGTCGATGATGGTGGAGGCCTCGCGCGACGCCTCGGTGGAGCACCTGGTGGCGGCCGGCGCCCGCGCCCTGCTGCCCTCCGGCGCCCCCGACCCGGGCTTCGACGCGCTGGTCGACCTGGCCGCCGACCGGCTGGAACTGGCCGGCGCCGGCGTGCTGGTCGTCGAGGGGGCGGAGCGGCTGTCCGCCGACACGCTGCGCGACTTGGCGGAACTCTCGGAGTCCGCCAGCCCCTCCGGCCGGTTCCTGCAGATCCTCCTGGCCGGGTCGCCCGCCCTGGAGCGGCGCCTGGAGGAGGCCGGCCTCGCCGCCGCGGTCAGGAGTTCGGGCACGGTCCACCGCGTGCCGCCCCCGCCCCGCCCGGCCCCGCCGCCCCAGCCCGCGCGCGACCCGCAGACGGGCCGTGAGCCGACCGTCGTGCGCCAGCCCCAGCCGTCCAGGCCGCAGGCCCAGGCCCAGGTACAACTCCCGAACCAGACCCGGATGCCGGCCGCCACGGCGCGCCCGGTGCCGCCGTCGGCGCTGAAGGCACCGCCGCCGCAGCCGCCCGCGCGGTCCGGCGGCCGTTCCGCCGCCCTCTGGCTGGTGGGCGGGACCCTGCTGCTGGCCGGTGCCGCCGGCGCCTATTTCTACGCCTATGACGGCGGCCAGTCGTTCGACCGGGTCGCCGGGCGCGTGACCGGCGGCGCCGACGTGGACGCCGGCCCCACCGTCCTGCCCCCGCCGGCGCCCGCCGCGGCGCCGCAGGCCGACTCCGACAGCCCGGCGGACGAGGTCGCGGTGGCCGCCCCGCCGTCTTCCCGGGCGCCTGCCCCGGCGCCTGCCGTCACCCAGGCGCCCGAGATGGAGCCGGTCAGCGAACCGGAGCGCGCGGCGGCGCCCGACACGACGCAGGAGGTGCCGGCCACGGCCCCCGCCGCGGATCCGGCGGCGCCGGAGTCGCGCATCGCCGGCCCGGTCCCGCCGGCCCTGCCGGAGGAGACGGCCGCCGCGCGCGCCGCCTCCGCCCAGCCCCCGGCAGCCAGCCAGGCCGAGCTGCGCACCCTGCTGGAGCGCGCCCGCACCCAGATCGCCGCCCGGCAGCTCACCACCCCCGGCCCGGAGAACGCCCTGGCGACGCTGCGCCGGATCGAGGCGCTGTCGCCCGGCAGCCCGGCCGCCATGGGCCTGCGCGACGAGATCGTGGACACCTATCTGCGCTGGGCCCGTTTGTCGGAGCAGCGCGGGGAATGGGCGAACGCCCGGGTCTACTACCAGCGCGCCCTGCGGGTGGAGCCGCAGAACCGCACGGTGACCGACCTCCTCGACGGTATCGAGGAGCGCCAGCGCCGCAACCAGGCCGCCCGCGCCCAACCGGCCCGCCCCCGCCCCCCGGCCGAGGAGGAGACCCGCACGGCCGCCGAGGAGGACTCCCCCACGGTGCCGAAGCTGCGGCCCTGAGGTGCGGCTGGACGGCAGCGGGGATGGGGTGCGGGCTTCGACAGGCTCAGCCTGAGGAGCGTTG